>LUZE01000086.1 GCA_001602845.1 Bacteroidales bacterium Bact_13 | reverse complement strand
CTCCGGACGCTTTCGGTGACCTACGGATCGTTCGGCGCCATGTCTGATTTCCTGCTCGGAAAACAGTACGCCGCCCGCGTCGAGGCTGTATTCCCCGCTACGCTTTCCTGGGCTTCGGAGCGGCAGGAAAAGCCCAATTTCGCCCTGGTATACAACGATGGCTCAAGATACGAAGGGCATCCCGGAGATATGGAATACTTTACCGTGGATGGCGGCGCCCCGCACAATGGAGGCGATGAAATCGGCGCCCGGGACTATGCCATCGGAACGCATGTCCTGACGGTCTATGTCCGTGCGATGGACCGGACAGGGTCCTCGGAACTGATGTCCGGATCGATGAGTTTTGTCGTTACACAATAATAATAATTGCAGTATTGCGGTTTTTTGATTACTTTCGTAGTCAGAATAAACAATTTCGTTTCAAATCATAATGAAAATCAACTCAGCCGATGCTCTAGAAGGCATCCGACGGAAAGCGGCTAAAGCGCTGTCCGTCAGGGAGACTAACAAGCGCTCCGGTACGGTGGCCCCCTGCGGATTGGAGTTGGGGACGCCGCACATCCAGATTCTCTGCTGCGGCGGAACGGGTTGCAAGGCTTCTGAAAGTGCAAAGATCGTTGAAAACTTCCGCGCATCGATCCAGGAACACGGTATCGCCGACAAGGTGGACGTGATCGTGACCGGTTGCTTCGGATTCTGCGAGAAAGGCCCGATCGTGAAGATCATGCCTGACAACACTTTCTACACGTCTGTGCGCCCGGCCGACGTCGAGGAGATCATAACATCGCATATCATTGGCGGCAACAGGGTGGAAAGGCTCCTGTACCTCGACCCCGGAACCGGCCGGCATGTGAATGACTCCAAGCACATGAACTTCTACCGCAAGCAGATGCGCGTCGCGCTCCGCAACTGTGGTGTGATCAATCCCGAAGACATCAACGAGTACATCGCCCGTTATGGCTACCGGGCCCTTGCCGAAAGCCTGAAACGCAACAGCCAGGATGTCCTGGACGACATCAAGGCGTCCGGTCTCCGCGGCCGTGGCGGCGCCGGCTTCCCGACGGGAACGAAGTGGGAGATCGCCCGCAAGTTCAAGGCGGAAGACAAGTATGTGGTCTGCAACGCCGACGAAGGTGACCCGGGGGCATTCATGGACCGCTCCATCATGGAGGGCGACCCCAACTCGATCGTCGAAGCCATGACGATCTGCGGTTACTGCATCGAGGCACACCATGGTTTGATCTACATCCGTGCGGAATACCCGCTGGCTGTCGAGCGACTGCGCATCGCCATCGCACAGGCGCGTGAATACGGTCTGCTGGGCAAGGATATCCTCGGTTCCGGATTCGATTTCGACATCGAGATCCGTTACGGCGCAGGTGCATTCGTCTGCGGTGAGGAGACGGCCCTCATCCATTCGATGGAAGGCAAGCGCGGCGAGCCGACGCTCAAGCCGCCGTTCCCCGCTGAAGCAGGTTATATGGGCAAGCCGACCAACGTGAACAACGTGGAGACGCTGGCCAACGTCCCCGTGATCCTGACGCGCGGACCGAAATGGTTCTCGTCGATCGGTACGGAGAAGTCGAAGGGCACGAAGGTGTTCGCCCTGGCCGGCAAGATCAACAACGTCGGCCTGATCGAGGTCCCGATGGGAACCACCCTGCGTGAGATCATCTACGATATCGGCGGCGGCGTGAAGAATGGCAAGAAATTCAAGGCTGTACAGACGGGCGGTCCTTCCGGCGGCTGCCTGACGGAGAAACACCTCGACATCCCCATCGATTACGAAAGCCTGACGGCTGCCGGATCGATGATGGGTTCGGGCGGTATGATCGTGATGGACGAGGACGACTGCATGGTTTCGGTCGCCAAGTTCTATCTGGAATTCACGGTGGGTGAGTCGTGCGGCAAATGCACGCCCTGCCGTATCGGTAACAAGCGGATGCTCGAAATCCTCACCCGCATTACGGAAGGCAAGGGCCAGATGGAGGATCTGGACATGCTGCAGAACCTGGCCACGGTCATCAAGGACTCGGCGCTCTGCGGTCTGGGACAAACCTCGCCGAACCCGGTCCTTTCGACGCTCGCCAACTTCCGCGACGAGTATGTGGAGCACGTGCGTGCCCACAAGTGCCGTGCGAAGAAATGCAAGGCCCTGTTGACCTACACCATCGACCCGCAGCGTTGCAAGGGCTGCTCCGCTTGCCTCAAGTCCTGCCCGGCACAAGCCATCATGGGCGAGAGCCGCAAGCCTCACGTCATCAATCCGTATGTCTGCATCCGATGCGGCATGTGCCTGTCGCGCTGCCATTTCGGTGCCATCTCCGTAATCTAGAAGCACTATGAAGAAGATCAATCTGACCATAGACAAACGCACAGTGAGCGTGGCGCCCGGAACAACGATCCTCGATGCAGCGGAATCCGTGGGCATCGCCATCCCCACGCTCTGCCATATCGACCTCAAGGGAACCTGTGTAAAGAACAATCCTGCATCCTGCCGCATCTGTGTGGTGGAAGTGGAGGGACGCCGCAACCTGGCTCCTTCCTGCGCCACGATGTGTACCGAAGGAATGGTAGTCTATACCAATTCCGCCCGCGTGATCCGCGCCCGCAAGACCATTGCGGAACTGATGCTTTCGGACCACCCGAATGACTGTCTGACCTGCCCGAAGTGCAGCGACTGCGAATTGCAGCGCCTTGTCATGCGTTTCAATATCCGCACGATGCCGTTCACGGGCGGTGAGCAGTCAACCCGCAAGAAGGAGGTCACGGCCGCCATTACGCGCAACATGGACAAGTGCATCCTCTGCCGCCGCTGCGAAAGCGTCTGCAACAATGTCCAGTCCGTGGGCGTGCTGGGAGCCGTCCGCCGTGGATTCGACACCACCATCGCTCCGACCTTCGACCGGATGTTCAAGGATACGAACTGCACCTATTGCGGCCAGTGCGTTGCGGTCTGTCCGACCGGCGCCCTGACGGAGCGCGATAATACCGACCGTCTGATGGACGACCTCTGCGATCCGAACAAGATCGTCATTGCACAGCCCGCTCCGGCCGTCCGCGTAGCCCTCGGTGAGGAATTCGGCATGAAACCCGGCACCATCGTGACCGGCAAGCTGGTTTCCGCCCTCAAGCAGCTGGGCTTTACCAAGGTATTCGATACCGACTTCGCCGCCGACCTGACCATCATGGAGGAAGGCGCTGAAATCATGAAGCGTCTGAAGGCATTCCTGGCAGGCGACAAGAGCGTCAAGCTGCCGATCATGACCTCGTGCTGCCCTGCATGGGTCAATTTCTTCGAGCACAATTATCCGGATCTGCTGGATTATCCGTCTTCGGCCAAGTCACCGGCCCAGATGTTCGGCGCAATTGCCAAGACCTGGTGGTGCGAGAAGCGGAGCATCAATCCCAAGAAGGTGGTGGTCGTCTCGATCATGCCTTGCCTGGCCAAGAAATACGAGTGCGAGCGTGAGGAATTCTGCCCGGACGGACAGCCCGACGTGGACTATTCCATCTCTACCCGTGAGCTGGCACGACTCATCAAGCGCGCCAACATCCGTTTCGCCGACCTTCCCGACACCGACTTCGATACGCCGATGGGCGAATCTTCGGGTGCCGGTGCCATTTTCGGTGCTACCGGCGGCGTGATGGAGGCTGCCCTGCGTACGGTTTACGAAGTGTATACCGGCAAGGAGCTCCCGAAGCTCGAGTTCACGGAGGTCCGCGGCCTGGAAGGCATCAAGGAAGCGACGATCGACCTGAACGGTTTCCCTCTCAAGGTTTGCGTGGCCCACACCCTGGGCAACGCCCGCATCCTGATGGACCGTCTCCGCAAGGGAGAACTCGATTACCACGTGGTCGAGGTGATGGCCTGCCCAGGTGGCTGCATCGGCGGCGCCGGACAGCCGTATCACCACGGAAACATCGAAATCCTGCAGGCCCGCGCCAAGGCCATCTACCGCGAGGACGAGGGCAAGCCCATCCGCATGAGCCACAAGAACCCCGACATCATCAAGCTGTACGAGGAATATCTGGGCGAGCCGCTGAGCGAACGTTCCGAGCAACTGCTCCATACACATTATTTCAACAAATCCATTGATTAGAAGTCATGAGTGAGATGAAATTATCCTGCGAGGCCGTCCGTCAGATAGAGGAGGTCTGCGACAAATTCAACAATGACGCCGGTGAACTGATCGCCATCCTGCACGAGTGCCAGTCCCGGTTGGGATATCTTCCCGAGCCCGTTCAGCGCGTCGTCGCCCGGAAGCTCGGCATTCCGGCTTCGAAAGTGTATGGCGTGGTGACGTTCTATTCGTTCTTCTCGATGACGCCGAAGGGCAAGTACCCGATTTCCGTCTGCCTGGGAACGGCATGCTACGTACGCGGTGCTGACAAGCTCTTGGAGGAATTCAAGCGCGTGCTGGGCATCGATGTCGGAGAGACCACGCCTGACGGCAAGTTCTCCCTCGACTGCCTGCGTTGCGTGGGCGCCTGCGGTCTGGCACCGGTGGCGACCATCGCCGAGAAGGTGTATGGCCGTCTGAATCCGGCGGACATCCGCAAGATCGTAGACGAGTTTGCTAGCCGGGAATAACGATCCGGTCGAGTATTCCCTGCAGTTTGGCCAGGGCGATACCGTAATTGGTGATGGGCACTCCCGCAAGGAGTGCCCTTCTTGTACGCGCCCGTACCACGCGGCCGGTCGCCATGCAGGCGCCGCAGTGGATGATCAGGTCGTAAGGTGACAGGTCTTCCGGAAAGGCGTTTCCTGCGGCGATGACTATCTTTATCGTGTCATGCCGCGCTAGCAAGCTATCATGCCCGGCTTGACCGGGCATCTCCATTCTCTTGCGCAGCAGCGCCGGAATCTTCACCCTCCCGATGTCTTCCGTATCAGGAACGTGCGTGCAGGCTTCCGCAATCAGCACGCGGGCATCCGGCCGCAGCGTGTCGATGGCACAGGCGCCTTCGACGAAAGTCCGGATGTCGCCTTTGGCAGCGGCCAGCAGGACAGAGAAGGCCGTCAGGGGCGTACCGGCGGGCAGCGCCGCGTCCACGGCCCGGAAAACCGATGCGTCGGTGATGACCAGGTCCGGGGTCTCTTTCAGCCGCGCCAGTGCATCCGGCAGGGTGTCGGGCGTGCAGCAGAGGGCGTTGCAGCGGCGGTCGAGCAGTTCGCGGAGCACCTGTACCTGTGGCAGGATAAGGCGTCCTTTGGGCGCCTCGCTGTCCTGTGGCATCACGAGCAGTACGGTATCGCCGGATTTGACCAGGTTGCCGGTCAGGAAGCGTTCTTCCTGTTTCGGGACGGCAGCCGCGATGCGCTGGAGGAGGTCGTCGACGGTCTCTCCACGACTGTAGCTGACGACGGGAATGTCTGCCGAACGAATCATATCGGCGAATGCGCTCGATGTCCCAGAATCGGGGGCATCAACGGCATTGGGCCACACGTAGACCGCGACGTCCGTCTCGTCGAGGATGGACAGTGTCAGCCGGCGGCGTTCGGCGCCCAGGACGGACGCGTCATCCAGGCCGGCGGTGTCGATCAGCACGCAGGGCCCCAGGCCGGGCAGCTCGATCAGTTTGCGGACCGGGTCGGTCGTCGTCCCGGGAACGTCGCTGACCAGCGACACGGGCTGGCCCGCGATGGTGTTCACCAGCGTCGATTTGCCGCTATTCGTCGGCCCAAAAAAGGCGATATGAATTCGTTCCATTTGTGTTTTGTTTATTGCCATGTCGGGTATTGCTTGTCCTGTATTCCCTTTCAAGACTACGGACCCTTCGGGTCCTATCCCTCCCAAAGCTGTGCTTTGGGCCCCTCCCACTCACGGCTGCGTGGGCGCAGACGGTCTTGAAAGGGAATACAGGACATAGCAATAATACCCGACATATTAAAAACGGAAATCACGTTCGCCGGCTTCGATGCGGGCGAGCCGTTCGATGGTCTTTTCGCGGACCCGACCTTCCGGAATGTCGCCGAGCGAGGCGGCGATCAGCCTTTCCCCTTCGGCACGCGTCTGCGGCGAAGCGTAGTCCATGAGATATTCCTTGAGTGTCATCAGCGCGTTCGGCGTGCAGCAGAGGCTGATCTTGCCGCTCTTGCACAAGGCCATGAAGCGGTCGCCCGTGCGGCCCTCGCGGTAGCAGGCCGTGCAGAAACTCGGAATGTGGTCCGTCTCAAGGAGCCAGCGCACGACCTCGTCGAGCGGGCGTGTGTCGGAGACGTCGAACTGTGCGGTCTCGTCGTGCCGCTCTTCGGTGGTGTAGCCGCCCACGCTGGTGCGGGAGCCGCCGCTGATCTGCGATACGCCGCAGGCCAGCAGCTGTGCACGCATACGGGCCGATTCGCGGGTGGAGATGATCATGCCGGTGTAGGGGACCGCCACGCGGAGCACAGCCACGATCTTGCGGAATATGGCATCGGGCAGGGCGTCCGGGAAATTGTCGAGCGATACATCGTCAGCCGGGCAAATGCGGGGCATGCTGATGGTGTGGGGGCCGACGCCGAAGCGCGCCTCCAGGTGCTCGGCGTGCATCAACAGGCCCACGAGCTCGTAACGGTAGCCGCCCAGGCCGAAGAGTACGCCGATGCCCACGTCGTCGCACCCGCCTTCCTGGGCGCGGTCCATGGCTTCGGTATGCCATGCATAGTTGCTCTTGGGACCGGTGGGATGCAACTTCTCATATTCCGCCCGGTTGTAGGTTTCCTGGAAAAGGATGTAGGTGCCGATACCGGCATTCTTGAGCTTGCGGTACGATTCCACGTCCGTGGCTGCGATGTTGACATTCACCCGCCGGATGGAATTGCCGCCCTCCTTGACCGAATAGATGGTCTTGATGGATTCGAGGATGTATTCCAGCGGATTGTGGACGGGATCCTCGCCGGCCTCCACGGCGAGGCGCTTGTGGCCTGTGCGGATGAGCGCGCGCACTTCTTCGGCAATCTCTTCCTGGGAGAGTTTCTTGCGCGGCAGCGTCTTGTTCTTCAGGTGATAGGGGCAATATACGCAGCCGTTGATGCAGTAGTTCGACAGGTAGAGCGGCGCGAACAGCACGATGCGGTTGCCGTAGAACTGCTGTTTGATCTTTTCTGCCAGCGCGAAGATCTGTGCTTCGAGTTCGGGATCGTTGCAGTCCAGCAGGATGGCCGCTTCGCGGTGGCTGATGCCTTTGCAGCGGGCGGCTTTTTCCAGGATGGCCTTTACGCGTTCCAGGTTCCCGCTTTCGCGGGCTGCTTCGTCGAGCGTCGAGAGGATCTCGGCATGGTCGATGAATTCGTCGGCGTGGGTTGATGAAGGATTATACATAGCTATATTGGATCTTGTTGAGTTCTTGTTGGATTCGCTGCAGGTTCTCTTCGGCCTCGACGCCCGAAGCATTCTTTCCGGAATACAGGTCGTAGGAGGCGCGAACGCGCAGCGGTGTGAAGTTGGGCATCAGCACATTGGCCCCGGCCAGGATACCGGCGGTGCGGGCGTCGGCCCGGAGGGAGGAGAGTGCGGTGGTGGACGGGATGTTCGCGTGGGGAAGCATCAGCCGCAGGATGGAATAGATGCGCAGGGTCAGACTGACGCTGCCGGCGGGAGATGTGCCCAGCGGTGTGTCGGGATGGGGGACGAAAGGTCCTACGCCGACCATATCGGGCTGAAAATCATGGAGGAAGCGGAGGTCTTCCACCAAGTCTTCCACGGTCTGGAAAGGCGCTCCGACCATCATTCCGGCACCGGTCTCATAGCCAAGTTCCCGCAGTGTACGCAGGCAGGCGAGCCGGTTTTCCAGCCGCATTTCCGCCGGGTGAAGGCGGGCATAGAGCCGGGGGGAAGCACTTTCGTGCCGCAGCAGGTAACGATTGGCTCCGCTGCGCCGTAAAAGAGCGTAGGTGTCATACGGGAGTTCCCCGAGCGAAAGCGTGATGGCCGCTTCGGGCCAGGAAGCCCGCATCTCGGCTACGGTCGGGGCAAGGGCTTTCGCTGCAGCGGGATTCTCGCCGCCCTGCAGCACGAAGGTCTTCAGCCCCAGGTTCCAGGCATGCTCGCAACAGGCCAGGATTTCATCTTTTGCAAGGGTGTAGCGCGTAACGCCGGTATTGCTGCGCCGGATGCCGCAGTACAGACAGTCGTTGCGGCAGACGTTGCTCCACTCGATGAGTGCGCGGAGCTTGACGGTCCGGCCGAATGCTCCTTGGGATATTTCCCGGGCGCTGTCGTGCAGATACTGCACAGCGGATCCGTCTCCGGTTTCCAGCAGTTGCCGGATGGCCTCGTCGGGGAGGTTGTGCGTTTCGCGTAGTTCGTCAATGAGAACGTGCATGGCGGTAAATGAACCAGGCAGAAAGCAGGGCGCCGAAGATGACGGCGATAACAGATGCTTCCGGGCCGAAATCTCCGCCTGTCAGCCAGGCTGGTCCGTCGACGGAAGGAACGAAGAGCGAAGGTCGGGGATCGCCGCCCGAAACCTGCAGGCCGAAGATGCTTCCCTGCGTGAAATTCCACGCCCAGTGGATGCCGATCGGCAACCAGAGCGTGCCGGAAAACTTGTAGGCGGCTCCCAGCAGCAGGCCTGCTTCGATGGCGATGGCGATCGACGACCAGACTGTAGCCCCGGGGTTGGCAATATGCATCACACCGAACAATAGGGCGGAGAGGATGAGCGCGGCGGCGAATCCCAGCCGCTCGTCCAGCCAGCGTAAGACGACGCCACGGAAGACGATCTCTTCGCCGATACCGGTGAACATGCAGCCAATGAAGGAATTGACGATGCCTTGCCAGTCCGTTCCGATGCCGCTGATCCGATATGCGCCAAAGGCTGCCATCGTCCCGACGACGAGGATGAAATAGCCGACGCCGATGGCCAGTCCGATGCCGGTCTGTCCCGCCAGCCGGTGCAGCGGCAGGTCGTGTGCCGGTTCTTTCTCGATGAACTTGACGGCCTGCGCATAGAGTACCAGCATCAACACCGCCTCGGGAACCGCCAGCAGCCAGCGCAGCCAGCAGGGACCCACCTTCATGCCCAGGCCTCCCAGGATATCCAGGATGAGAGCGAGAAAGAAGCTGGCGATGAGCAGCAGGACCCATTTGAGCCAGGACATCGTTTTAATCGGCATATCGAAACAGATAAAATCTAATTTGTCGTAAAGATACTACATTTGTTTTTATTATATTTGTAAAATGTAACCAGAACACCAATATCAATCCACTATGAGCAAATATATCCTGGCGCTGGACCAGGGAACCAGTTCCTCCCGCGCCATCGTCTTTGACCACGAGGGCAACATCCGCTCCACCGCGCAGATGGAGTTCACGCAGTATTTCCCGAAGCCCGGCTGGGTGGAACACGATCCGATGGAAATCTGGTCGTCGGAAGCGGCCGTCATTGCCGAAGCCATTTCCAAGATCGGCATCAATGGAAAGGACATCGCCGCCATCGGCATTACCAACCAGCGTGAAACGACCATCGTCTGGGATGCGGAGACCGGCATGCCGGTCTATAACGCCATTGTCTGGCAGGACCGCCGTACATCCGAGTTCTGTGACAGCCTGAAGGCACAGGGACTGGTCGACAAGATCCGCGAGAAGACCGGCCTGATCATCGACGCATATTTCTCCGGCACCAAGATCAAATGGATCCTGGACAACGTACCGGGCGCGCGTGAGAAGGCGGAAGCCGGGAAGCTTCGTTTCGGCACCGTGGACAGCTGGCTGGTCTGGCAACTCACCCGCGGAACGGTCCACGTGACGGACGTTTCCAACGCTTCCCGTACGATGCTGTTCAATATCAATACGCTGGCATGGGATCCGGAACTGCTCGACCTGCTCGGGGTTCCTGCATCGATGATGCCTTCCGTCCGTTCCTCTTCGGAAGTCTACGGCCATACGAAGACCACGATCTTTGCACATGAAGTCCCGATTGCGGGCATGGCCGGCGACCAGCAGGCCGCCCTGTTCGGCCAGATGTGCACGGAGCCCGGCTCGGTGAAGAATACCTACGGAACCGGCTGCTTCCTGCTTATGAATACCGGCGAGAAGCCGATTCTCTCACGTAACAACCTGCTGACGACCGTTGCCTGGAAGATCGGCGATACGGTGAACTACGCGCTCGAGGGTTCGATCTTCGTCGGCGGCAGTGTGGTACAGTGGTTGCGCGACGGCTTGGGCATCATCCGCTCTTCCGGTGAAATCGAGGCGCTGGCTGCCAGCGTTCCCGACAACGGTGGCGTCTATTTCGTGCCTGCGCTGACGGGCATGGGAGCTCCGTATTGGGACCAGTATGCGCACGGCGTGATCTGCGGCATTACCCGCGGTACCACGGCTGCCCATATCGCCCGCGCCGCGCTGGAAGGCATCGCTTTCCAGACGATGGACATCGTCAACGCCATGGAACGGGATGCGGGTGTCCGCCTGGCAGAGCTCAAGGTGGACGGCGGCGCTTCGCGCAATAACCTGATGATGCAGTTCCAGGCGGATGTACTGGACACCTGTGTCATCCGTCCGCAGGTGACGGAGACGACGGCGATGGGAGCCTGCTATCTGGCCGGCCTGGCCGTCGGCTATTGGGAATCCCTTGATGAAATCCGGCAGCAGTGGAAGGCCGAGCGGGTATTCAAGCCTTCCGAAGCCGATGTGGCCGCTGTCAAGGAGGGGTGGAAAGATGCAATTTCAAGAACAATCAATCATTAAACGTATGAATCCGTATATTGCAGAATTTATCGGCACCTTGGTGCTCGTGCTTTTTGGCGACGGGGTTTGCGCCGCCACTTCCCTTAATCATTCCAAAGCGAAAGGCGCCGGCTGGGTGGTCATCGCGCTGGGATGGGGTCTCGCCGTGATGATGGGCGTGCTGGTCGCCGGTCCTTCCTCCGGGGCACATCTGAATCCCGCCGTTACGCTGGGTCTGGCTGTGGCCGGCAAGTTCGCCTGGAACCTGGTGATCGGCTACATTGTCGCGCAGATGCTCGGCGGCTTCTTCGGCGCCGTGCTGGTCTGGCTGTTCTATAAAGACCACTACAAGGCTACGAAAGACCAGCCTGATACGATGCTGGGCACTTTCTGCACGATGCCTGCCATCCGCAACGGCTGGCGCAATTTCCTCTGCGAGGTAATCGCAACCTGCCTGCTTGTGTTCATCATCCTGGCACTGGGAACCGAAGGCAATGCCTTCTCCATGGGCGGAACGGCGCTCGCGACCGGTTCTCTGGGCGCTTGGCCTGTGACCTGCCTGATCATGGCGATCGGTATGTCGTTGGGCGGAACCACGGGCTATGCGTTGAATCCTGCCCGCGACCTCAGTCCCCGCTGCGCACACGCCGTGCTGCCCATCGAGGGCAAGAAGGGGAGTGGCTGGTGGTACAGCTGGGTGCCGGTTGCCGGCCCGATGGTCGGCTGTGTACTCGCCGCCGGCTTGTTCCTGCTTGTGTTCTAAAAAAGATGGCCGGATATTTCCGGCCATCGTTGTTTGTCATGCCCGGCTTGACCGGGCATCTTTTTTATTTAGCTCTTTCTTCTTTATAAGTCATTCCCATGAAAAGGATGGCGAGGATGCAGGCGACGATCAGCAGGGCGAAAGTCCAACTCCAGCCGGCACGCTGCGCGACAAGGCCGATGATGGTATTGGCCAGCAGGAATGTGCCGAAGAAATAGCCGAAGAAACCCGTCAGGCCGGCCGCCGTTCCGGCCGCATTCTTCGGGGCCAGGTCAAGTGCCTGCACGCCGATCAGCATCACGGGACCGTAGATGAAGAACCCGATGCCAATCAGACAGATGATGACCACCGTCAGGTTGTCGATGAACGCCCAGTACAGGACGACGAATACCAGCACAAGCGCCATGAACAGCATCGTGGGCAGCGCCCGCTTGCCGTGGAACAGCTTGTCGGACAACCAGCCGCAGAGCAGCGTGCCCGGGATGGCGGCGAATTCGTAGGCGAAGTAAGCCCATCCGGCACTCTTGAGATCGATGCCTTTCTCCGTAAGGATAGTGGGGGCCCAGTCCAGGCAGCCGTAGCGTACCATGTAGACGAAAGCGTTGGCCAGTGCGATGTACCACAGGAACTTGTTATTGAGCACATGCTTGAA
>LUZE01000085.1 GCA_001602845.1 Bacteroidales bacterium Bact_13 | reverse complement strand
AACAGGATCTGGACCGCCATACCAGCATAGAGGACAACGTGCTTGAGCCCATGGTCCGGATGATCGAATCGCCCGGCTACGGCGTCCGGAACGCTTCGGAAGGAGGACGGGACGAGATGCGGGAAGAGCTCTCGGCCCGGGAAAAGGAGATCCTGGTCAGCGTGGCCCGGGGCCTGCTCAACAAGGAGATTGCCGACCGCCACAACATCTCCATCAATACGGTGATTACGCACCGCAAGAACATCTCCCGCAAGACAGGCATCCGGACCGTGGCTGGATTAACCGCCTATGCGATCCTCAATAACTTGATAGATATCAACGAAATAGAATAAATTATGAGAAGTATCGCTTCAGCACTTATCGTGCTTTCGCTCCTGCTGGTGGCAACCGGCTGCGGCAACAAGAAGAACCACGCTCCCCTGCCGCCCGTCGAAGAAGAAACCGTCGACATGACCCAGTATCTTCCGACTGTCGAGCCCACGTACGAGGCTCCCGATTTCGAGGCGCCGGATATCATGGGCAACCCCGTCAAACTGAGTGATTACCGGGGCAAGTATGTCGTCCTGGACTTCTGGGCTTCGTGGTGCAAGGACTGCCGTGCCGAAATGCCGGCCGTCAAGAGCCTGTACACGGCCTTCTCGCCCAAGGGCGTGGAATTCCTCGGCGTTTCGTTCGACACGGACCTCAAAGCCCTTGTCGATTACGGCCTGGAGAACGAAATCGCCTGGATGCAGGTCTGCAACCAGATCAAATGGAAAGAGAACCCGATTTCCGCCGCGTACGGCCTGAAATGGATTCCCACGATGTTCCTGATCGATCCGGACGGAGTTGTCGCCGGAGTCACCTTTACTGCCGAAGAAATGGAGGATCTGCTGAACGCGCAGCCCGACATCAAATAAGCTGGGTGAGCGCCCAGCGGTTCACCTGGCTGCGGTCCACAATCGGCCTGAGGGCAATCTCGCCTGTCGGGCCGATTCTTTTTCTGATCACGGACAGTTCCTGCAGACGGGTCTGGTTCACCGGATCGTGTACCGGATCCATCCCCGCCTCCTTCAGGATCATGTTGCTCCGCGCCGCAATGGAAAGTTCCAGGTAATTCTGCACATAGCAGAACATATCGAAGAAAGTTTCGGGATCAAAACGCTCCTTGAGCGTCATCATGTACTCCCCTGCCCGTGTGGTATGGAATTCGCCGCGCTTGACGGCGCCCAGCAGGTTGATCTCGTTGTTGATGCCTTCATCGAGCCATTCGTGGACGAAACGGCTGTTTTTCTTGAACAGCGAACGCTTGCTGATGACAAAATAGATGATCAGCAGGATGGTCAGGATGATAGGATTGATGGGCTCGAGCGCATGGATATAATGCACCAGGATCGTCACCACGAGGCTGATGAGGGTGCCCAGGATTTTCGCCCGCCGGCTTTCGCCGAATTTTCCCTGATGGACCATGATCAGCGCCATGGCCAGCAGCGACGTACAGCCGATGTGCATCACAGCCGCCTCACAACCCAGGAAAATGGTGTGCCAGACATTCGCGCCGCCGTGGGCGTGCAGATAAAAGACGTTCGACAGCAGGCCGAAACCCGCGCCAATGGCCGAACCGTAGATGGTGGCATCTCCCAGCAGTCCCACCTTGTGCCGCGCAATCAACAGATAGAGGATCGCGCCCTTGCAGAGTTCCTCTACGATGGAAACGAGCAATCTGCTTTCTCCGATCGCGGGAATCCGGCATATGAGCCAGGATACAAGGAACATCAGCATTCCCGCTACGACGGTGAAAAGCAACGTGCTCCACTTGGTCAGCGAGAAGGAATCCATCACCACCAAAAGGATGATGAACAGGGCAAGGGGGACTGCCGTAAGAAAATATAAGCCTACCATAGTGAGATTCCCGGTCAAGCCGGGAATGACGTTTATCGTCACCCCCGACTTGATCGGGGGTCTTTATTTCGTGCCGAAAATACGGTCGCCGGCATCGCCGAGACCCGGAAGGATATAGGCGTCGCTGTTGAGCTCCTCATCGAGCGCAGCCGTGTAGATATCTACGTCCGGATGATCTTTCTGGAGCTTCTTGACGCCCTCGGGAGCCGCCACCAGGCACATCAGGCGAAGATGCTGGCAGCCCAGGTTCTTGAGCATCGTCAGCGCGTCGGATGCGCTGCCGCCCGTTGCAAGCATCGGGTCGGTGACGATGACCAGGCGCTGGTCGATGTCGAACGGCATCTTGCAATAGTACGAAACCGGCTTATGCGTCGTCTCGTCGCGATACAGGCCGATATGGCCGACTTTTGCGACAGGCAGCAGCGTCAGAAGGCCGTCCACCATGCCGAGTCCTGCACGCAGGATCGGCACGATGGCGAGCTTCTTGCCGGAGATGACGCGGGCGGTCATCTTCCGCATAGGGGTTTCAATTTCAATCGGTTCGAGCGGGAGGTCACGGGTGACCTCGTAGCCCATCAGCAGGGAGATCTCCTTGAGCAGTTCGCGGAAGTCCTTGGAACCGGTATGGATATCACGCATGATCGACAGCTTGTGCTGGATCATCGGGTGGTCAATGATGTGAAGCTGGCTCATAGTCTTACTCGGTTACGCCGTACATAACGATGCGGGTCTGGTTCTTCTCAGCCAGGATGTTGGCGATGGCCGCACGGATGTCATCCGCCGTAATGGAATCCAGCACCTTGTCATAGTCGGTATCATAGTCGACGCCGTACTTCAGGTAATCCTTGAGCGTGCTGGACCAGAAGCGGTTCTCGCGGAGATTCTCCAGGTGTTTCTTGTGCATGTAGTCCTTGACCTTGGCGATATTCTCTTCCGAAGGACCGTTCTGTGCGAATTCTGCGAGCAGCTCCTCGATGCGTGCGTTCAGGCGTGCATAATCTTCGGGGCTTGTCTGATATACAATCTGCAGGTAGGACTGCGTCTCGGGCAGGAACGAGTAGTTGTAACCGCCGTCTGTGCTGACGCCGTACGTGCCGCCTTCCTTCTCACGGATTTCCTCGGTGTAGATGATGTCGAGGATCTGGTGCGCGATTTCAAGGGTCAGGTCGTTCTTGAGGTTGAAATCACCCTTGGCGGATTCCAGGTACAGGACGATGGCCATCGGCGTTTCCATCTTCTTGCCGAATTCCCTGTCGATGTTGCCGCCGGCGAAGCTCAGGTCCATCGATTTAGCTTTTTCAGCCTTGCCCTTCGAAGGCAGGCCGCCGATATACTGCGCCACGAGCGGCAGCATCGTAGCCTCGTCGAATGCACCGGTGATGATGAAGGTGAAGTCAGCTGCGTTGGCGAAGCGTTCCTTCGCGATCTGCATGATGCGTGCGTAATCCACATTGTCCACTTCTGCGGCTTTCATGTAGCCTGCGAGCGGGTTATTATTGTAGACAAGGGCATTCAGGGTATCCTGGAATGCGGAAAGCGGCTGCGCCTCGCGGTTCTGGAGTTGGCTGCGCATCTTGTTCTGCCAGGACTTGAAGGCGTCCTCGTCGGTGCGCTGGGCCGTGAAGTACAGGTACGTCAGCTGCATCATCGTTTCGAATTCCTTCGGCGTCGTGCTGGCCGTGACACCTTCTTCATAGTTGCCGATGAACGGGTTGACACTCACCTGCTTGCCGGCCAGGGCCTTGGTCAGTGCCGTTTCGCTGAAGTTACCCACGCCGCCCTCGGTGAAGACGCCGATGTTCTTGAGCGCAAGTGCATCGCTCTTCGGATAGAGCGAGATACCGCCTTCACTGAATGCACGGAGCAGGATCTGGTCCTTGTTGAAATCCGTCGTCTTCACGTACACGGTCGCGCCGTTGGAAAGGATATACTTCTTGTAGCCGAAAGGAGCATCCTTCGTCTTCTTGATCTTGCCACCCTTCGGGAGCACGCTCATCAGCGGCTCGTTGGAGACTTCCTCCTTGTACGGTTCGATATCTTCGGCCGCCACATCGGCGATCATCTGCTTCATTTCAGCTTCC
>LUZE01000084.1 GCA_001602845.1 Bacteroidales bacterium Bact_13 | reverse complement strand
CGGTTTTCCTCGGCAGGCGCTGCGGGACCCTCTCTATCCCGCAGCGTCCTGACGGGAGAAAACCGCTGCAACGGACGCACTTGATTGACAGCTGTTTATAAACATACCTCCCCTTCGCCACGAGGGGGAGGCATGTCTATAATGCGCTGACTTATTGATGTTTCCGTTGCAGCGCAAAAGTCAGCTGGCGGGTTATCTCCCGCCAGGGCTGCTGCGGGATAGAGAGGGTCCCGCAGGCCCTGGCGAGGATAACCCTCGTGAACCGAGTGCTGGTAGCGTCCCATTCTTTGGGACGCTACCGTCAAAATCGGCCGTTTTTGACGGTACCCTGCCGAATTTTGGGACGCTACCGTCACTAATAGTGTTCAGCGGATTGGAGACAATACTTTTGATCCCATTTACCTGTCGCGAAAGGGATGATTCATCTATGTGTTGCCTTTCGCGGACAGAATTCGGCCTTATCACTGGAAAATGTTTACTCGAAAGGGAAGAAGCGGCGCTTTCATGGATTTCGTGACAGGAGGGGCGGCGCAGGAGATTTCAGATGCCCGGTCGGGGCCGGGCATGACAAAAAGGGCGTGCAGACGGGGGAGCCGCTAACGAGGGGGCGCAGAAAAAAGCTGCTCCCACTCGGGGTGAGGGGAGCAGCTTTCGGGAGGGGTGGAGCGTTGCTATTTCTTCTTCAGTTCGTCGCGGATCTCGCGGAGGAGCTGGATGTCTTCCGGGATGACCGGTTCGGTCGGCTCCGGAGCGGGCTCTTCCTTCTTCTTGTTCATCTTGTTGATGCCCTTGAGCACGAAGAAGATACAGAGTGCGATGATGATGAAGTCGACGGCAGCCTGGATGAAGTTACCGTAGGTGAGGTTGACGGCCGGTTTGATGACCTCGCCGGCGGCGTCGAGCACCTCGTGGCGGAGCGTGACGGCCAGCTTCGTGAAGTCCACGTTGCCGAGCATTGCGCCGATGAGCGGCATGATGATGTCAGCGACCAGCGAAGAGACGATCTTGCCGAACGCGCCGCCGATGACCACACCGACAGCCATGTCCATCACGTTGCCTTTAAGCGCGAATTCTTTGAATTCTTTGATGAGTCCCATAAGTGTTGTATTAAAAAGTTAGTTAAACGTTCATTTCAGATGCCCGGTCGGGGCCGGGCATGACAAAAAGGGCGTGCCAATGTCAGATCAAGCCGGGCATGACAATCGGGGTGCGCCAACGTTGGGTCACGCGGATCATGACAGGCGGGGTGCGCTAACGTCATGTCACGCGGGGCATGCCGCATCAAAGTTAATTATTTTTTTCGGATGATGTTCAATCCGTCGCGGAGGGGCAGGATGAAATTTTCTACACGGTCGTCGCCGGCGACCAGGTCGTTGAATGCCAGGATGCTGCGCGTCTGCTGGTCGCGCGGGGGCTCGTCGGCGCAGACTTTTCCGTCCCACAGCACGTTGTCGGCCACGATCAGGCCGCCGGGGCGGACGAGTTCGATGACGGACTGGTAGTAGGCTACGTAGTCGCGCTTGTTGGCGTCGATGTACGCCAGGTCGTAGGTTTCTCCGATCATCGGCAGGATGTCGAGTGCATCGCCGATGACCAGCCGGACGCGGTCGGCCACGCCCGCCCGCCGGAACGCCTCGCGGATGAGATCTTCCAGTTCGTCATTGATCTCCAGCGTATCGATGCGGCCGCCCTCCGGCAACGCCGACGCCATCCAGATCGTGGAATAGCCGGTGAACGTGCCCAGCTCCAGCACGCGCCGGGGCTTCATCTCCTGCACCAGCAGCCGCAGGAACGCGCCGACCTCCGGGCCGGCTACCATGCGCCCGTGGCTGGTGCGCAGCCAGGACTCGCGCTCGAGCCAGTCGAGCACGTCGCCCTGCGGCGCGGAATAATCACGGATGTACCTTTCCTGTGCGTCCATAGTGAACTATTTGAATATCAGGGTTGAAAGACGATCTTCCGCCAGCACGGAGACAGCCGCCCGCTGCAGGCTCTCCGGCGTGATGGCCTCGATCCGGCGCCGGACTTCCTCGTCGGGCAGGATCTCGCCGAAGACCAGCATGCTCTTGGCCATCGACAGCGCCTGCGACTCGCCGTTGTCGGAAGCGACGGCGAGCTGCCCGAGCAACTGCTTCTTGGCCGCGCGCAAGGCGCTCTCGCTGAGGGGCTTCTCGCGCAGCAGAGCGAGCTCCCCATGCACCAGCTCGATGCAGCGGTCCAGGTTCGGCTTCTCGCAGCCGAAGTAGATGAGGAAGGAGCCCGCGTCGGCAAACTGCGTGAACGACGCATCAACGGAGTAGACCAGTGCGTTCTTCTCGCGCAGCTTCTGGTTGAGCCGGGAGTTAGCACCCGGGCCGCCGAGCAGGTTGGCCAGCAGGATCATCTCCATCCGACGCTCGTCGTAATAAGAATAGGCCGTAGTGCCGATGATGCAGTTGATCTGGTGGTTCTTCTTGGCGACTTCCTTGTTGAACCGGGGGCAGGGCGCGAGGTCCGCCGGGGTGGGGCGCTGCGGCCGCGGTGCGGGGACATAGTCCGCCGGCACATATTTGGCGACCGCCTGCAGGGCGATCTTCTCGGCCCGCTGCGGCGTGAGGTTGCCCACGATCGAGATGCACATGTTCTCGGGGCGGAAATTGTCCCGCACATAGCTCCGCAGGGCCTCGGAATCGATCTTCCGGAGGCTCCGCGTCGTGCCGAGGATCGGGCGGGCCAGCGTGCCGGGCTCGAAGAGCAGTCGCTCGAATTCCTCGAAGATGCACTCCGAAGGCGAGTCCTTGTACATATTGATTTCGTCGATGACGACGCAGCGTTCCTTGTCCAGTTCCTTCTGGGGATAGGTGGAGGTGAAGGCCAGCTCGAAGAGCAGGTCTACGGCCTTGGCCGTATCTTCCTTCAGGACAGTCGAATAGAGCACGGTCTCCTCCTTGGCGGTGTAGGCGTTGAGCTCGCCGCCCAGCATCTCGAGGCGGTTGCTGATCTGCTGCGGGGTGCGCTTGGCGGTGCCCTTGAAGAGCATGTGCTCGGTCATGTGGGCGATGCCGCTCAGGTCTTCGGGCTCGTTGCGCGTGCCGGACTGGATGGCCAGCGCAGTATAGGCTACCTGCGAACGTGTCCGCCGGAAAGCGAAGCGCAGGCCGCAGTCGAATGTTTTTGTGTAATTCATGCGGCAAAAATAGACAATTAATTCGTATATTTGTAGGCTATGGAACAATTCATCGTATCTGCCCGGAAGTACCGGCCCAACAGCTTCGAGACGCTGATGGGCCAGGAGAACATCGCCCGGACGCTCAAGAACTCGATCCAGCGCGGCCAGCTGGCGCACGCCTACCTCTTCTGCGGACCCCGCGGCGTGGGCAAGACCAGCGCGGCCCGCATCTTCGCCAAGACCATCAACTGCAGCAACCCCGGCCCGGACCTGGAGCCGTGCGGCGAATGCGAGTCGTGCCGTTCCTTCGCGGAAGGCCGCTCCTACAGCATCCACGAGCTCGACGCCGCTTCCAACAACTCGGTCGACGACATCCGCGCGCTGACTGACAAGGTACGCATCCCGCCGCAGATCGGGCGCTACAGCGTCTATATCATCGACGAGGTCCACATGCTCTCGCAGGCGGCCTTCAACGCGTTCCTCAAGACGCTCGAGGAACCGCCGGCACACGCCATCTTCATCCTGGCGACCACCGAGAAGCACAAGAT
>LUZE01000083.1 GCA_001602845.1 Bacteroidales bacterium Bact_13 | reverse complement strand
CCTGCGTCAGTAAATCGGGCAGCGGCGTGAAACCTTCGTGGCCTTCGACGGCCTCGCGGGGCTGGTCGTTCAGCAGCACACGCATGCCGGCCTTCCGGCCGACCTCGGCGACGAGCGTACCGACATGCCCTACCCCGACAACCCCCAGCACGGAGCCGGGACGGTCGAGCGACAGGGCACGGAGAGCGGCACGGACGTACTGCGCGACGGCGGCGGCGTTGCAGCCGGGCGCAGAAGCCACCGTGATGCCATGTGCGGCACAGTAATCCAGGTCGATGTGGTCGGTGCCGATGGTCGCCGTCGCCACCAGCCGGACGGAAGATCCTTCCAGCAGGGCGGCGTCGCAACGCGTGCGCGTCCGGACGAGCAGCGCCGCGGCATCCCGCACATCATCCGCTCCCATGCAGCGGCCGGGCAGCCGCCGCACAGCAAACCACGGCTCCAGTACCCCGTCCAGGAACGGGATGTCACGATCTACGACGACTGTACCGTATTGCATGCTCAAAGCAGTTTTATTTCCTTGACATACTCGCCCTGCAACCGGCGGTTCAGCTCACTGCAGAGCATCCCGGACATCGGCTTCAGATGGGCGCGCACCACGGAAGAACGCAGCCGGCAGGTCAGGACCCCGTCGCGGAACGTGCGGCGGGACGTATGGCTGCCCAGGACCACGGAGCCGATGACGAGCGCATCCCATGCCTCGCACACCCGCGTCTCCAGCAGACCTTCCTCCAGGTTCGAATCCCGGACGAAGTCGCCGAGCAGTTCACCGATGCTGCGGATGCCGGAACGTTTCATTCTTCCGTAATCTTACCGTTCTCCACCCGGAAACTGCGGCACGGGGCCCCGATGCTCCGGGAGACGTTTTCCAGACGGACCTTGTTGCTGTCGGTCAGGAAGATCTGGCCGAAATCCAAGGTCGAAACCAGCGCAAGCAGATCCTCCACACGCTGCATGTCGAGCTTGTCGAACACATCGTCGAGCAGCAGCACGGGCGTCTGCCCGTAGATGCGCTGCATAAAACGGAACTGCGCCAGCTTCATTGCCAGCAGGAAACTCTTCTGCTGGCCCTGCGAACCGCAACGGCGCAACGGATGTCCGTCCAGCCGGAACAGCAGATCGTCCCGCTGGATGCCGGCCGTCGTATAGCGGAGCACGCGCTCCTTCTCCCTTTCGCGGGCGAACAACTCCTCCAGGCCGCTGGAATCCAGGTCGGACCGGTACTCAATGTCCACTTTCTCGCGGCCGCGGGAAAGCTTCTCGTAGAACGACTGGATGAGCGGACGCAACTCCTCGCAGAGTGCCTGCCGGGCATCATGCACGGCCGCCGCATGCGGAGCCATCCGCTCCGTAAATGTATCGAGTAGTTCTTCCGGGAACTGGTCCGCCTTCAGCAGGCGGTTGCGCTGCAACAACAACTGGTTGTAGGCCTGGATGTGTGCGAGGTATTCCCGGTCGGTCTGCGACAGGATGAAATTCAGATACTTGCGCCGCTCCTCCCCTGTATCATTGACCAGCGCTCCGTCCATCGGAGAAACCATCACCACCGGCAGCAGCCCGATGTGCTCCGAAAAACGGACGTAGGGCTTTGCGCCGCGCCGCACGATTTTTTCGCCGCCGCGCCGCACCGCCACCGAAATCTTCTCCTCCGTTCCGTTGTCCATCTCGTAGAAGCCGCAAAGCGTGGCCTCGGGCGTGCCGTAGGCATATACATACTGGTCCGAGGACGAAAAGCAGCTCTTGGTCATCGACAGGTAGTAGATGGCGTCCAGGAGGTTGGTCTTGCCCGCCCCGTTGCTGCCGAATATGCAGTTGACTTTCGGGGAAAAGGACACTTCCGCCTCCGGAATATTCTTGAAATCGTGAAGGATGATCCTGGTTAAAAACATGTTAAAATCTTGTGATGCAAATGTACTAAATTATATTGTTCATTCCCATATTTATTGTAATTTTGCAGGATTGAATAAAGGCAATAAAAGAACAAAAAAATTCAATAAAAAATGGCAAAGAACAATCAACAGGAAGCTCAGCAGGAGCAGGTCGCGACGACCGTCTCCGGTGTTGAGGAATTTTTCAAAAAGAACCAGAAAGTAATTGAATGGGTGCTGATCGCCATCATCGTGATCATCCTCGGTATCCTCGCATACAACAAGTGGGTGCTGGCACCGGCCAAGCAGGAAGCACAGGGACAGATGTTCCCGGCAGAGCAGCAGTTCCGTGACGGGAACTTCGAGGCCGCCCTCAACGGCGACGGCAACATTCTCGGCTTCAACCAGATCATCGACCAGTACGGCAAGAAAGGCGGCAAGAGCGTGTACTTCTACGCCGGCATCTGCAACCTGCAGCTGGGCAACTACCAGGAAGCCATCGACCTGCTCCGGAAATACAGCACGAAGGACAAGGTGATGCAGGGACGTACCCTCTGCGCGATCGGCGACGCGTACTGCAACCTGCAGGACTACACGAACGCACTGGCCAACTACAAGAAGGCTGCAGCTGTCGAGGAGAATGCCTTCGCAGCCACCTACCTCCTGAAGGCCGGCCTCGTCTGCGAGGAAACGGGCGACATGGACGGCGCGCTCAAGTTCTACAAGGAGATCGAGACGAAGTACCCGCAGACCCTCGAGGGCTACGACATCCAGAAGTATATCGCCCGTATCGAAAACAGCAAATAACCGACAGCCATGGGAAGAGCATTTGAATTCCGCAAGGAAAGAAAATTCAAGCGTTGGGGCCACATGGCCAAGACGTTCACCAAGATCGGCAAGGAAATCACCATCGCCGTGAAGAACGGCGGACCGGACGTGACCGGCAACCCGCGCCTCCGCGCCCTGCTGCAGACCGCACGCAGCGAGAACATGCCGAAGGAGAACATCGAACGCGCCATCAAGAAGGCCACCGACAAGGACCAGGCCGATTACAAGGAAGTCGTGTACGAGGGTTACGGCCCGCACGGCGTGGCGATCCTCGTCGAAACCGCTACCGACAACACGAACCGCACCGTGGCGAATGTCCGCAGCTATTTCAACAAGTTCGGCGGCAGCCTCGGCACCTCCGGCAGCGTGGCGTTCATGTTCGACCACAAATGCGTGTTCAAGATCAAGAACGACCCGTCCATCGACATCGAGGAGCTCGAGCTGGAGCTCATCGACTACGGTGCAGAGGAAGTGTTCCTCGACGAATTCGAGAACAAGGATGGCGAAACCGAAGAGGTCATCACCATCTACGGCGAATACACCGCTTTCAACAATATCCAGAAATTTATCGAAGACAAGGGCTATGAACTCGTTTCCGCCGGCTTCGACCGTTTCCCCAACGGCGAGATGAAACACCTCACCGCCGAGGAGCGCGTCGAACTCGACAAGCTACTCGAGAAACTCGAGGAGGACGATGATGTCCAGAACGTTTTCCACAACCTGGAAGAAGAATAATCCATAAACACACTATAACCATGAACCTCACTCACATCGAACACCTGGGCATCGCCGTCAAGAGCCTTGAAGAGGCGATCCCCTATTATGAGAATGTACTCGGCCTCAAATGCTACGCCGTCGAGGAAGTAGCCGACCAGAAAGTGAAGACCGCCTTCTTCAAGATCGGCCAGACCAAGATTGAACTCCTGGAGCCCACCTGCCCCGAGAGCACCATCGCCGGTTTCATCGAGAAACGCGGTGAGGGCATCCACCACATGGCATTTGCGACCGACGATGTGGCTGCCTGCCTCGCAGAAGCTGAAGAGAAGGGCGTCCGCCTGATCGACAAGGCACCCCGTCCGGGCGCCGAGCAGATGATGATTGCTTTCATCCATCCGAAGTCCACCAAGGGCGTGCTCACCGAATTCTGCATGAAGAAGAAAGAAGAATAATATCTAAACCAGACCAATATGAGCCAACAGCTTGAAAAAGTAAAGGAGCTTATCGAACTGAGAGAGAAAGCTCGTATGGGCGGCGGCCAGAAAGGTATCGACAGCCAGCACGCCAAAGGAAAGTACACCGCTCGTGAACGAATCAACATGTTGCTCGACGAGGGCAGCTTTGAGGAATTCGACATGTTCATGACCCACCGTTGCTACAACTTCGGCATGGAGAAGAAGACCTACCTGGGTGATGGCGTGGTCACCGGTTACGGCACGATCGCCGGCCGCCTGGTCTATGTCTTCGCACAGGATTTCACCGTGATCGGCGGCTCGCTCTCCGAGACCCTGGCCCAGAAGATCTGCAAGGTGATGGACATGGCCATGAAGAACGGCGCACCGTGCATCGGCCTGAACGACTCGGGCGGCGCCCGTATCCAGGAAGGTGTCAACGCACTGGCAGGCTACTCCGAGATCTTCGAGCGCAACATCCTCGCATCCGGCGTCGTCCCGCAGATTTCCGCCATCCTCGGCCCTTGCGCCGGCGGTGCCGTGTACTCCCCTGCCCTGACCGACTTCATCATCATGTCGGAAGGCACCTCTTATATGTTCCTGACCGGTCCGGCCGTGGTCAAGCAGGTGCTGGGCGAGAACGTGACGCAGGAAGAACTCGGCGGCGCGAACGTCCACGCTACCAAGAGCGGTGTGGCACAGTTCAAGGCTGCTACCGAGGAAGATGCCATTGCTACCATCCGTGAACTGCTGAGCTATCTCCCGCAGAACAACATGGAAGAACCGCCGTATGTCCCGACCGAGGACCCGATCGACCGCAAGGAAGACTCCCTCAACGAGATCATCCCCGACAGCCCGAACGCACCGTACGACATGTACGAAGTCATCGGCGCCATCGTGGACGACGGCAAGTTCCTCGAGGTCCACAAGGACTATGCGAAGAACCTCATCGTGGGCTTCGGCCGCTTCGGCGGCACGGCTGTCGGCATCGTGGCCAACCAGCCGAAATACCTGGCCGGCGTGCTCGACATCAACTCTTCCCGCAAGGGTGCACGTTTCGTCCGTTTCTGCGACGCCTTCAACATCCCTGTCGTGACGCTCGTCGACGTGCCGGGCTTCCTCCCGGGCACCCAGCAGGAATACGGCGGCATCATCGTCCACGGTGCGAAGCTCCTCTACGCATACGGCGAGGCTACCATTCCGAAGGTGACCATCACCCTCCGCAAGTCCTACGGCGGAAGCCACATCGTGATGAGCTGCAAGCAGCTGCGCGGTGACATCAACTACGCTTGGCCGACCGCCAACATCGCCGTGATGGGCGCAGAGGGCGCTGTCGCAGTGCTCTACGCCAAGGAAATCAAGGCCGAAGAGGATCCCGAGAAGAAGAAAGAGATCGCCGAGGCCCGCAAGAAAGAGTACAACGACCTCTTCTGCAACCCGTACAACGCTGCGAAGTACGGTTACATCGACGATGTGATCGAACCGCGCAACACCCGTTTCCGCATCATCCGCGCCCTCGAGCAGCTTTCCACCAAGAAGCTCTCGAACCCGGCCAAGAAACACGACAACCTGCCTCTCTAACCAAACCTGCAACGTATGAAACATCTGAAACTGTTTTTGGCGATTGTCGGTTTGACCCTGTGCTTCACGGCAGGAGCGCAGAGCCAGGATGCGATGCGCCTGAACGAATACCTGGTCGTCAATACCGATGACTTCCAGGATGACTTCGGGCAGCAGAACGCCTGGTTCGAGCTCTTCAACTCCTCCTACGGCACGGTGGACATCGCAGGTTGCTTCCTGTCCGACGATCCCGCCAACCTCAAGAAATACGCCATCCCGGGCGGCGACGTCATGACCAAGATCAAGCCGCGTCAGCATGTTCTTTTCTGGGCGGACAACCAGCCGTACCGCGGTACGTTCCACGTATCCTTCGACCTGGCGAACGCAGACGAGATCATCTTCACCAAGGGTGACGGCAAGACCATCATCGACCGCATCCCGGTCCGCCACGACCTGGGCGAGAACGTCTCGTTCGGCCGCGTGGAAGACGGTATCGGTTCCGTGGAAGGTGACGGTGCCGGCTGGGCCGTGCTGGAACGCACGTCTCCGAGCACCAACAACCATGAGATCGACAAGGGCGCCAAGCCCACCCGCATGAAGGAGATCGACCCCTATGGCTGGGTTCTCGCCCTGACCGCCATGTCGGTGGTGTTCCTGGCACTGATTCTTCTTTACTTCATCTTCAAGGCCATCGGCAACGCCAATATCCGCGCCGGCAAGAAGCGCTCTGCAGCCGCTTCCGGAACGGACGTCAAGACGTCGGCCTATGGTGAAGTCCCCGGTGAGGTCTATGCCGCCATCGCAACGGCTATGCACCTGTACCAGCAGGACGACGAGAACCACGACGAAGAGAGTTTCGTCGTCACTCTCCACCACACCGACCGTACCTACTCGCCGTGGAGCTCGAAGATCTACACGCTCCGCCAGACGCCGCAAGTCAACAAAAGAAGATAACCTCCTAACCCAGAAAAGACAATGAAAGAGTATAAAATCAAGATCAACGGTAACAACTATAACGTTACCATCGACGAGGTTGAGGACAACGTGGCCAAGGTCGAAGTGAACGGCACGCCTTACAACGTCGAATTCGAGAAACCCATCTCGAAACCCAAGACCATCAGCGTGGTCAACAAGCCTGCGGCCGCTCCGGCAGCCGGTCCGGCTCCCGCCAACAAGCCCGCTGCAGCGCCCGCTGCTGCCGGCGGCTCCACCGTCAACTCCCCGCTCCCGGGCGTCGTGCTCGAGATCAAGGTGAAGGACGGCGACAAGGTGACGAAGGGACAGGTCATCATGGTGCTCGAAGCCATGAAGATGGAGAACGCCATCGAAGCACCTTGCGAGGGTACTGTCACGATCAAGGTCCAGAAGGGCGACTCCGTCCTCGAGGGCGCACCGTTAGCCATCATCGCATAGTACGCTTATGGGACACATCATTGAAAACCTGAGACAGTTCTGGCAGTTCACCGGGTTCGCGAACTTCGAGTGGGGCTATCTCATCATGATCCTGGTAGGATGCCTGTTCATCTTCCTGGCCATCAAGTATGAGTGGGAGCCGATGCTGCTGGTACCGATCGGATTCGGTATCCTGATCGGCAACATTCCCCTCTTCGCCGGCCTGAATGTCGGCGTCTATGAGGAGGGGTCCGTGCTCAACATCCTGTACCAGGGCGTGCAACGCGGTTTCTATCCGCCGCTGATCTTCCTGGGCATCGGTGCGATGACCGACTTCTCCGCCCTGATCGCCAATCCGAAGCTGCTGCTGATCGGCGCTGCCGCCCAGTTCGGTATCTTCGGCGCGTATGCCATCTCGCTGGCCCTCGGCTTTGACGCCGCACAGGCTGGTGCTATCGGCATCATCGGTGGTGCGGACGGCCCGACGGCCATCTTCCTCTCCTCCCGCCTGGCTCCGACCCTGATGGGTGCCATCGCGGTCTCCGCTTACTCCTACATGGCCCTCGTGCCGGTGATCCAGCCGCCGATCATGCGCCTGCTCACCACGAAGAAGGAGCGCCTGATCCGCATGAAACCGCCGCGTCCGGTCTCCCCGACCGAGAAGAAACTCTTCCCGATCATCGGCTTCCTGCTCACGGCCTTCATCGTGCCGTCGGGTATTCCGCTGCTCGGTATGCTGTTCTTCGGCAACCTGCTGAAGGAAAGCGGCGTGACCAAGCGTCTGGCCAACACGGCCAGCGGCCCGATGGTCGACATCGTGACGATCCTGATCGGTGTCACCGTCGGTGCATCGACGCAGGCCAGCCAATTCCTCCGCTGGGAGTCCGTCAAGATATTCATCATCGGTGCCCTGTCGTTCGTGATCGCCACCTTCGCAGGTGTGCTCTTCGTGAAGTTCTTCAACCTGTTCCTCAAGGAAGGCAACAAGATCAACCCGCTCATCGGTAACGCCGGTGTGTCGGCCGTTCCGGATGCCGCCCGCGTGTCGAACAATGTCGGCCTGGAATACGATCCGAAGAACTATCTGCTCATGCATGCCATGGGCCCGAACGTAGCCGGTGTGATCGGCTCCGCCGTGGCAGCCGGTATGCTGCTGGGATTCCTTGGTTAAAAAAAGCGGCCTTCGGGCCGCTTTTTTTATTTATACAGGAACCGTTTAATCGACATCTTTGGTGTCTTCTCGAACGGCTTGTCCATCATCTCTACCTTGTAGAGCTGGCTGTAGGCCGGAAGCTGCCGGTTCGCACCGGTCCGGATGTTCTCCGGGATGTCTGCCTTGGCTTCGGCGTCGAGCAGCGCCTTGGCAATCGCCTGCTCATCGGGGAACACCAGCGCCACGAGCTTGTCGCCACGCTCGACGACGACGGTTTCCAGCACATACGGCTGATTGTTGACGACGGCCTCGATCTCCTCCGGATAGATGTTCTGGCCGGAAGGTCCCAGGATCATGTTCTTCGAACGGCCGCGGATGAAGATGTTGCCGTCGGCATCGATGATGCCCAGGTCGCCCGTCTTCAGCCAGCCGTCATCGGTAAAGGCATTCGCGGTCGCCTCCGGGTTCTTGTAGTAGCCGATCATGATGTTCTCGCCGCGCGCCTGGATCTCACCCACCACATGCTGCGGATCTTCCGAGTCGATACGGACTTCCGCCACGTCCACGCACTTGCCGCACGAACCGGCCACATACTTGGTCCAGTGCTCGTACGCCAGCAGCGGGCAGGCCTCGGTCATGCCGTAACCCACCAGATACGGGAACTTGATGCGCTTGAACAGGCGCTCCACCTCGGGATTGAGAGCGGCGCCGCCCATGATGAATTCCTGCACGTTGCCGCCGAACGCCTGCTCCAGGCCGGTACGGACCTTCTTGTAGATGATGTTGTTCAGGCCGGGAACCTTCAGCAGGAACTTCACGGCGGGTTTCTCGAGGGTCGGCTTCACCTTGCCCTTGTAGATCTTCTCCATCACCAGCGGCACCGTGATCAGCAGGTACGGCTTCACGTCGGCGAAAGCTTTCATCAGGGTTGCCGGCGTAGGCGCCTTGCCCAGCCAGTAGATGGACGTGCCGTTGCAGAGCGGATAGATGAATTCGATCACCAGTCCGTACATGTGTGCCATCGGTAGCATGGAGACCATCTTGTCGCCAGCCGGCACGTTACGCTGGCTGTAGTCCACGTTAGCGGAGAAGTTGCGGTACGTGAGCATCACGCCCTTCGGGTCGCCCGTCGAGCCGGACGTGTAGTTGATGGTCGAAAGGTCGTCCCAGTTATCGGTCGGGAAATGCACGTCGTCCGGGCCGTAGCCATTGGGATACTTGTCCGCGAAGAGGGCGTCCATCTGGTCGTATACGGCCTGTACCGTATCGTCCGCCGTCCAGAGCGTCTTCCAGGTATCCACGTCGATGACCAGCTTGAGAAGCGGCATCTTCGCAATGTCGAGCTTCTTCCATTTTGCCTCGTTGGTGAACAGGGCGATACTCTCGGAATGGTTGACCAGGTGGTTGACGCTGTCGGGCGTAAAGTCCGCCAGGATCGGCACGATCACCGTTTCATAGGTGTTGACGGCCAGGTAGGCCATGCCCCATCGGGCACCGTTCTGCGCGCAGATGGCGATCTTGTCGCCTTTCTTGAAGCCGAGCTTCTCGAAGACGAGATGAAACTTCTCGATCTGTGTGGCCATCTGGGCGTAGTCGAACGTCTCGCCGCCGATGTTGTTGAGGGCAGGCTTGTTCCAGAATTTCCGGGTTGCATCCTGCAGTCTTTGCAGGTAGTGAGGGTACTTATTCATTTCAGGTTCAGGTTTTTCGTTTTGCGTAAATCAGGCTTCGGCGTCGGGTTTCAGGGGCGGCATCATCATCGGCGAGACCGGGAGCCGGATTTCGCCGAACTGGCTCTCGTACTTCCGGATGTTCTCGTTCAGGGCGCCGAGCAGCCGCTTGGCGTGCTCGGGCGTCATGACGATGCGGCTGCCGACCTGTACTTTGGGCATGCCGGGCATGTTCTGAGCGAAGTCCAGGATGAACTCGCTGGAGGAATGGGTGATGATCGCCAGGTTGGAGTAGCGGCCCTGCGCTACTTCGGGCTTGATTTCGATGTCTATCTTCTTTTCCATGGCAAGCGCTATTTTGCGAACGCGACGGCGCGGGTCTCACGGATGACGGTGATCTTGATCTGGCCCGGATAGGTCATCTCATCCTGGATCTTGCGGGCGATCTCCGTGGAGAGTTCCTCGCACTGCTGGTCGGTCACGGACTCGGCGCCCACGATGACGCGGAGCTCACGGCCGGCCTGGATGGCGTACGTCTTGGTGACGCCCGGGTGCGAGAGGGCGATGCCTTCCATATCCTTCAGGCGCTTGATGTACGATTCGATGACCTCGCGGCGGGCACCCGGACGGGCGCCGGAGATGGCGTCGGCCACGAGCACGAGCGGCGCGATGAGCGAAGTCATCTCCACCTCTTCGTGGTGTGCGCCGATGGCGTTGCAGATGTCGGGTTTCTCCTTGTATTTCTCGGCCACCTTCATGCCCAGGAGTGCATGCGGCAGTTCGGGATCTTCCTCGCACACCTTTCCGATGTCGTGGAGCAGTCCGGCGCGGCGGGCAGCCTTCGTGTTCAGTCCCAGCTCGGAAGCCATCGTAGCGCAGATGTTGGCCACCTCGCGCGAGTGCTGCAGCAGGTTCTGTCCGTAGGAGCTGCGGTATTTCATGCGGCCGATGAGCCGGATCAGCTCGACGTGCAGACCGTGGATGCCCAGGTCGATGCAAGTGCGCTTGCCGGTCTCCATGATCTCGTCGTCCAGCTGCTTGCTCACCTTCTCGACCACTTCTTCGATGCGGGCGGGATGGATACGGCCGTCGGCCACGAGCTGATGGAGCGCCAGGCGCGCCACCTCGCGGCGGACAGGGTCGAACGACGAAAGGAGGATGGCCTCGGGCGTGTCGTCCACCACGATCTCGACGCCGGTAGCGGCCTCGAGGGCGCGGATGTTGCGGCCCTCACGGCCGATGATGCGGCCCTTGATCTCGTCGTTGTCGATGTTGAACACCGTGACGGCATTCTCGATGGCCGTCTCGGGCGCCGTACGCTGGATCGTATTGATCACGATGCGTTTGGCTTCCTTTCCGGCGTTGATGCGGGCTTCGTCCATCACTTCGTTGATATAGGACATCGCCTCGGTGCGGGCCTCGGCCTTCATGTTCTCGACCAGCTGGTTCTTCGCTTCGGAAGCCGTCATGCCGGCCACTTCCTCGAGCTTTTCGATGACCTTTCCGCGGAGCTTCTCGTACTCCTCGCCTTTCTTGTTGGCGACTTCGATCTGGCTCTTGAGGTTCTCGCGCATCGACTCGACCTCTTTCTGCTTGCGGCCCAGGTCGGCGTTCTGCTGGTTGAGGGTCAACTCGCGCTGCTTGAGCTTGTTCTCCAGCTGCAGCGCCTGCGCGTTCCGTTCGTTGATGTAGGCCTCGTGCTCACTCTTGAGCTGGAGGAATTTCTCCTTGGCCTGGAATATCTTCTCTTTCTTCAGGGCTTCTCCCTCGGCCTCCGCCTTCTTGAGGATCTCGTCCTTCTTGCCCTTCAGTATGAAATTTCTGACCAGGACGTAGGCAAGGATGCCGATCCCGGCAGAGATGATGGCTGTTAAGATGATGATCAGTGTAGTTGACATGGTGTAAATATGTTGTAAAAAATGAATTCTACTCCATACTTACGATTGAAAAAAGCCGTTAGCCTTGGTCTATCGAAAATCTTAATGAATAAGATTTGAGCTCCGAATGTGCCGCGGACTTCCAACGTCCTATAAAAATAGAATCCCCCGAAGGGTCACCCAGGCCTGTCTTTGGCGTTCGAGTTGGCTCGGTTTGATTTGTAGTGTTGATTTTGGCAAAGAGCAAAACTAACGGCTGAGGTATTCTTCCAGTCCTGCGTCCAGTTCTTCCAAACGCCGGATCAAACTGTTGTTCTCCCGGTTGTTCCTTTTTTCCGTTTCGAGGAGCCTCATCTCTTCCGAAAGGAGGATCATCCTGAGCACGTCGGCCGGATCCTGGTTCCTGTAGTCATAGCGCATGGCTTCAAACTCCTTGTTGATCCGGGCGGCTGCGGCCCTGATCAGTTCTTCCCGCTCGGCATCTACCATGAACTCGCTCTCACGCCCCGCAATCTTCAATGTGATCCGTTGTTTCATCTTTCTCCCCTCCTTCGTTTCATTCATTCAGCAGGCTTACGCACGCATCAATCTCCTTGATCAGTCTGGCGACTTTCTTCCGGGCCTGCGTCCTGTCCCCGGTCGTTCCCAGAAACGCTTCTTTCAATCGTAAAGTATCTATCTGTTTTTCTACGTCTTTTAATTTAGTGTCCTTTTTTTCCAATTCTTTTTCGCAGCGGGACAGGCGGGTCTTCAGGTCGGCATTCTCCCGAGCGAGGGTCTCGTATCGAGATACCAGTTCCTCGATCTTGGATTTCAGCCGGGTTGCCAGGTCCTGTTCCATACAGCAAATAATCGGGCGAATATACTGATTATTTTACAAATTTCCAATTTGTTGAGACCTCCGGCACGATCTCTTCCTGCCCGGCGATGTAATCCCCGATGATCGAACGGATGTCCTTGTATTTCTCGAGCACCTTCATCTGCGTCGGATCGATGCCGGCGCCTTCCGTCAGCAGGTCGCCGCCGCCGTTTGCCCGGTACGAGGTCATCGCCACCTTGTAGGTCTTAGCCGGGTCGAACGGGGAACCGTCCTTCATCGACAGGATCTTCACGCGGTCGCCGGCCGGGGCGCTGCGGCTCACCTCATAGAGGATGCCGTCGGCGGAATCCCAGTTGTACGAAGGGCCGCGGCGGTTCACCCAGTTGTCGTAGGAGTACTCCAGGTAGTCCTTCACCTGCTGCCCCGTCATCTCAACGAGATAGAGCTCGTTCTCAAACTTGTAGATCGTCACCAGGTCCTGGAAGGCAATCACGCCTTTCGGCACCACGCCGCGGCTGGTCAGGGGCGCGGCGAACGAAATGTCGGCACCCGATGCGGCCAGCTGCACGGTCTGAACGAGATTGATGTAGGAAGACGGACCGTCGAGCGCATCAGCCAGGAAGATATTCTCGGCGATCTTGCCGATGGGTCGGTTGGCGAATGCCTTGACGGCATTGAAATCATCCTTGAAAGCGGCGACATAGTCCGGATCGGCCGGGAACTTGTCCATCGGCACAAGCTTGTAGTCCACCTGCTTGCCCACTACCTTCCCGTTCTTGACGGTGAGGGTGAAATCGGCCTCGCCCACCACGGCTGCTTTCGTGCCCGCATTGAGCAGGATCACGCTACCGGCGGGATTCTCCACCTCACGGGCGGTCGGGCGATGGTCGTGTCCGCACATCACCAGGTCCACGCCGGTCAGGCTGGAGGCCAGGTACAGGGCTTCGTTCTCACGGTCGGGCAGTTCGGTACCCGTGCCGGAGTGGACGGCCAGGATCACCAGGTGCGGTTTTTCCTTGGCGACGATCTGATCGATCAGGCGCTGGGCGATGTCATGGATGATCTGGAAATCGATGCCCTGCCAGATCTTCTCGCCCAGCCAGCTCTTGATGTTCCCGTTCGTCATGCCGATGACGGCGATGCGCACGCCGCCGCGGTCCACCATGCAGTACGGCAGGAAATAGGAATCCGTCACGAGCTTGTTCTTCGGGTTCTCGTCCATGTCGGCCGTGCCGTTTTCGTCACGGTCCTGCGCAGCGTTCGCCGCCAGGTACGGGACGGTCAGCTCGGCCTTTACGCGGTCGTACACGCCGTGTCCCGCCTCGATGTCGTGGTTGCCCACGATGATGGCATCATAGCCCAGATACGAAACGATGCGGGGATAGATGTGCGGCACATCAGTGGCTACGTAGTTGAAATAATAGGCAGCATTGTCACCCTGCAGGTTGTCTCCATTGTCGACCAGCACGGGATCGATGCCGTTTTCACGCAGGGACTTCAGGTATGCGGAGACGTTGGCCAGCGAGGTCTTCGCGGCCACGCCCTCGACATATGTCGAATCGAAGTATGCGCCGTGGACGTCGGTGGTCTCGCAGACCGTGACGTTGTATTCGCCGTCCTTCAGGGCATCCTTCGAGGAGATCAGCGAAATCAGGCAGCCGATTCCGAAGCCGAGACCGAAGAGGGCCACGAGGATCGCCACAATATTCATAGCTTTCTTGTTCATCTGTAATGCAATTATGGTTGAGGTTCAGTAATGATTTCAAATTTGTCGGCATCGCTGCTCACGGGGAAGCGGCTGCGATAGTGCTGCAGGCGCTCCATCGACAGCACCGCCTCGTAGAAGCGGACGCCGCCGACGCGACGCCGGCGTGCTATGTCCTGTCCGAAATAGTTCACAATCATCGAATGCCCGTCGTAGCGGCACAGGGTGTCGCGGCCGATGCGGTTGCAGAACGCGGCATAGCAGGCATTCTCCACCGCCCTGGCATGCAGCAGGATGCGGGCGGCATCGATCCGGGAATCGGGCCAGTTGGCAATGTTCACCAGCAGGTCGTACCCGCAGTCCACATTGCGGCTCCACACGGGGAAACGGAGGTCGTAGCACACGTTAAGCTCAATTTTCCAGCCCCGGTAGTCCACCGTGCAGCGCCGGGTTCCCGGCACATAGGCCGGGCTCTCGCCCGAGGTTGTGAAGAGATGCCGCTTGTCATAGTGCCATTCGCGCCCGTCCGGTGCGACGAAACGGCACCGGTTCACGCGCAGGCCATCCCCCAGCGACGTGGGCATCGAGGCCACCAGCGCGACGCCCGTATCGGCGGCCACACGGCGCAGCCAGGAAGCGGACGGGCCGTCTTCCGGCTCCGCGACCGCGGGATTCATCGTGAAACCGACTGAGAAGGCTTCGGGAAGCAGGAGCACGTCGGGACGATACCGCTCACAATAGCGGCGCACCGGCGCGTCGATGCGCGCAAGCGTCGCGGGAGCGTCCTCCCAGACGATGTCATGCTGTGACACTGCCAGCTTCAGGTTCTCCTGCAGGGGTTCCATGTTTCTT
>LUZE01000082.1 GCA_001602845.1 Bacteroidales bacterium Bact_13 | reverse complement strand
CGGCGCGGCGACCAGCGAAGATCCGGCAGCCAGGCCGGCACCCGCCAGCATCATGGCCCGGATCGCCTCGCGGCGGTTCATCTTGTTGTTTTCCATATCGATATAATTATTTGATTTCAAAATGATAGATGGTCGTCTGCGTGTACGCTTCACCGGGCCGGAGCACCGTGGAAGGGAAGTTCGCATGATTGGGCGAATCCGGGAAATGCTGCGTCTCGAGCACCAGTCCGCGGTCGGGCTTGCCGCTGTACATCTGCAGGCCCGGCTGGTCAGTGTAGATTTTCAGCAGGATGCCCGTGGCCGGCTCGAAGAGCTCGAGTGCCGGTTCGCCAGATGCCCCGCGAAGCGCGAAATTGTGGTCGAATTCCGGCGTGACCGGCTTGCCGGCGCGGAAATCGAACGGTGTGCCCTCAACCGGGGCAATCTCGCCGGTCGGGATGAGTTCCCCGTCCACCGGCGTATAATGATCGGCATTGATCTTCAGGATGTGCGAAGTCGTATGGCCAAGACCGTCCCCGTGGAGGTTGAACCAGGCGTGCAGCGTGGGATTAAGAACGGTCGGCGCGTCTGTCACCGCGCTGTACTGCAACACGAGGTCGTTCTTGTCGGTCAGCGTGCAGAGCACGGAGATCTCCAGATTGCCGGGATAGCCTTCCTCGCCGTCCGGTGAAACGCGGGACATCAGCAGCGAGCAGTCAGACAGCGGCTGGATCGTCCATTCCCGCTTGTCGAACCCGGCAACGCCGCCGTGAAGATGATTTTCCCCCTCATTGACAGAAAGTTGATAAGTATAGCCGTCCAGGTCAAAACGGCCCTTGGCGATCCGGTTGCCGTAGCGGCCCACAATGGGCTGACGATAGTCCGCATCCGCAATGCATTCCGCCGCATCGGCACAGCTCCAGACCACGTTCTTCATGGAACCGTCCTTCGCAGGCACTTCCAGCCGGATCAGGCGCGCACCATACGAACAGAACGTCGCTGTCATCCCGTTTTCATTGCGGATGGTGAAGCAGGCTTGTTCCGCTTCCTTCCGGCAGCCCGCCAGCAACAGCGTCACGAGCAAAGCACCGCAAAATATTTTGAATATCCTCATATTGTCCGTAAATTTGATAGATAATTCCAAAGGTATGAAAAAAACAGCATTAATCCTTCTCGCACTTTTCTTTTTCCCCGCAATAACATCTTTCGCCCAGACCTGGCAACCGGCCGGCGACCGCATCCGTACGCCCTGGGCTGAAAAAGTCGATCCGGCCCGTCCCCTGCCCGACTATCCCCGCCCGCTGCTGCAGCGCGACGACTGGATGAACCTCAACGGCCTTTGGGATTACGCCGTGATGCCGCTCAATGCCGATTTTGAGAAGGCAGAAGGACAGATTCTTGTGCCTTTCTGCATCGAATCGAGCCTCTCGGGCGTCGGACGCACGGTCGGCAAGGACAATAACCTGTGGTACCGCCGCACCTTCACCGTACCCAAGTCCTGGAAGGGCCGCCGCGTCCTGCTGCACTTCGGCGCAGTGGACTGGCGGGCCGACATCTGGGTCAACGACGTGAAGGCCGGCACGCACACGGGCGGCTATACACCGTTCAGCCTCGATATCACCGACGCCCTGAAAGCGGGCGAGAACACCCTGACCGTCAAGGTCTGGGACGGTACCGACACCGGATTCCAGCCGCGCGGCAAGCAGGTCAGCAAGCCCGGCGGCATCTGGTACACCTCCGTCACGGGCATCTGGCAGACTGTCTGGATGGAGCCCGTCCCCGAACAGTATATCGCGAACCTCCGCACAACGCCCGACCTGGGTGCCGGCTGTTTCCGCATCGAAGCGGAAGGCATAGCACGCGGCATCGTGGAATACCGCCTGAAGGCGGAAGGCCGCACCGTCGCCACGGCCCGTGCGCTGGCCGGTACGGAAGCCGAGATCCGCGTACCCGAAGCCCGGACCTGGTCGCCGGACGACCCGTATCTCTATGACCTGGAAGCCGCGCTCATCGTGGACGGGAAGGTCGTCGACCGCGTTCGCAGCTACTGCGCCCTGCGCGAAGTCGGCACAATGACCGGAGAGGACGGCATCGTGCGCATGACCCTCAACGGCAAACCCATCTTCATGTACGGCCCGCTCGACCAGGGCTGGTGGCCCGACGGCCTCTACACGGCCCCGACCGACGAGGCACTGGCCTTCGACGTCCAGAAGACGAAAGACTGGGGATTCAACATGATCCGCAAGCACGTGAAAGTGGAGCCGGCACGCTGGTACTACCATTGCGACCGCCTCGGCATCCTCGTTTGGCAGGACATGCCCAGCGGCGAATGGACCTCGCCCTGGCAGATGACGCAACTCTACGACGGTGTGGAGAAGAGCCGCAGCGCCGCTTCCGAGGCCAACTGGCGGAAAGAGTGGCAGGCGGAGATGGATTTCCTGTACTCGAATCCCTGCGTCGTGGTCTGGGTTCCTTTCAACGAGGGATGGGGCCAGTTCAAGACTGTCGAGATCACGACCTGGACCAAGCAGCACGACCCGACCCGGCTCGTGAATTCCGCCAGCGGCGGCAACCATTTCCTCACAGCCGGAGATATCCTTGACCTTCACCATTATCCGCAGCCCGAAATGTATCTGTATGACGCCAAGCGCGTAACCGTGCTGGGCGAGTACGGCGGCATCGGCCTGGCGGTGGAAGGGCATCTCTGGGCACCCGACCGGAACTGGGGCTATATCAAGTTCACCAGCCCCGCCGAAGTGACGGCCGAATACGTGAAATACGCCCGCCAGCTGCAGGAAATGATCGCCCGCGGCTTCTCATCCGCCGTCTACACGCAGACCACCGACGTGGAGATCGAAGTGAACGGCCTGATGACCTACGACCGCCGCGTCGACAAGGTCGACATCCCGCGTGTCCGTGAAATCAACCAACAGATAATCAAAACCCTGAAATAATGAAACGCACATTTCTCCTGATCGCGGCTGCCCTGTTCGCCCTGACCTCCTGCACGAAAGAAATCAAGACCGAAACCCTCAAGCTGGAAGAGGAGATTCCGCTCCACGAGGGCAGCGACAACAGCGTGACCCTCAATCTGGATATCGACTTCCCGGTTTCCGGATTCTCGAAGGAAGCTCTGGAAGAAGTCCGCAAGGCCATCCGCGTCCACACCCTCGGCGAATCCTATGTCGAATTCACCGGTTCGCTGGCCGAACTCGGAAAGGACTGGCGGGACGCTATCGCCGAAGACTATATCTCCTCCAACACAGCCATGCTTGAAGAAATGGAGATGACAGAGGACGAGGCACCTTTCCTCAACTGGGAATTCGAATACAAGGGAGCCTTCGGGGAAACCTGGGGCCAGTATGTCAATTACATCGTCGATCAGTATCAATACCTGGGCGGTGCCCACGGCATGAACGGCATATTCCCGTTCGTATTCGACAGAAAAACCGGCGAGATGGTCGAATGGAACGTGGTCGCACCGGGCGTCTCGGATGAAAAAATGGACGAACTGCTCCTCAAGCACCGGCTCGACGACCTGAAGGAGATCATCGGCGACGAGGACATCAACGAAGAAGATATCTTCTTCTCCGAAACCATCGAGGCCAGCCCGTGGTTCACCGTCGACGACGAAGGCCTGACCTTCTACTACCAGCCCTACGACATCGCCCCCTACGTCTTCGGCATCATCACCGTCCCGGTCCCCTGGGAGGAGCTGAAGTAAACGCACAAGGCCGCCACTCGTCTGGGGCGAAACTACCCGAAAATCATTGTCCTGCGTCGGAGCCGTTATACGGCATCTGACGCAGGACAACCTGCTCAACGAGGCCTTGAAGGCGGGGTTGTCCAGAGAGACCGCCCCCTGATGTGTTTTCAAGGGGTTGCAGTCTGGACAACGATTTTCGGGTTGCGGTTCAGATAGTCAGACGCAACATTTTCTGTTTTTATGCATCTATATACTGTAATCACCTT
>LUZE01000081.1 GCA_001602845.1 Bacteroidales bacterium Bact_13 | reverse complement strand
ACGATGTCATGCTGTGACACTGCCAGCTTCAGGTTCTCCTGCAGGGGTTCCATGTTTCTTCTTGTTATCGGATTGCTTGATTCTGTCGATGATCAGTGCGATGGCGCCGTCGCCCGTGACATTTCCGGCTGTACCGAAGCTGTCCATCGCGATATAGAGGGCGATCATCAGTCCCTGCATGTTCGTGTCGAAGCCGAGCATCGAGGCCAGCAGTCCCAGGGCGGCCATAATGGCGCCGCCCGGCACGCCCGGCGCGGCGATCATCGTGATGCCCAGCATCAGGATGAAGCCGGCATACGTGCCGAAACTGGTGTCGAGGCCCATGCTCAGCGAGATCGCATAGGCACAGGCCACGATCTTGAGGATGCTGCACGACATGTGGATCGTCGCGCACAGGGGTACCACGAAGTCGGCCACATCGGGGTCAACGCCGTTCTTGATGGCCTGGGCGCGCGTCACGGGAATCGTCGCGGCCGACGACTGCGTGCCGAGCGCCGTCACGTAGGCCGGAAGCATCGTCCACAGTGCCTTGAAAGGATTCTTGCGCGCCACCGCACCGGCGATGCAGAACTGCAGCACCAGCACCGTGACGTGCATCACGAAGATGATGACGATGATCTTCAGGAACATGCCCAGCACCGGGCCGACGTTCCCCTCCGCCCCCATTTCCAGGAAGATGCCGAAGATGAACACCGGCAGGATCGGGATGATGACCTTCCGGATGACCAGGAAGACGATCTCGCGCAACTCAAGCATGACGTTGCGGAAACTGTCGCCCCGGATGCCGATCAGGGAAAGGCCGATGACGAAGGCCAGCACCAGCGAGGTGGTCACGCTCATCAGCGGTGGCATCTCGATGGTGAAATAAGGCTTCAGGTCATTGGCGGCCATGTCGATGCCGCCCAGAGAAGTCACGGCGCCGCCCAGCAACGACGGATACGTAATCCGGCAGGTCGCAAATGAGAACAGGCCGGAGAGCACGGTCGACAGGTAGGCGATGCCCGCCGTGATGAGCAGCAGACGGCCGGCTCCCTTGCCGAGCTCGAAGATGCCGGGCGCGATCAGGCCCAGGATGATGATCGGTATGAAAAGGCCGAGGAAATTGCTGAAGATGCTGTTCACCGTGATGAACACGCGGGTCAGCGCGTCCGGGAAAAAGAACGAGCAAAGGATACCCAGCGCAATGGCTATCAGCACTTTCGGAAGCAGTCCCCAATCCTTGAATCGTTTCATGGCGTTATCCTTTCAATTGTTTGACGGCAGATTCCAGCCGGGCCATCGCCTCGGCGACCATCGCCCGCGGCGCACCGACGTTCAGGCGCATGTGCCCTTCCCCGCCGGGGCCGAATGCCTCGCCGTCGTTCAGGGCCAGCCGGGCGCGGTTCACGAACAGGTCGATGAGCGCGTCGTGCCCCAGCCCCAGGCCGCGGCAATCGAGCCAGATGAGGAAAGAGGCCTGCGGTCGCACGGCCACGATGCCGGGAATCCGCTCTGCCAGATAGTTGCATACGAAATCGACATTCCCCTCCACGTATGCGAGCATGGCACGGCGCCACCCGTCACAACGGGTGAAGGCCGCTTCCGTGGCCACGGTCGAGAGGAACATCGGGGCATTCAGTTCATTGGCCTCCAGATAGCCGAAGAAGCGTTTCCGCAGGTCCGGGTCGGGTACCACGCAGAAAGAACTTACGATACCGGCGATGTTGAAGGTCTTGCTCGGCGCCGCGAAGGTGATGGACACCGCTGCGGCATCGTCCGAAAGGGTCGGGAACGGATGGTGTACGTTCCCGAAAAGCGGCATGTCGGCGTGGATTTCGTCGGAAATCACCAGCACGCCGTGCCGACGGCAGATCGTCGCGACGGCAGCCAGGTCCTCCTTCGGCCAGACGATGCCGGCGGGATTGTGCGGATTCGACAGGATCAGCACCTTGGGGCGTTCCTGGCGACAGACTTCCTCCAGGTTTTCGAGGTCCATCCGGTACGTTCCGGTTGTCTCGTTGAAAACCAGCGGATTATAGACCAGTTCCCGGCTGTTTGCAAGGGGCAGGTTCAGGAACGGCATATAGACGGGCGGCTGTACCACCACCTTGTCACCCGGCTGCGTGAAACACTGCAGCACGAAGGCGATGCCCCGCACGATTCCCGGAATAAAACAGAGGTGCGAGCGGTCGATCTCCCAGTTGTTCGTGGCACGTTCCCAGTCCAGGATGGACTGCCAGTAGCTTTCCGGGGCCATCGAATAGCCGTAAACCTGGTGCGAAAGACGCTTTTCCAGGGCTTCCCGTACGGGTGCGGGCGTTTCGAAATACATATCCGCCACCCAGAGGGCCAGCAGGTCCTCGCGCCCGTACCGCTCCTTCAGGCAGTCGGTCATGATGGCGCCGGATCCGCGACGGTCCACTATTTTATCGAATTCGCAGTTCATTCCAATGTATGAAATAATTTGTAAAGGTAACAAAAAACGGTTTTACTGTCAATATTGGGACTTATTTTGTACTTTTACCGGACGAAATTAGATAATATGGGAAAAATATACGACCGGCTCGCACAGGATTATCGCATCAAGGAAGGCCTGAAAGCCTGCATCAGCTGCGGTACTTGCACGGCCATCTGCCCCGCCGCGGAGTTCTACCGTTACAATCCGAAAAAGATCGTCACGATCGTCCAGAGCCGCGACGACGAAGCCATCATCGAACTGCTCAAGAGCGAGACCATCTGGTATTGCGGTGAATGCCTCTCGTGCGTGACGCGCTGCCCGCGCAAGAATGCCCCGGGCCTCGTGATCATGGCCCTGCGCGCCCTTTCCATCGAACTGGGCTATTTCGCGGAAAGCGAGAAAGGCCGCCAGATGCTGCCCCTCATGCATGCCATGCAGCACAACGTCCTCAACTACGGCTACTGTGTCTATCCCAAGACCTTCGCTTACGAAAAGCATCCCGAATACGGCACGGTGGGCAAATGGACGCAGGAGCACATGGAAGACGTCTACGAGCGCCTCGGCGCCCATCTGGGCCAGGTCGGCCCCGGCGCCCTGCGCAAGATTCCGCAGGAATCGCTCGACGAGCTCAAGGCCATCTTTGACATCACGGGCGCCACCCGCTGGATGGAGATCGTCGAGAAAAAATCCCGCGAGAAGGCCGCCGAAATGGGCCTGACCCTGGAAGAATACGAAGCGCAGGCCTTCAACCAGACCTCGACGTGCCACCTTAACAACGCTGACTGACATGATCTACCAAGGAAAACAGAGAATCTGGTCCGAATACCAGAAAGAGATACCCACCGACCACTGGTTCTACGTACGGAGCTGCATCCGCCAGAGTTTCTTTCCCGCATCCGAGAAGACTTTTCTTGAAATCCTTCGCGACCGGCTCGGAAAAGACATCTACGAGACCCCGTCCCACACCACATGCGGCGGCATCGCCTATCACAGCGAAGCCATCCCGCAGGAGACCATGATGACCATCATCGCCCGGCAGTTCGCCCTGATGACCGAGGCGGGCTACGAGAATTACGTGTGCAGCTGCATCACGAGTTTCGGCCTCTATAGCGAGGTCATCGAGGACTGGCGCGAGTTTCCCGAGCTCGAGGCGAAGATCCGCGAGAACCTCTGGAAAGCCACGAAGCGCGAGTTCAAGATACCGACCTACCTGGCCCACGCCAGCGACCTGGTCTATAAGTTCCGCAACGAGATCGCCGAGCAGGCGAAGTTCCGGCTCGTCAACCAGCAGACCGGCAAGCCCCTGCGCGTGGTCGAGCACATCGGATGCCACTACGCCAAGATGTTCCCATCCAAGGGAGTGGGCGGCGCCGAGTATCCCTACGTGCTGGCCGGGATGGTCGAGTCGTGGGGCGGCGAGGTCATCGACTACCCGGAACGCCGCCACTGCTGCGGCTTCGGCTTCCGCCAGTACCTGGTGAAGGCCAACCGCGGCTACTCTGTCTCGAACACGCACAAGAAGTTCGAGAGCATGGAGCCCTTCGAGCCCGACATGATCATCACCAACTGCCCGGGCTGCCCGTATTTCCTCGACCGCTGGCAGTACGTCATCGCCGAGCAGACCGGCAAGACCTACGGCAAGGACGGCTACGGCATCCCCGTCTTCACCTACGAAGAGGTGGCAGGCCTGGTGCTGGGCTACGATCCGTGGGACCTGGGACTGCAGACGCACCAGGTGGCCGTCGAGCCGCTGCTCGACAAGATGGGCATCCCCTACAATCCCGAAGACAAATACAAGGGTGTGGACGGCAAGCAGTTGCAGCGTCCCGAATTCCCGATGAACATCAAATGCTGCTGAGCCTATGAACCAGAACGTCGTCGTCATCGGCGGAGGACCCGCCGGCATCGAAGCCTCCCGCAAGCTTCGCGACCTGGGCTACACGCCCATCCTCATCGAAAGCCAGCCCGCGCTGGGCGGCAAGCTCACCCGCTGGGACCGCCTGTTCCCGGACGGTGTGGAAGCCCGCGCCATCCTGGACCCGATGCTGCAGGACCTGGACGGCATCAAGTACTTCACCGACACGGAAGTCCTGTCAATCAACCGGCTCAAGGACACCTGGGTGGTGAAGCTCTCGAACGGCCTTTCGGCCCAGGTGCGCGCCATCCTGCTGACCACGGGATTCGACCTGTTCAAGGCCGAGAAGAAGGAGGAATACGGCTACGGCATCTATGAGCGCGTCATCACCAACGCCGACCTGGAAGACTGGTACAAGAGCGGCGCGCCGCTCCAATTTGACAATGTGCATACCATCGGCTTCGTCCACTGCGTGGGCTCGCGCGACGAGAAGGCTGGCAACCGCCAGTGCTCGAAGGTGTGCTGCGTGACCGCCGTCAAGCAGGCATGCGAGTTCAAAGAGAAATACCCCGATGCAACGGTCTACTGCTTTTACATGGACCTGCGCATGTTCGGCCGCAAGTTCGAGGACCTCTACCTCAAGGCCCAGAAGGATTACGGCATCCGCTTCGTCCGCGGCCGCGTCTCCGAAGTGTCGGAAGACATCGACGGACACCTGTTCGTCAAGGCCGAGGACACGCTCTTCGGCAAGCCGCTGAAGATCAAGATGGACCTGCTGGTGCTGATGGCCGGCATGGCGCCCGCCGCCTCTTCCGCGTCACTGGCGCGGATGGCGGGCATCACCACGGGAGAAGACGGTTTCCTGGTCCCCCGCAGCATCGTGGGCGACGCGTGCCGGGCTTCCCGCGAGGGCATCTTCCTGGCCGGCGCCGTCACGGGACCCAAGACCCTCCCCGAAACGCTCGGCGAGGCCGCATCCGCAGCCCTGGCCATCGACCAGTTCCTGAAAACCCCTGTGAAGCAATGATAGATTTCGGCTACGGACTGACCCCGAGCGCGACGCTCAAGATCGAGAACGTGCAGAACCCCCGTTTCGAGGCGTTGCACGAGCTCGAGCCTGACGTGGTCAAATGCATCGCGTGCGGTTCCTGCACGGCCAGCTGCTCGGCGGGCTGCTTTACCGAGATGAGCCTGCGCCGCGTCATCCTGTCGCTGCAGCGGGGCCGGGAGAAGGAAACCCTGCCGATGCTGCGGCACTGCATGCTCTGCGGCAAATGCCAGCTCGTCTGCCCGCGGGGCATCAACACGCGCCACCTGATCCTGAGCATCGGGAAGGTGTACGGACTTAACGAGGAGGACGGCCGATGAAAGAACGCATCCTCGCCGCCTACGACCCGTTCGTCCTGCCGTTCGTCTTCGGCATGACGTTCGTTCTGGCATGGTGCCTGTTCAGCCTGGTCAAGGTGCTGCTGCAGCTCAATGCGGCCGACCGCCGCAAGTTCGCCCTGTCGCTCATCAACCCCGTGACCATCGTGAAGAACCTCCGCGACATCTTCTGCGACTGTCTCCTTCACGTAAAGCTCTGGAAACGCAATCCCGTGCTGGGCTACATGCACTCAAGCATCGCTTTCGGCTGGTTCATGATCATCGTCATCGGCCACATCGAAACGATCCTCTACATCCCGGAGCGGCTGCACAAGCTCTACTACCCTATCTTCTTCCGCTACTTCATGGAGGAGCAGAACGAAACGCTGCAGGGCTCGTTCTTCTTCTTCCTGATGGACTTCTTCCTGCTGATCATCCTGAGCGGCATCACCATCGCCATCATCAAGCGGTTCCGCTCGCGCATCGTGGGCATGCGCCGTACCACGCGGCTCACGCTCACCGACCGCATCGGCCTCTACAGCCTCTGGGCCATCTTCCCGCTCCGCTGGATCGCGGAAGGCTTCACGGCCGGCGTGGCGGGCGGCAGTTTCATGACCATCCCGATCAACTGGATCCTGCAGGGATTCATGAGCAAGCCGCAAAACTTCACGGTGGCCTGGTGGGCCTACTCGATTGCGCTGGGCACGTTCATGACGGTCCTGCCGTTCACGCGCTACATGCACATCCCTTCAGAGATCCTGCTCATCCCCATGCGCAACGCGGGGCTGCCGGTGCGCCACACGCGCAAGGGTTTCGCGCTGGCGATGCTCTACTCATGTCCGAGTTGCGGCGTGTGCATCGACGCCTGCCCGATGGGAGCCCAGAAGAAGAACGTGAAGGATGCGACGGTCTACATGGTGCGCAATCTCAAGCGGCACAACAACCGGCGTTCGCTCGAGATTGCCGAGAAGTGCCTGATGTGCGGCAAGTGTGCCGCGCTCTGTCAGGTACAGATGGATGCCTGCGGCCTGCGGCTCGCTTACCGCACGTCGCAGGAGCGCAAGCACAACCAGTTGCCGGCCGATTTCAACTATCTGGCGGCAGTCGATCCGCTGCCGACGGCCATCGAAGGCAAGGTGCTCTACTATGCAGGTTGCATGAGTTCGCTCACGCCGGTGGTCTCCCGTTCCGTGCAGCAGGTGTTGCGCGCTTCGGGCGTGGATTATTCACTGATGGACAAGGACGGGAGCATCTGCTGCGGCCGGCCGCTGATGCTGGCCGGGCGCATGGATGAGGCGAAGGCGCTGATCGAGAAGAACAAGGCGTTGATCGAGTCCAGCGGGGCGAAGATCCTGCTGGTGAGCTGCGCGATCTGTTACCGCATCTTCAAGGAGCATTACGAGCTGAAGGGTGTCCAGGTGATGCATTACACGGAGTACTTCAATCTGTTGCTCAAGAATGGCCAGCTGAAGGTGAAGAACACGCACCAGACCATCGTCTATCATGATCCGTGCGACCTGGGCCGCGGCTGCGGCATCTATGATGCGCCGCGCGAGGCATTGCGTCACGTGGGGCAGCTGGTTCCGGCGCTCAAGGAACGGCAGGAAAGCGTATGCTGCGGCGGCTCGGTGGGCTCACTGACGTTGCACTACGAGGACCGCACCTTCATCACACGCTCCGCTGTCGAGAACCTGACGGCCAACAATCCGGAGCAGATCGTAACGGCCTGCCCGCTCTGCCTAAAGACCTTCGGCCGCTTCTCCCCCGTCCCCGTCATCGATTTCGCCCAGGCC
>LUZE01000080.1:461-12291 GCA_001602845.1 Bacteroidales bacterium Bact_13 | reverse complement strand
ATCGAAGATTAGCGCGTCTGCGCGCCGAAGGCGCACGCTTCGCAGCCGCCGGGCGGGCAGGCGTCGGGCCGCTGGCCCGACGCCGCCGCTTTCGGATTTTGCTTGCGCCATAGCCTGAGCTCCTCCTCCTTGGCACAGACGATGCCGCGCTGGCGGAGTTCCTTGTTGTGGGAGATCTCCCCGTCAGGGAACTTGCCGTCCTTCTTTACGAGCATCGTAACGGCCATTCCCAGGACGCCGAGGCCCAGAAGCAGGAGCGCGAGGAGGAAAACTTTCACGGCAGCGGCTGTCAGATCTGCTTGAATTCCGGAACGATCGGATGCTCGCCCACCGTGATCACCGGCGGAATCTGCTGTACCTTGAAGGCGGCACCCTTCTTCAGCTTCACAATCCGCTCCACCAGCGCAGCGTCGGTGCCGCGTGCCACCACCTCTTCCGGCGTCAGCCCTTCCTCGCACAGCGCGTGCAGCACCGGATCGAGCTGGTCGTATTCGGGCAGCGAGTCGCTGTCCTTCTGGTTCGGACGGAGCTCGGCCGAAGGCGCCTTGGTCAGGATCGACTCGGGAATCAGCTCGCGGCCGTGGAGGCTGTTCTCATAGTGCGAGAGCTCGTACACCTGCACCTTATAGAGGTCGGCGATCACCATCACGGCGCCGCACAGGTCGCCGTACAGCGTGCCGTATCCCGTGAACAGCTCGCTCTTGTTCGAGGTGTTGAGCAGCAGCGCGTTGAACCGGTTCGCCCAGGTCATCAGGATGGCGCCGCGCAGGCGTGCCTGCAGGTTCTCCTGCGCCACGCTCCACTTGCCCAGCTCGAAGAACCGGAACATCTCGATCATCGCCCGCTTGTAGATCTTCTCGATCGGGACGATGTCGTAGGTGATGCCGAGGTTGTTGGCCAGTTCCACCGCGTCGGTGACGGAACTCAGGGACGAGTACTCCGAAGGCATCAGGATGCCGTGGACGTTCTCCTTGCCGAGCGCATCGACAGCCAAAGCTGCCACGATGGCGGAGTCAATGCCGCCCGAGAGGCCCAGCACGGCCTTCTTCATCCCGGTGGAGGCGAAGAAACGCTGGATCTTGCCGACGATCAGGTCGTGGACGCCGGCGATTTCGCGGGTGGGTTCGAGGATCATGGCTTAGCTGCGGATGAACATGTCGCTGACCGGTTCGTTGTGATAGATGCGGTCGATTACATTGGCGAACAGCTCGGTCATCGACAGGACGGTAAACTTGGAGTTGTCCTTGTGTGCATGGAGCGGAATGGTGTCTGCGACGAGGAACTCCTGGATGGGGGAGGCGTTGATGCGGTCGTAGGCCGGACCCGAAAGGATCGGGTGGGTGCAGACGGCACGGACGCTCAGGGCACCGCGTTCCTTCAGCACGTCGGCGCACTTGGTGATGGTGCCGGCGGTATCGACCATATCGTCCACGATCACCACGTTGCGGCCCTCGATTTCGCCGATGGCGGTCATGCTGCCGATGACATTGGCTTTCGAACGGTCCTTGTGGCAGATGATCAGCGGCGCGTTCAGGTGCTTGGCATAGACATTGGCCTTCTTGGCGCCGCCCATGTCCGGCGAGGCAATCGACAGGTTTTCGATGTTCATCGCCTTGAGGTACGGAATGAAGATGGAAGTGGCCCAGAGGTGGTCGACGGGGATGTCGAAGAAGCCCTGGATCTGGGCGGCGTGCAGCTCACAGGTCATCACGCGGTCGCAGCCGGCGGCGGTCAGCATGTTGGCCACGAGTTTGGCGGCGATGGACACGCGGGGGCGGTCCTTGCGGTCCTGGCGGGCCCAGCCGAAGTAGGGGATGACGGCAATCACCTTGTAGGCGGAGGCGCGGCGGGCTGCGTCGATCATCAGCAGGAGTTCGAAGAGATTGTCGGACGGCGGATTGGTGCTCTGGACGATAAACACCGTGGCGCCGCGCACGCTCTCGGTGAATTGCGGCTGGAATTCACCGTCGCTGAAGACGGTCAGTTCGGAGTCTCCGAGGGTGGTGTTGAGATGTTTCGCAATCTGCTCTGCAAATGCATGGGAATTCTTGCAGGCGAAAATCTTCAGTTTGTGATCGTATTCTTCCATTATTGTGTGTGTGGTTGAAAATATTATAGGTTATTGAGAATGGATTCGATGTAACCGAGCACGTCGTCGCGCCCCTGGCCGGTCTCGGCCGAGGTCCGGAAGGAGGGAGGGAGGGTTTCCCAGGTTTCGAGCAGGGCGGCCTCGTTGCGTTCGACCTGCGCCTGCAGGGCATTGACGCCCAGCTTGTCGCACTTGGTGTAGATCAGGGCGAAAGGGATGCCTTCCGCACCGAGCTCCGTGATGAAGTCGCGGTCGATCTGCTGGAGGTCGTGCCGGGCGTCGAGCAGCACGAACAGCAGCACCAGGTCCTGGGAGTTGAGGATATAGTCGCTGATGATCTCGCGGAGCTTTTCGCGGCCCTTCTGTCCCATCTTGGCGTAGCCATAGCCGGGCAGGTCCACGAGATACCATTGGTCGTTGATCAGGAAGTGGTTGACCAGCTGCGTCTTGCCGGGTGTCGCGGAGGTGTGTGCCAGGCCTTTTTTCTGGCAGAGCATATTGATGAGCGACGACTTGCCGACGTTGCTCCGGCCGATGAAGGCGAACTCGGGACGGGTCTCCTTCGGCTTCTGCGCAGTGTTCTGGCTGCTGCCGGCAAATGTTGCCTGCTTGATGATCATTGCGACGCGGAATTGATAGTGCAAAAGTACGAAAAATGTTCGAGTATTTTTCGTAATTTTGTCAACAAGGAATTGTGAATATGGAGACGACGGATTCAATCGGACTGCTGGCCCTGATGGAGCGGGTGAAAGGCACCCTGGAGGATGCTTTTGTGGAAACGGCCTGGCTGCGGGCGGAGATCAGCGAGTGCAAGCAGAACCCTTCGGGGCATTGCTATCTGACGCTGGTGGAGAAGGACCCGAAATCGAACGCTCTGCTGGCCCGGGCGCAGGCCATTGCATGGGCTTCTTCGTGGCGCGTCATCCGGCCGTTTTTCGAGCAGACGACGGGCCGTCCGCTTGCGCCGGGGATGCAGGTGCTGGTGCGGGTACAGGTCAATTATTCAGTGCTTTACGGGCTGTCGCTGGTGATCTACGACATCGATCCTTCGTTCACCGTAGGGGAGTTGGAACTGGCGCGGCAGCGCACGATTGCGAAGTTGGAGGCGGAAGGGATGTTCGAGATGAACGGGCAACTTCCGCTGCCGCTGCTGCCGCGGCGTCTGGCGGTGATTTCGAGCGAGACGGCGGCGGGCTGGCGCGATTTCGTGCGGCATCTGGAGGGCAACGAATATGGGTTCCGGTTCAGCCTGCGGCTGTTCCCGGCGCTGATGCAGGGCGAAGCGGCGCCGGCGAGCATCATTGCGGCGCTCGATGCGGTGGCGGCGGAGCTGGATGCCGTGCCGGGGGCGTTCGATGCAGTGCTGATCCTGCGCGGGGGCGGCGGGGCGATGGATCTGGTCTGTTTCGACGATTACGACCTGGCGGTCAATGTGGCGCAGTTCCCGTTGCCGGTCCTGACGGCTATCGGCCATGATCACGATTATCACATCATCGACCGGGTGGCGCACACGCATGTGAAGACGCCGACGGCGCTGGCCGACTGGCTGGTCGACCGTTTCGCGTCCGAGGCATGGCGGATCGACACGCTCCTCCAGCGGCTGCATCTGGCGGTGCGCACGCATGCGACGGCCCAGCTGGGCGCGCTCGATGCGATGAAGCTCCGGTTGGAGCATGCAATGCTCGACCGCCACGCCGATGCGCTCCACCGGCTGGACGTCCTGGAGCGGCGCATCGATGCGGTCAATCCCCAACGCGCCCTCGAGCGGGGTTTCCTGATCGCCCTCGACAAACACGGCCGCCGCGCCGACCGCGCCGCCGCCTTCACCCCCGGCGACCGCCTCACCCTCCTCTTCCGCGACGGCCATCTCACCGCCGACGTCAAAACCATCACCCCAACCGATACCCGCAAGCTCAGCGATTGACGAATTTGGTTTTTTCGGGAATCTTTTGTATCTTTGAAAGTTAACGTATAGATAGATTTGGATCATGGAGGAGAATAAGAAGTACGAGGACGTCTATGCCGAACTCGAACGGCTGGTAGCAGCGATCGAAGACCCCAAACGCGACCCGTCGACCATCGGCGAAGATGTCAAGAAGGCGATGGAACATATCCGCTGGTGCCGCGACTATATCCGCGGCAGCCAGACCCAGGTCGAACAGCTGATGAAAGAAAACGACGACGAATGAAAAAAATAAAACAAATCTACGAACTGGACGAATGGCTCGAACCCTATAAGGGCGTCATCGTCCACCGTAACCAGGAAATCCAACTCCGGAAACAACAGATCGCCGGCTACGGCCAGCCGCTGAAAGACGCCATCAACGGCGCCCTCTACTACTGCCTCCACCAGGAGAATGGCGAATGGATCTTCCGCGAGTGGGCCCCCAATGCCACCAAGATCTTCCTGCTCGGCGACTTCAACGGCTGGCGCCGCAACGACGAATGGGCCCTTAAACCCATCGGCGAAGGCAACTGGGAACTTCGCGTCCCCGCCGGACAGATCGCCCACGGCGACCTCTACAAATGGTACGTCGAATGGCCCGGCGGCGGCGGAGAACGCCTCCCCGCATACGCCACCCGCTGCGTCCAGGACCCCGAAACCAAAGTCTTCTGCGCCCAGGTCTGGGCCCCGGCGAAACCCTACCGCTGGCACCGTAAACGCGGCCCGAAAGTCGACAACCCGCTCATCTACGAAGTCCATATCGGCATGAGCTCCGAGGAGCAGAAAGTCGCCTCCTTCACCGAATTCCGCCAGCAGGTGCTGCCCCGCGTCATCGAACTGGGCTATAATACCCTGCAGATCATGGCCCTCCAGGAGCATCCCTACTACGGCAGCTTCGGATATCAGGTGTCCAACTTCTTCGCCCTGAGCAGCCGCTTCGGCACACCCGAGGAATTCAAGGCCCTGGTCGACGCCGCCCACCAGGCCGGCATCGCCGTCATCATGGACGTCGTCCACAGCCACGCCGTCAGCAACGAAACCGAAGGCCTCAGCCGCCTCGACGGCTCCCTGACCACCTACTTCCACGAAGGCCCCCGCGGCCAGCACCCCGCCTGGGGCTCCCGCTGCTTCGACTACGGCAAGGGCCAGACCCTGCATTTCCTGCTCTCGAACCTCAAATACTGGATGCAGGAATACTGCCTCGACGGCTTCCGCTTCGACGGCGTCACCAGCATGCTCTACTACGACCACGGCCTCGAACGCGACTTCACCGGCTACCCTGCCTATTTCGACGGCGGCCAGGACGAAGACGCCATTACCTATCTCGGCCTCGCCAATATCCTCGTCCATGAGCTGAACCGCAACGCCTTCACCATCGCCGAGGACATGTCGGGCATGCCCGGCCTGGCCGCTCCGCTCGAACGGGGCGGCATCGGCTTCGACTACCGCATGAGCATGGGCGTGGCCGACCACTGGATCAAATGGATCAAGGAGCGCAGCGACTGGGACTGGAGCATGGGCGAGATCTGGTGGGAACTCTCCGGCAAACGCGCCGACGAGCGCACCATCAGCTACGCCGAATGCCACGACCAGGCGCTGGTGGGCGACAAGACCATCATCTTCCGCCTGATCGACAAGGAGATGTACTGGAGCATGAACACCGCCTCTCAGAACCTCGTGGTCGACCGCGGCATCGCCCTCCACAAGATGATCCGGCTTGCCACGCTGGCCACCGCCGGTGACGGCTACCTCACGTTCATGGGCAACGAGTTCGGCCATCCCGAGTGGATCGACTTCCCCCGCGAAGGCAACGACTGGTCATACTTCTACGCACGCCGGCAGTGGTCGCTGGTCGACGATCCGAACCTGCGCTACCGCGGCCTCTGGCTCTTCGACAAGGCCATGATCTCGCTGGCCCGGGAAAGCGGACTGCTCGCTACGCCGCCCGTGTGCCTGCGCTGCGACGAGGAAAAGAAAGTGCTGATCCTCGAGCGCGCCGGGCTGCTGTTCGTCTTCAACTTCAACCCCGAGCACTCGTTCGACAGCTACGGCTTCGCAGCCGGGGCGGGAGAGTGGAAGGTGGTGCTCGACAGCGACGCTCCTGCCTTCGGCGGCTTCAGCCGCAACGACGACACCCTGCGCCACTTCACCGTAGCTGAAAATGAGGCCGATACGCTCTATCTCTACCTGCCCAGCCGGAGCGTACAAGTTCTTAAAAAGATATAAGTATAGAGAATTTTCGTAACTTTGCACGATTTAACCCGATTCTGAAATGTCATATCTGCAATTCAACAAAGCCGAGCTCGTGAATCTGGAGTATTCCCTCAAGCGGGAACTGCTCTCGACCAACCGGGCAGGCGGTTACTGCAACACGACCATCGTGGGCTGCAACACCCGCAAGTACCACGGTCTGCTCGCCGTACCCATCGAACGCTACGGCGGACACCGCTACATGCTCCTGTCGGCCCTCGACGAGACGCTGCTGCAACACGGCATGCCTTTCAACCTGGGCATCCACTGCTACGGGGACATCTACGAGCCCCGCGGCCACAAGTACATCGTGGACTTCGAAATGAACCCCTTCCCGGTCATTACCTACCGGGTGGGCGGCATGCGTTTCAAGAAGGAGATACTCTTCGTGGTCGGCGCCGACCAGCTGCTCATCCGCTACACCCTGCTCGACGCCCATTCCGACACTGTGCTCCGGCTGAAACCGTTCCTGTCGTTCCGCAGCATCCACGCACTGACCGTCGCCAACGGAGACGCCGACACGCACTTCGTCCCCGTGGAGAACGGCGCCGCCTTCCGGCTCTACCAGGGCTTCCCGCAGCTGCACTTGCAGATATCCAAGGAGAGCGAATACGTCCACTGCCCCGACTGGTACAAGGGCGTGGTCTACAAGGAAGAATACCGTCGCGGCTTCGACTGCATGGAAGACCTGCTGGTGCCGGGCTTCTTCGAGATGCCGATGGCCAAGGGTGAGAGCATCATCTTCTCCGCTTCCACCGAGCCCGTCTCACCGAAGAGCCTCAAGGCGCAGTTCACCCGCGAGGTGAAGCGCCGCATGCCCCGCGACAACTACGACGAGTGCCTCCACGCAGCCGCCGAACAGCTGTTCGCGGAGAAAGGCAAGTATTCGCGCATCTGCACCGGCTTCTCGTGGCACGAGATCGGCGGCATGCGCGAGACCTCGCTGTCGCTGCCGGGCCTGACGCTCTACAACAAGGGCGACGTGAAAGCCTTCGACAAGATCCTCTCCGACCTGATCACCGAGAACAACGATGCCTTCCTCAAGGGAAGCGACCAGGTGGAATCGCCGCTCCGGCTCACCGAGGCGGTGCAGCACCGCGCCCGCTTCACGGGCGACGAGGCCGGAACCTGGAAGAAATATGGCGGTTTCCTCAAGAAAGTGCTGGAGAGTTACTTCGCCGGCCGTCCCGAGGTGAAACTGCATGAGAACGGCCTGCTCTGGGCCGAAAAGCCCGGCGTGGCGCTGAGCTGGATGAACGCCTACATCGGCGGCCGTCCCGTGACCGAGCGCGCCGGCTATCAGGTGGAGACCAACTGCTTCTGGTACAACGCCGTGTGCTACGCGCTCGACATGGAGACCCGCTACGGCAAGGCCGGACAGTTCACCCGCCGCTGCGCCGATGTCAAGGCCGCCATCGAGGCCTGCTTCTACAACCTGTTCTGGGTGGAGCAGCGCCATCACCTGGCCGACTTCGTGGACGGCTCCGGGCAGAACGTCTTCACCCGCCCGAACCAGCTGTACGCCTGCTCGCTGCCGTACAGCCCCGTCTCCGAGGAAGTGCAGGCCGAGATCCTGCACGCCGTGTCCCGCGAGCTCGTGACCACGCGGGGCATCCGCACCCTCTCGCCGAAGAACCCGCTCTACCGTTCCCGCTACGAAGGCAACCAGATCGAGCGTGACACCGCCACCCACAACGGCTGCACCCGTCCCTGGCTGCTCGGCCCGTATGTGGAGGCATCCTTCAAGCTCTACGGCCCGTCGTTCGTGCGTACGGCCCGCGAGCTGGTCGACGGCTTCCAGGAGGACCTCAATGTCCACGGCATCGGCGCCGTGGCCGAGATTTACGACGGCGATCCGCCGTACATCCCGCACGGAGCCATCAATTCCGCGATGAGCGTGGCGGAGATCCTGCGCGTGAAATATATGATCAACCAATACAAGGAGGAAGAGAAATGAGAGTCCTGATGTTTGGCTGGGAATTCCCGCCGCATATCGCCGGCGGCCTGGGAACTGCCTGCTACGGAATGACCAAGGGCCTGGCGCACTGCGGAGTGGACGTCCTGTTCGTGATGCCCTCCGCCAGCGGCGACGAGGATCAGAGTTCCGTACGGATCATCAATGCCAGCGACGTGGCCGTCTATGACACCTGCCACGATATCGACGAGTTCCTAAGCAAGGTGCAGTTCCTGCGCGTAGGCTCCAACCTGCATCCCTACATCGACCCGACCGACTTCACGGAACTGGTCGAGGAGGAGCAGCGCAACCAGTCGGAGGAATTCAAGTTCTGGTTCCGCCAGAAATACCAGTTCTCCGGCAAATACGGCAAGAACCTGATGGAAGAGGTCTCCCGCTACGCGATGGTGGCCGGTGCGATCGCCGCCGAGCAGCAGTTCGACGTGATCCACGCCCACGACTGGCTGACCTACTATGCCGGCATCGCCGCCAAGCGCGTGTCGGGCAAGCCGCTGGTCATCCACGTCCACGCCACCTCCTTCGACCGCGGCAGCGCCGACAACATCGACACCCGCGTGTTCGAGATCGAGCAGCGCGGCATGCGCGAGGCCGACAAGGTGATCACCGTCAGCGACCTGACCCGCAATATCGTCATCAACAAATACGGCATCGACCCCGCCAAGGTGGTGACCGTCCACAACGCCGTCGACTTCTCGGGACGCGAGAAACTCTCCGTCCAGCGCGGCGTGCGCGACAAGGTCATCACGTTCCTGGGCCGCATCACCTTCCAGAAGGGCCCCGAGTATTTCATCGAGGCGGCGGCCAAGGTGCTGAAGGTCTGCCCGAACACCCGTTTCGTGATGGCCGGCAGCGGCGACATGATGAACCGCTGCATCCGCTACGTGGCGAAGCTCGGCATCGCCGACCGCTTCTACTTCACGGGCTTCCTGCGCGGCGACGACGTGCAGAAGATGTTCGCCCTGTCCGACGTGTATGTGATGCCTTCGGTCTCCGAGCCGTTCGGCATCTCGCCGCTCGAGGCGATGAAGTCCGACGTGCCGACCATCATCTCGAAGCAGTCGGGCGTGGCCGAGGTGCTGAAATACGCTATCAAGGTCGACTTCTGGGACGTCAATGCGCTCGCCGACGCAATGTACGGCCTTCTCAACTATCCGGCGCTGCCCCGTCTCGCCACCGAGCGCGGCCGCGAGGAAGTGGACAACCTGAAATGGGACGCTGCCGCCGTGAAGGTGCGCGACGTCTATCAATCGGCAATCGAAGGTAAATAAGAAAATAAGTAAAAAATATGAATAAGTCAGTTTGTTTCTACTTCCAGGTCCATCAGCCCGACCGGCTGCGGCAGTTCCGTTTCTTCGATATCGGCAACGACTACCACTATCTGGATGATTTCGCCAACCGCACCATCGTGCGCCGCGTCGCCGAGCGCTGCTACCTGCCGGCCAACCGGCTGCTCCGCGAGCTGATCGTGCGCAACAACGGCGCCTTCAAGGTCGCCTTCTCGATCTCGGGCGTGGCCGTCGAGCAGTTCCAGCGCTATGCGCCCGAAGTGATCGACAGTTTCAAGGACCTGGCAGCTACCGGCTGCGTGGAGTTCCTCAGCGAGACCTATTCCCATTCGCTGGCATCGCTCGCTTCGACCGATGAATTCAAGAAGCAGGTCAAGCAGCACGCCGACCTGATGAAGCGCGTCTTCGGCGTCAAGCCGGCCGTGTTCCGCAACACCGAGCTGGTGTATTCCGATGCCATCGGCGCGACCGTGGCCGAAATGGGTTACAACGTCATGCTGACCGAAGGTGCGAAGCACATCCTCGGCTGGAAGAGCCCGGGCTTCGTGTACGCCAATGCGGTCAACCCGCGCCTGAAGCTGCTGCTGCGCAACTTCAACCTGAGCGACGACATCGCGTTCCGCTTCTCCGACAAGGGTTGGCCCGGCTGGCCGCTGACCACCGACAAGTTCGCGGACTGGGCCCAGGCCGCCCTCGAGAAGGACGACGTGCTGAACCTCTTCATGGACTACGAGACCTTCGGCGAGCACCAGCGCAGCGCGAGCGGCATCTTCGACTTCCTGAACGCCCTGCCCGCCGCCATCCTGGCCCGCGGCATCGACTTCTGCACGCCTTCCGAAGCGGCGCAGCGCTACCAGCCTGTCGCCCCGCTGCACGTGCCGTTCCCGATTTCCTGGGCGGACGAGGAGCGCGACACCAGCGCATGGCTCGGCAACGAGCTGCAGGAAGAGGCCTTCAACAAGCTGTACGCCCTGGAAGGCGACGTCTACAAGACGAAGGACGACAACCTCATCGCCATGTTCCGCAAGCTGCAGGAGAGCGACCACTTCTACTACATGTGCACGAAGTTCTTCTCCGACGGCAGCGTCCACAGCTATTTCAACCCTTACGATACCCCTTACGAAGCCTTCATCAACTATATGAACGTCCTGGCGGACTTCGAACTCCGCGTGAAGGACAAACTGAAAGCAAAGAAAAGCAAATAAAGCAAGATGGAAGACAGATTCACGATGCCCGACTACCTGTTCGAGACAAGTTGGGAAGTATGTAACAAGGTAGGCGGGATTCACACCGTCATTGCCACCAAAGCCCTCTATCTGAGCGGATCGTTCAAGAAAAACCATCATATCCACATCGGCCCGGATGTCTGGCGCGACGTGGACCAGAATCCTGAATTCACGGAAGACCCGACGCTGTTCCGCTCCTGGCGGCAGGCCGCCGCAGGCGAGGGACTCCGCATCCGCGTGGGCCGCTGGAACGTGGCGGGCGATCCCGTCGCGATCCTCGTGGACTTCACCACGTTCATCAGCCGCAAGGACGAGATCCTGACGGAGTTCTGGAAACGCTTCGGCGTGGACTCCATCAGCGGCAACTGGGACTACGTGGAGTCGGCCCTGTTCGGTTATGCGGCCGGCAAGGTCATCGAGAGCTTCGTGCGCTACTACGTGAAGCCGCACGAGAAGGTGGTCGCGCAGTTCCACGAGTGGATGACCGGCGCGGGCCTGCTCTATGTCAAGATGTCGAACCTGCCGATCGGCACGATCTTTACCACCCACGCCACGGTCATCGGCCGCTGCGTGGCCGGGAAGAACATCCCGCTCTACGACGGGCTGGAAGGCCTGGATGCCGGACGTCTCGCCCACGAATACGGCGTGGTGGCCCNNAGATTACGGCACGCGAGTGCCGCCAGTTCCTGGGCCGCGACTGCGATGTCATCACCCCGAACGGCTTTGAGAACAGCTTCACGCCCGACGCGGAGCACTACGACGAATGCCGTCGCGCGGCCCGCGAGAAACTGATCAGCGTGGCTTCCTCCATGTGCGGCGAGGACCTTCCGGAAAACAGCGTGCTGGTGGCCATCGGCGGCCCGTCGACGCGTTGGGACGCCTGAGCACCAGCGACTATGCGGGCCGCCGCATCGTGGCCTTCATCATGGTCCCTTCGGGACACAACGGCCCAGACAAGGAACTGCTCGCCAAGCTGGGCGGCAACGGCAGCCTCTACACCACGCAGACCAGCCACTACCTGATGGACGACTACGACATCGTCATGCGCAGCCTCCGTCA
>LUZE01000080.1:0-401 GCA_001602845.1 Bacteroidales bacterium Bact_13 | reverse complement strand
TTCAACATGCGTTACTACGACCTGCTGGTCGGCATGGACCTGACCGTGTTCCCGTCGTACTACGAGCCGTGGGGCTACACCCCGCTCGAATCGCTCGCCTTCAGCGTGCCCACCACGACCACCTCGCTGGCCGGCTTCGGCCTCTGGGTGCTCTGGGTGCGTGAGCACTGCGAGGAGCCGCATCCGGGCATCGCCGTCATCGAGCGCAACGACGCCAACTACAGTGAAGTGGTGGACAACGTCGTGGCCCGCATCCGCGAGGTGGCCGGCCTGCCGGCAGAGGGTCTCGCAGCCTGGCGCGAAAACGCCAAGAAGGTGTCGGAGATCGCCCTGTGGCGCAATAACATTGTCTATTACGAAGAAGCTTATACCCAGGCCATTGATAAGGTGCAGGCCGTCCG
>LUZE01000079.1 GCA_001602845.1 Bacteroidales bacterium Bact_13 | reverse complement strand
ATCTCGCTCAGCGTGGAGAGGCGGGGAAGGAGCCGCCATTCCAGGCTGTCGGTGTCGGCGACGCGCTCGGTCCAGATGCAGGCTTCGACGCCGAGGATGTGACGCCGCTCTTCCGGCGTCAGGCCTTCGGGGACGGGAGCCATGTCGTAGACCCGGCGGATGCATTCCGAAAGGGGCAGCCGGTTGATTTCAGCAGCGCTGAAATAGCACTGGTCGATGGGACAGTAGATGGCATCGTAGCCTTCCCGGGCCGCGATGGCTGAAGAGACCGGCCGCATCCAGCCCGCGATGACCGTCCGTTTCGATGGCTCGCCGACCACCTTGTTGCCCCAGTCGCAGAGCACGTCGTTCCAGCAGATCATCCGCCGGCCGTGCTCCGCCAGGAAAGCCTCCAGCTCGGAACTGAACCAGGACTGCAGTAATTCCTCCTTCGTCTTGCTGCCATTGTCCTTCAGCCCCAGTTTCCGAATTTTCCGCTGGCAGTCCGGACAATCCGCCCAGCGCACTTTCGGGCATTCGTCCCCGCCCAGATGGATAAATACCGACGGGAAGATGTCCATCACTTCTGTCAGTACATCCTTGACAAAGGTCATCGTCTCGTCTTTCCCCACGCAGAGCACATCATCGAGCACGCCATAGCGGGTGGCCACTTCGTAGGGCCCGCCCGTGCATCCCAGCGAAGGGTAAGCAGCCAGTGCCGCCGTCGTGTGGCCGGGCAGGTCGATCTCGGGGATCACCGTAATTCCCCGCTCCGCAGCATAGCGGACGATCTCCCTGGCTTCTTCCTGCGTGTAGAAACCGCTGACCGGAATGTCGTCGAGCCGGCCCTGCGGGTCCTGCGTGCCCGGCCGCCGGGAACCGATCTCCGTCAGGCGGGGATACTTCTTGATCTCCAGCCGCCATCCCTGGTCTTCGCTCAGGTGCCAGTGGAAGTAGTTGAGGTTGTGCAGCGCCAGGATGTCGATCAGTTGCTTGATGTATTCTGCGGGAAAGAAATGTCGGCCGCAGTCGAGCATGAATGCCCGGTAGGAGAATTCTGGATAGTCGAAGACGGTTCCGGCCGGCAGCGCGAAGCGGAGTCGCCCGGGGGCGTCCGGAACCGGCAATGCCTTGACAAGCGTCTGGATGCCGTGCAGCACGCCCGGAACACTGCCGCCGCTGATGGTGATGCCATCGGCGTCTGACTGGATGCGATAGCATTCCTGCTGCTGGAAATCAGCCAGGTCGTGACCGCTGCCCAGTTCCGGATCGATCGAAAGCAGGATCCCCGTGGTCCGCGAGCCGGAAGGTACGGTCCGGAGCGGCGTGCCGAAATAAAGACCCAGCTGCTCCGCCAGCAACCCGGCCGCATCCCGCAGGGCGGCATCTCCTTCGGGATAACCGATACGGGTCCGGCGGGTGATGACTACCGGCGGTTCAATCGGTTCATCCGCCTCAATGAAACGAGGCAGCGGACTGACAAGCGAGAAGTCGCCGGTCAGCACTTCCTGCCGGCCGCAGGCTGAAAACAGGACCAGCGCCACCATCAAGGTGACGCTGGACAGGGCATTTCGAAGAATCATCGCTTTCATTTCTTTTCTGCCGGCTTGACGTACCGGTCTCCCGTGACGGACTTGACGGCATCGATGAAGGCCGGCGCGTAGGCCGGGGAAGTTCGGCGGCCGCGGACGATCACGCCGTTCTCGCTGGGCTGGGCGATCTGGTCGTTATGCTTGACGATCAAGAACTTGGCGAGTTTGTCCCAGCGCTTCATCATCATATCGGTGTACATCTCCGTTTTCGCGGTAAGGAATGCGGCGCGGTCGCCCGGCGTCATCTTCACCGCCGTTTCCTCCACCGATTTCTGGTCTTCCGCATAGAAGTCCTCCAGCTCTTTCTGTGCATCGCGCAGGTCGCCGATCATCGCGCTCCAGCGCGGATAGACCATGTTGGCTACGAAGTTGTTCATCCAGAAAGCACTTTCGGTGCTGAATTCCGTGATGTTGTTGTTCTCGCGGCGGAACGGGTCGGGGATCCGCGTAATGCCGCAGTAGACCGGGACGTAAGCCACCATCGTGGCGTCGTCCATATTGAAATACGTCACGCCGCCCACAGCGTCGGGCAGCCAGGACCGCATCTGGCAGACCATCGTCATGCCGCTCTGCTGGCAGCCGATCGGCCGCTCGCGGAACATGGCGGTGGAGTCGCTGCTGAAATAATTGACGGGCTGGTTCCGGTAGGGGGAAGCCCAGGGTCCGGCGCTTACGTCGGCCGTCATGTCGAGGGCGGTGCCTTCGTAGTGGTCGCGCATGTCGTTCATCAGGTCGCGGACGGAAAGGGGCGCCACGGGCTTGATCCAGAGCGGCAGATGGTCGCAGATCTCCGTATGCCCATTGATGAAGGGCAGGTAGGAGTCCATCTCCGCCGTGTCGTAGTGATGCCGGAAGAAACTCCAGACGCGTGCTTCGCAGTAGCGGATGGCGCCGAAGTCCAGCGGGCCGTAGGCTTCACGGAAGCTGAAATCCGCATCAGAACCCTCATAGAAGCCCAGTTCTCGGGCCAGGGAGATGACGTCGGCAGCATACATGCACTGGCCCTCGATTTCGCAGTAACCGCGCTTCTTGTCAGCCTTGCTCATCTTGGCGACCTGCGGGAACTGGCGGATGCGGCTGGAATTGGCGTATGCGCAGATGCAGTCGTCGGGTACGCGGAGCGCCACCCAGACGGCGCCTTTGCGACCGGGACCCTTGCCGATGAGCTCCATGATCCACGCTTCGTCCTTGTCGCACACGGCGAACGACTCGCCGGTCGCGTTGTAACCGTATTCCTGTACCAGCTCGTGCATCACGACGATGGCCTCCCGGGCCGTAGTGCTCCGCTGCAGGGCGAGACCCATCAGGGTGAAATAGTCGAGAAATCCGTCCCGGTTGTGCAACTCCCGGCGTCCGTCCCAGGTCGTCTCCACAATCGTGACCTGGTTCTCGTTCATCAGGCCGACGACGCCGTAGGTGTAGGGCGCTTCGGCGATCTGGCGGCCGACAGCCTGGGGACCCCAGCCGTGGATGGCGACCATCTCGCCTTCCGCATGGCGTCCGGGCAGCGAGATCGACAGCGGCTGGGCAAAGCCGAATCCGTCGCAGTTATAGGTGCACATCACGCTTCCGTCCGCGGAAGCCTTCTTTCCGACAATGAGATTCGTACAAGCGAACGCCGCCACTGCCGAACATAGCAGGACGACTGAGAGGATCAGCTTTTTCATGGTATTTCAGGTGTTATTGTTTCAGTGCGTCGATGAGGGCGTCTTTCGGGACGGGACGTTGCTCGCCCGAAGCGAGATTCTTGAGCATCACGGTACTGTCGGCCACTTCCTGGTCACCGACGATGGCCAGGTACGGGATACCCTTGCGGTCGGCGTATTCAAACTGCTTCTTGAGCTTGGTGTTGTCGGGATAGATTTCGCACGAGATGCCGGCGGCACGCAGGCCTGCTGCCACGGGAATCGTGTAGGCCACTTCCCGCTCTCCCATGTTGGTGAAGAGCACCGTCGCTGCGGATGCTGCGTCCTGCGGGAAGAGATTCAGCCCGGAGAGCACGTCGTAGATGCGGTCGGCTCCGAAGCTGATGCCCACGCCCGACATGCCGGGAAGGCCGAAGATGCCGGTCAGGTCGTCGTACCGTCCGCCTCCGCAGATGCTGCCGATGGCGAAGTCGAGCGCTTTGACCTCGAAGATGGCGCCCGTATAATAATTGAGGCCGCGTGCCAGCGAAAGGTCGAGCTCGACGGGCTGGGAGATGCCTGCCCCGGCGATCAGGGAGAACAGGGTCCCGATTTCGTCCAGGCCTTTCATGCCCACTTCGGATCCGGCGAGAAGCTCGCGCATCCGGGCCAGTTTTTCCTCCGTCGTCCCGGACAGTGTCAGGACCGGCTCAATGACGGCGACCGCCGCTTCGGTAAGTCCCTTTTCGAACAGCTCCTGCTTGACGGCGTCCAGGCCGATCTTGTCGATCTTGTCAATGGCCACGGTGATGTCCACCAGCTTGTCAGGCTGTCCGGAGACTTCTGCCAGGCCGGCCAGGATTTTCCGGTTGTTGATCTTGATGCAGACCCGCACGCCCATCTGCCCGAACACGTCGTCCACGATCTGCACCAGTTCCAGCTCGTTGAGGAGGGATTTGCTGCCGATCACGTCGACGTCGCACTGGTAGAACTCGCGGTAACGGCCCTTCTGCGGACGGTCTGCCCGCCAGACAGGCTGGATCTGGTAGCGCTTGAACGGGAAGGAGATCTCGTTCTGGTGCTGCACCACGAAGCGGGCGAACGGCACGGTCAGGTCGTAGCGCAGGCCTTTTTCCGGCGCCAGTGCGGCTTTCTCTCCGCTGTTCTGGATGCGGAACAGGAGCTTGTCGCCCTCCTCGCCGTACTTGCCCAGCAGCGTGCCGAGGTTCTCGAGCGAAGGCGTCTCGATGCATTGGTATCCGTATTTCCGGAATACGCTTTTGACGATTTGGAAGATATAATTGCGGCCGACCATTTCGGACGGTCCGAAGTCGCGGGTCCCTTTCGGGATAGAAGGTTTCTGTGCCATAGTATCGCAAAGATACAAAATAATGCTATCCTTAAAGGAATAATTCAGTATATTTGACGCTGATGAAAAAACGGTCAATCGGTGCCCGCCTTCTTTGCGGATGGATGCGCCTGCACGGGTGTCTCCCGCTCAAGTATCATTACTTCTGGGCGGGAATCCTGGCATTTTTGGTTGAAAAGGTGTTTCGTTACCGCCGCGACGTGGTGATGGTAAACCTTTCCCGCAGTTTTCCGGAGAAGACGTATGCGGAAGTGACTCAAATCTGCCATCGCTTCTACCGGCACTTTGCCGAAATCTTCACGGAATGCCTGTGGTTTGGCGGCCGACGGGGGGAACGGGGCAGGGAACGCCTGCGCCGGAGCCACATCGTGGAGTTCTCCAATCCCGGGGAATTGAACCGTCTGCTGTCCCAGTCCGGCCAGGTCATGATCCTGTCGTCCCATGCCGGCAACTGGGAACTGCTCGCCGGGCTCCTGAACTATTCATACGGCGAGAAACTGGAACTGAAGCCCCAGGGCCTGACGATCGCCTACCGCAGGATGTCTGATGCCATCAGCGACCAGGCCTTTTCTTTCAACCGGACGGCCATGCTGGACGACCTGGACTGCGATTGTTTTGTGGAGTCTTTCGATGTCAAGCAGTTCATCTGTGAGCACCGGGACCCCGGTCGGGCATTCCTGATGGTCACCGACCAGTACCCTTACGGGGGAAGGAAGAACATGGAGGTGGAGTTCATGCATCGCAGGACGGTCACGATGTCCGCTGCGGCGACGCTGGGCGTCAGGTTCGATATGGCGATTGCGTACATGCGCCTCGAGAGCCGGGAGGACGGCGGATACCGCGTCACGCTGGTCCCTGTCTGTGAACATGCGGCCGGGGAAGATCCCGCAGAAATCATGCAACAGTATTATCGCCTGCTGGAACAGGATCTGGAAGCCCAGCCCTGGAATTACCTGTGGACCCACCGCCGTTGGAAAAAAGAGTAAAATTTTTGTTCAACGAACAAAGATTGTTGTTACTTTTGCGGCCGATTCAGAAGAACCTTAATATTTTAACCTAATAACTATCATTATGAAAAAGATCGCTTTGATGGCTGTCGTCGCTTGCCTGGGCCTTTTCGCAGTGTCCTGCAAGAATCAGCCGAAAGAAGAAGCTGCTCCCATCGAGGAACAGGCACAGGAAGTTGTCGATGCAGCAATCGAGGTTTCTGAGGAAGCTGCCCAGAAAGTTGAGAACGCTCTGGAAGAGACTGGCGCCGCTGTCGAGAACGCTGTGGAAGAAATCAAGAAGTAATCCTTGGTTTTCAGAAATGAAAACGGCCGGAGCAATCCGGCCGTTTTTCTTTGTTAATACCTGATCGGCAGGTAATCGGAATCGCCGCCCATCTCCACGATGGAGTTGCTCTGGTGTTTCTTCCTGTAGTAGGAATACGCCTCATAGGTCACGTTTCCGATTTTCAGCGTGTTGTCATCGAGGAACTTATAGGGTTGTCCTTCGCCGAATTCCCCGGTAGGGGTACCTTCCGCGCTGACGGTTTCCATATAGAAAGTGCCGTTTTCCACCTTATACTTCAAATAATTGCTCGTCTTCAGGTCCCGGCTGCTGAGGTCGACGGTACGGACGGACTCGTTCTTCCGGGTATCCTTACTGAAAGAGAGCGCGGGATAGAAGACGGTCTTTTTTACGGTCAGCGACGGGTTGTCCTTGCTGGTGCACACAACGATGATTTCGCCGTGGTCACCCAGGTCTCCGTCCCAGGATGCCGTGAAGACCTCGTTATCCATGGATCCGGAAGCGTGGACGGGCCACCAGTCACCCGTTATCTTCTTGGTAAACGAATGTTGTTCGCTGCAGGAAGTGCATAAAAACAGGAAAAGGCCGGCCAGTATGATCAAAGACTTTGTTTTCATAAACAATAATTTAGAGTTCATTTTTGCAAATATACTAAAAAATGACAATCTTTGTGAAAACAACCCGGAAAATCATGAAACGTCTCTTGATAATCTCTCTCGCAGCGACGGCTGTCCTGGCCGTGGCATCATGCGGCAGCGCCAAGACCGTGGCGGAATCTGATGGTGAAAAAGTGGATGTCGGATATGGGACGACTGACAAGGACCAGCTTACGTACGCGGTTTCCTCACTGAAAGTCCAGGAGGAAGAGGCCGTCACGTACACCAACATGTACGACTATCTGCGCGGGAAGGTGCCCGGTGTCTATGTCGGTCCTGAAAATTCGATGTCTGCGGTTGTGGTGCGCGGCGTCGGTACGCTGAACAGCTCCACGGCACCGCTCGTCCTGCTGGATGGCGTGGAGATCAACGACCTGGGTGCCGTCAGCCCGTATGACGTTTATTCCGTCTCCGTGCTCAAGGATGCTTCCTCGTCGATCTATGGCGTCCGCGGCGCAAACGGCGTCATCCTGATCACCACCAAAGGCGCTCACGAACAAAAAGTAGCAGAGGCCGAAGCCAAGAAGAAGGAAAAAGCTGAAATCCGCGCCGCCAAGGCGGCAAAGCGTGCCGCCCGCAAGAAATAGCGGCCCCCGGCCGGTCCTTAGTCGATCCGGTCCCAGACAAAATCATACAACGCCTCGAAAGTGAGGATGTTGCCGACGTCGGTGCCCTTGAGCTTGACGCCCGATTCCGATTCGATGACGGCAATCAGGTCGACGAGGCTCAGGCTGTCCAGCAGGAGGACGTCCTTGATGGAACCATCCGGCGTGATTTTCTCTTCTTCAACCTCAAATTCTTCAGCAATCGCTGCACGGAGGCTGTCGGCCAGCTCGTGCTTATCTTGGTATTCTTTCATTATGACTCGTTTTGGCGGCGCAAAAGTAGGCAGATTTTATAAAAAATACAAACAGCCGCGGAGAATAGCGAAAAAATGAGTATCTTCGTACGAATAAACGAAATTATGCCTATGAAACGAATTCTTATCCTCCTTGCCGCTTTAGCGGTTTCGCTGCTGAGCCTGTCGGCAAATGCGCAGGACGGGCAATTTTTCAACCATGTCGGCCTTGGCGTCACTGCCGGCGTCGACGGTGTCGGCGTAGAGGCTGTCGTTCCGGCTTCTTCTCTCCTGCAGATCCGCGCCGGCTATTCGATCTTCCCTTTCAAATATGACAAGACGCTGAATCTGGGGACTGTCCACAGGGACTCGGGATATGACTTGAATTTCTCCAACGTGCCCGTTACCGGAAACATCTGGAAAGGTGGCCTGGGCAAGGTCATGCTCGATATCTATCCCATCAAGGACGTGCCCTTCCGGATCATTGCCGGTGCCTTCGTCGGCAGCGGCAAGCTGGTCGCCGTCAAGGCTGACCTCCACTCCGCAGTCCATCCGGAAGACTACCGGACGGGTATCCGGTTCCGGGATGTATCTTTCTCGACCGACGAGAATGGATACGGATACGTGGACGCCTGCGTCATGAAGGTTCTTCCGTATCTGGGTATCGGTTACGGCCGTGCGCTGAATGTCAACAAGCGCGTCGGTTTCGGCGTGGAGCTGGGTGCGATGTATACGGGTGGCATCAAGTTCCAGACCTACAACTACGCCAACTCCTCCAACGTGCAGACCTCCGTCCTGACCAGCAGTACTTTTGCTGATGATAGTGGCAAGCTGCGCGACCGCGGCCTCATCGACAAGGTTTCCCGCATCCCCGTGCTTCCCATGTTGAAGCTCGGCGTGTATTTCCGCCTCTTCTAGTTTCAGTTTGTAACAATTATTAAAATTTGCTGATATGAAAAAAGTATTCTTATTCTTTTCCATGATTGCCGCATCCCTCCTTCTGACGGTTGCGTGCGACGAAACGAACGACAATACGGATGTCGTGCTTCCGGATCCGCCCACCAAGGACGCCGCTGTCAGTGTCCAGTTCGATCAGGGCGAGAAACTGAATCTGGAACTTCCGGACCGTACCAAACCGACCGATCCGGATGCTGTCAAGACGGGCTCTACCGCTCAGGTTCAGATCCGCGCCATCGACATGTCGGAGAACAGCCGCTATATTCTCTATATCGATGACAAGATGACCAAGGCAAGCACGGATATCATCTGGACGGGCAAATTCACCATGTCGGGAGAGGTCTACAAGCTGAAAGGCTTCGGCGACCTCAAAATCGATAAGGACAAATGCATGATCTCTCCGTATCCGGTAAAGGCCGGGACGGGGGAAATCACCTTGCCTGCAACCATCAAGAACATGAAGACGCCCGACAGGATGGCCGCCAATCTTGCACGTTCCTGGAAAGTGACGCGCACGTTCCTGACAGTAACGGGGAAGGTTTCCATCGAGAAGGATTTCTCGGGTTGCAACCTTGAGGAAATGGCCCGGTATTGCGCAAACAACGGCATCAATATCGATCCTTCCACTGTTGCCGGCTATTCGTTGACGGAGTTCAACTTCCTGGGCAACAACAATATGTTCATCGTTTATGGGAACGGAGAAGAGTTCCACGGCACGTACAACCTCTCCAGCGGAAACATCAGCTGGCAGTTGAACAAGGGCAATGACTTTCTACCTGCCCGGGCCACCGGTACCATTTCCTTCCCGAAGAATGGCGAGACCTCGCTGACGCTGAACTTCTCGTTCACCGCTTCCGGCGAGAAATATAACGGTTCGGCCACCATGACCATCGCACAGGCGAACTAACCCTGCGGCTCCTCGAAAATGACGGCGGCAAGTCTAACGGCTTGCCGCCGTTGTTTTTTTGCCATGCCCGGCTTGCCCTCTTTGCCATGCCCGGCTTGCCCTCTTTGTCATGCCCGGCTTGCCCTCTTTGTCATGCCCGGCTTGACCGGGCATCTGGTAATTGTGGCGCGCCATCGCTTGTCTGCGCGGTTTTCCTCGGCAGGCGCTGCGGGACCCTCTTTATCCCGCAGCGTCCTGACGGGAGAAAACCTCTGCAACGGACGCGCTAATTCTTGGCCGACGTGAAAGAATCCCGCATTATTTTCACGTC
>LUZE01000078.1 GCA_001602845.1 Bacteroidales bacterium Bact_13 | reverse complement strand
AAAAAAACTCACCGCCTTCCGGCAGTGAGTTTTTCTTGTTTTTCGTCGGGAAGAGGTGACTCGAACACCCGACCTCTGCGTCCCGAACGCAGCGCGCTAGCCAACTGCGCCACTTCCCGAGTTCCCGAAATGGGACTGCAAATATAGTAACTTTTTTTAGAAACTATCGGAAATTGTTCAAAATTATGCTCCAAAGCACGATGCCGATGCTGACCGACACGTTGAGGGAGTGCTTGGTACCGTATTGCGGGATCTCCAGGCACAGATCGGAGGCGTCCACCACTTCCTGCGCCACGCCCTTTACCTCGTTGCCGAAAACCAGCGCGTAGCGTTTGCCGGGCTCCGGCTGGAAGTCCTGGAGCATCGTGGCGTCGTCGGCCTGCTCCACGCTGACGATGAGGTAGCCTTCCTCACGGAGTTTCTGAACGGCTTCCAGTGCCGTGTCGAAGTGCTCCCAGGCCACGCTGAATTCAGCACCCAGGGCTGCCTTGTGGATCTCGGGCGTAGGCGGCGTAGCCGAGATGCCGCAAAGGCAGATCCGCCCGACGCGGAATGCGTCGCAGGTGCGAAAGGCCGAGCCGATGTTGTGCTGGCTGCGGACGTTATCGAGTACCAGGGCCAGCGGAGCCTTGTCGGCGCTGCGGAACTCATCGATGCTGAGCCGTCCCAATTCCTCATTCAATTTTTTTCTGAACATCTTGCTAATTTTGAAGGAGCAAATATAGGAAATTGTTTTATCTTTGTATGTTATTCGTTTCTATGGCAAATAATATAAAAACAATACACCATCCAATATGAAACAAGACGTTCAAATATCCGATCTGATCCGCAAGGAAGAAGAGCGCCAGAGTGAAGGCATCGAGCTCATCGCTTCCGAAAACTTTGTCAGCAACCAGGTGCTGGAAGCCCTGGGCAGCGTCTGCACCAACAAGTATGCGGAAGGCTACCCCGGCGCCCGTTACTACGGCGGTTGCGAAGTCGTCGACCAGATCGAGCAGCTGGCCATCGACCGCCTCTGCAAACTCTTCGATGCAGAGTACGCCAATGTGCAGCCGCACTCCGGCGCACAGGCCAACATGGCCGTCTTCTTCACCTGCCTGAAGCCGGGCGACACCTTCATGGGTCTCGACCTCGCGCATGGCGGCCACCTGACGCACGGTTCTCCCGTCAACATGTCGGGCAAGATGTACCACGCCATCGGCTACCAGCTCAACAAGGAGACCGGCCTGGTGGACTACGACGACATGGAGCGCAAGGCGCTTGAATTCAAGCCGAAGCTCATCATCGGCGGCGCTTCTGCCTATTCTCGTGAATGGGATTGGGAGCGGATGCGTGCCATCGCCGACAAGGTGGGCGCCATCTTCATGGTGGACATGGCTCACCCGGCAGGCCTGATCGCAGCCGGCCTGCTCAAGAACCCGGTGAAGTACGCGCATATCGTGACCTCCACCACGCACAAGACCCTCCGCGGCCCGCGCGGCGGCGTCATCCTCATCGGCAAGGACTTCGACAACCCGTGGGGCATCACCACGCCGAAGGGTGAAATCAAGAAGATGAGCGCCATGATCAACTCGGCCGTGTTCCCGGGCATCCAGGGCGGTCCGCTCGAGCACTGCATTGCCGCGAAGGCTGTCGCCTTCTACGAGGCACTGCAGCCCGAATTCCGCGACTACCAGGTCCAGGTCCAGAAGAATGCCAAGGCGCTGGCAGAAGCCTTCGTCAAGAAGGGCTACTACATCGTCTCCGGCGGCACCGACAACCACCTGATGCTGATCGACCTCCGGCCGAAGTTCCCCGACCTCACCGGTAAGGTGGCCGAGAAGGCCCTCGTCCGTGCCGGCATCACGGTCAACAAGAACATGGTGCCGTTCGACAGCCGCAGCCCGTTCCAGACCTCCGGCCTCCGCGTCGGCACGCCGGCCGTCACCTCCCGCGGCATGCTTGAGAAAGACATGCCCGGCATCGTCGAACTGATTGACAAGGTGCTCTGCAACGTCGACAACGACCAGATCATCGAAGACGTCCGCCAGCAGGTCAAGATGAAGATGAACGGCATGCCGCTCAACCGCTGGTAAGCTGTTCGAGTCACCTCTTCCCGACGGAAAACAAGAAAAACTCACTGCCGGAAGGCGGTGAGTTTTTTTGGTCTCTGCGCCGCTCC
>LUZE01000077.1 GCA_001602845.1 Bacteroidales bacterium Bact_13 | reverse complement strand
AGCACGTCCACGGCCTTCTTCGCCTGCTTGTCGCCGCCCGTCTGGGCCTGCTTCTGCAACTTCGAGAGCCGGTTGTTCACGGTTTCAAGGTCCTTGAACTGGAGTTCGAGGTCGATGACTTCCTTGTCGCGGACCGGGTCGACGGAGCCGTCGACGTGGGTCACGTTCGCGTCGTCGAAGCAGCGCAGCACATGCAGGATGGCGTCGGTCTCGCGGATGTTGGCCAGGAACTGGTTGCCCAGGCCCTCGCCCCGGCTCGCCCCTTTCACCAGGCCCGCGATGTCGACGATCTCCACCGTTGCGGGGATGGTCCGCTTCGGATGGCAGATGTCCGTCAGCACGTTCAGGCGGTCGTCCGGCACGACGGTCGAACCGACGTTCGGTTCGATGGTGCAGAAGGGGAAATTCGCCGCCTGCGCCTTCGAGGAGCTGATGCAGTTGAACAGGGTCGATTTGCCCACGTTAGGCAATCCTACGATTCCGCATTTCAAAGCCATTTTTCACCTTTTATTTTATAACTCGCAAAGATAAGAAAAATGTAATTGATATTTTTATTAACTTTGGCAGGATATTAGGATATTGACCGACAAATCTTGAAATGATGAAAAAGATATTCACCACCCTCGCCATCCTGCTTTGCTGCATCGGCCTCTCCGCAGCGCAGGACTACAACTGCTTCTCCATCATCGCCGGCAAGGCTGCCACCGTGGACGGCTCCGTCCTGATGGGACACAACGAGGACGACGGCGGCGAACAGATGCTCAACATCTATGTCGTCCCCGCTTCCGACAAGAACCTCCGCTACATCTGGTGCGAATTCCCCGGCATGGACGTGGCCGACGTGTACATGAACCAGTTCGGCGTGTGCATCGCTTCGAACGGCTGCCCGTCCCGCGAGGACAAGACCAACCTGACGAACGGCGGCGTGCTCTACGAAGTCCGGAGCGCTGTCGCGAAATATGCCCGCAACGCCCGCGAGGCCGTGGAGATCATCGGCTCGATGGTCGAGACTCTGGGTTACAAGGGCAGCGGACGATCCTACATCATCGCCGACACGGCGGAAGGATGGGTGGTGTCCGTGGTCAAGGGCAAGCACTGGGTGGCCCAGCGCGTTCCTGACGACCAGGTGATGACGATTCCGAACTATTACATCATCGGCGAGGTGGACCTGGACGACGATTTCAATTTCGCCGGCTCCGACGACCTGATTGAATACGCTGTCTCCCGCGGCTGGTACGATCCGGCCAAGGACGGCGCCTTCAATTTCGCCAAGGCCTATGCCGATCCCAAGACGCTGAAGAGCGACAACAACGTGACGCGCCACAAGGAAGCCTGGAATTATTTCTTCGGCGCCGACATGCCCGGCACCTTCGCCGCCGTCCCCACGAAGAAAGTTTCGCTCCGCGATTTCGCGAACGTACTGGCCCTGCACGAGACGCCCGATGCAAAGGGTCATCTGGTGAACAGCATCTGCAACGACAACACGATTCTTTCGACGATTTTCCAGCTGCGGTCCTGGCTGGGATTCGACACGGGCTGTGTGATGTGGAATGCGATGGGTCATCCCTGCAGCGAGGTGTACGTGCCCTGGTATGCGGGCATGACCGAGGCGCCGAAGGGTTTCGGCCGTTTCAAGACGGCACAGGAAGCCGAGCAGAAACACTTCTCCGACGCAAAGAATCTGCGGAAGAAATATCCCAACCATTTCTACTGGAAGTACGTGGACGGCTGGAGTGTTGACGCCGAGCAGAGTGACCTGCGGCGCGAGATCCTGCGGGAGCGCAAGAAGTTTGAGAAACTCCCCGACAAAGACAAGGATTTCAACGCCTTCGTCGCCAAATTCTATTAATTCCCCGGGACGTTAGCGGAGACGCTTGATGTAGGTGCTTAGCGTGATGACGTGGTCGTTGCGCGAGGCGTAGTAACCCGTTTTGGGAGACCGTTCCAGTCCTTCGACGATGGTAATCAGCGGCGTGGAGGCCAGATAGTCGTTGTAGCGCTTGATGTCGTCGAGCTGATAAGTGTTGACGGCGTCCCAAAGCCCCTGGAGCGCCGGGAATTTCTCCATTTCGTCGCGGTTCCAACGGTTGTGCGTTGCCAGATATTCGACGCCTGCAGCAATCTCCTTCTTGGACACTTTAGGGTCTTCGGGCTTTGCAGGCTCGTCGGGAACGGCTGGCGTAGAAGCGGTCGTATCAATCTGTGCGCCGGCGGTGGTTGTGTCAGACGAAAAGTCGGTGGTGTCCAACGGCGCGCCGACGATGGCGGAGTCGGGTTTCGGTTTCCGGCGATCCCGGTCGCCGACCAGGATGCCCAGCAGGAAACCCAGCAGGATGGCCACGCCCAGCGCGCCCGCCTTCAGCAGGACGGGAAACAATTTCTGGGGTGCATGGTCGTTTGTCATTGCCGCAAAGCAGGAAAAAAAACAGCGCTCATCGCGCTGTATTTGCTTTGCGGTGAGGGGGGGATTCGAACCCCCGGTACGGTAATCCCGTACGTCAGTTTAGCAAACTGGTGGTTTAAGCCACTCACCCACCTCACCGTGTTTGTCCGGGGCACTGCCCCAGGCCCCTCGCTTCGACCTCGCTATCGCACTGGTCTCCCCTGCTCGGTCTCCGCTAGCGGCTGATGCCGCCCACTAGCCTACGCAGGCGCTTAAGGGAATGCAAAGATAGAGGGTTTTCTGAAATAAGCCAAATTTTTTTATACCTTTGCAATCCATCGGGATGTGGCGCAGTTGGTAGCGCACTTGGTTTGGGACCAAGGAGTCGCACGTTCGAGTCGTGTCATCCCGACGCCGATTTTTTAGGGGCACCCTGTTTGGGCGCCCCTTTTTATTATCCGCAAATCTTGTGAATCTTCTTGAAGAGCGGCTTCATGCTGACACGCTCTTCGACGATGTCGCGGAGACGTCCGATCGGAATGCGCTCCTGAACCATCGTGTCGCGGTCGCGCAGCGTCACGCAGCCATCTTCCAGCGTGTCGTGGTCGATGGTGATGCAGTACGGCGTGCCGATGGCGTCCTGGCGGCGGTAGCGCTTGCCGATGGAATCCTTCTCATCGTACTGGCAGTTGAAGTCGAAACGCAGGCTGTCGAGGATCTCGCGAGCCTTTTCAGGCAGGCCGTCCTTCTTGACGAGCGGCAGCACGGCGAGCTTGACAGGCGCCAGGCAGGCGGGCAGGCGCAACACGACGCGCGTCTCGCCACCTTCGAGGGCCTCTTCGCAATAGGAAGACGAAAGCACGGCCAGGAACGTACGGTCGAGGCCGATGGAGGTCTCGATGACGTACGGCGTGTAACTCTCGTTGGTCTCGGGATCGAAGTACTGGATCTTGCGTCCGCTGAACTTCTGATGCTGCGACAGGTCGAAGTCGGTGCGGCTGTGGATGCCTTCGAGCTCCTTGAAGCCGAACGGGAACTCGAACTCGATGTCCGTAGCGGCATTGGCGTAGTGCGCCAGCTTCTCGTGGTCGTGGAAGCGGTATTTCTCGTCGCCCAGTCCGAGGGCCTTGTGCCATGCCAGGCGCGTCTGCTTCCACTGGCTGAACCATTTCATCTCTTCGCCGGGACGGACGAAGAACTGCATCTCCATCTGCTCGAACTCGCGCATGCGGAAGATGAACTGCCGTGCCACGATCTCGTTGCGGAACGCCTTGCCGATCTGCGCGATGCCGAAAGGCACCTTCATGCGGCCGGTCTTTTGGACGTTGAGGAAGTTGACGAAGATGCCCTGGGCGGTCTCGGGACGCAGGTAGATGGTGCCCACGCCACCGTCCACGTTGCCGAGCTGCGTGCTGAACATCAGGTTGAACTGGCGCACGTCGGTCCAGTTCTTGGTGCCGGAGATGGGGCAGGCGATCTCGCAGTCCACGATGATCTGGCGGAGTTCCTTCAAATCATTGTCGTTGAGAGCTTTGGTCATGCGGGCATGGACCTCGTCGTACTTGGTCTTGCTGCGCAGGACGTTGGGATTCGTGGCGCGGAACTGCTCTTCGTTGAAAGCATCGCCGAATTTGCGGCGGCCCTTCTCGACCTCCTTGTTCATCTTTTCCTCGAGCTTGGCGAGATACTCCTCGATCAGCACGTCGGCGCGGTAGCGCTTCTTGGAGTCCTTGTTGTCGATGAGCGGGTCGTTGAAGGCACCCACGTGGCCGGAGGCCTCCCAGATGCGGGGGTGCATGAAGATGGCCGAGTCGATGCCCACAATGTTGTCGTTGAGGTGGACCATCGCTTCCCACCAGTATTTCTTGATGTTATTCTTCATTTCGACGCCCATCTGGCCGTAGTCGTACACGGCGCTCAGGCCGTCGTAGATCTCGCTCGACTGAAAAATGAAACCATACTCCTTGGCATGCGCAACGAGCGTCTTGAATACTTCTTCCTGTGTCATATCGTTATGTCATTTAATAATTCTTGTACGTAAGGACGTTCCCAAATCTGTCGGTGAGGAATGTCCAACCTGTCACTATGGATCTCTGAATCGTTGTATTTCAGGATATCGATATCCATCACCCTGTCACGGTACACCCGACGGCCCTCCGCATCATACTCGGCCTCGTGGCGGGGCCGGCCCAGCCGCACCTCGATGTCCTGGCAAAGATCCAGCAGCGCCTCGGGCGTAATGTCGCTCTCGAAGCACACCGCCTGGTTGAGGAAAGGCGCCCCGTCAAAGCCCACAGCTTCCGTCTCGAGCACGCGCGAGCACAGCATGTCGACCTTCAGCGCCTCGGCCAGAAGGGCCAGCGCCTGCTCCAGGTTCCATTCCCGGTCGCCCAGGTTCGATCCAAGTGCCAGATAGATCATAACATTCCCAGCTCCAGTTTGGCTTCCTCGCTCATCCGGTCGACCGTCCATTCCGGCTCGAACACCAGTTCCACCTGGACATCCTTCACACCGGGCACGTCGGCCACTGCCTCCTGCACCTGCGCCACCACCTCGTCGGCGATGGGACAGTTGGGCGCCGTGAGCGTCATCTTGATGAAAACCTGGCCATCGGGCTCCGCCTGGATCTCGTAGATCAGGCCGAGTTCGTAGACGTTCACCGGAATCTCGGGATCGTAGACATTGCGAAGGGCGGCGATGACGTCGTCCTGCAGGTCGCGTGACGCATCCGCACGCGGCGCCTCCGCGGGCTTCTCCCGCAGGTTCGCCGCATAGTCCTTGATGGTCTGGATCATCGACACCAGGCCGTTCGCGCGGGTCGGCGACAGGTTTTCCTTCAGACCGATCTGCTCCAGGAAACCTTCGTCAGCGGCAAGGATATCCTCAGGAGTCTGTCCGTCGTAGACCTTGAGCAGCAGGGAAATGATGCCCTTGGTGATGATGGCGTCACTGTCTGCGGCGAAATGCAGCCGGCCATCCTCCTTGCGGCACGAAAGCCAGACACGCGACTGACAGCCACGAATCAGATGGTCGTCGGTCTTGTCCTTCTCGTCGATCAGCGGCATTCCCTTGCCCAGTTCGATGAGGTATTCGTACTTGTCCATCCAGTCGGTGAAGACGGAGAACTCGTCCACGATGTCAGCCTGTAATTCCTGTATGGTTTTCATATCGTTATCGCAACATATTGACGGCCCGCCGGAGCGCCTTCACGAACGCTTCGCATTCCGCCAGGGTATTGTAGGGTGCCAGCGAGGCCCGGAGCATCGAGGTCTGCCCGAAACGGCGCAGCAACGGCTCGGCGCACATGTGGCCCGAACGCACCGCAAAGCCCATCTTGTCGAGGATCTGGGCCAGGTCGGCCGGGAAGGCGCCTTCCACCGTAAAAGAGAACAGCGGAATCTTGTGCGCTTTTTCGCGGGGCGTGCCGTACAGCCGCAGGCCGTCGATTTTCGGGAGTTCCTCGAGCAGATAATCCCGCATCGCGCGTTGGGCGTCCTGCAGCGCAGGGTCCTCCCCTATTGCGCGGGCGCATTCCAGCGCCGGGACAAAGCACGCGGCACCCGTGAAGTTGGGCGTTCCGGCCTCGAATTTCAGCGGCAGCGGGGCATAGGTGGTCTTCTCGAACGTCACGGTATCGACCATTTCGCCGCCACCCATGTACGGCGGCATCGCCTCGAGCCATTCCCGCTTGCCGTAAAGCACGCCGGTCCCTGTGGGTGCGTAGATCTTGTGCCCGGAGAACACGTAGAAGTCGCTGTCGAGCGCCTGTACGTCGACGGGTGCGTGAACGATGCCCTGAGCGCCGTCGACCAGCACGGGAACGCCGTGCTTATGCGCGACCGCCACGATCTCCGCCACGGGATTCACGATGCCCAGGATGTTCGAGATATGGGTGACAGCCAGCAACTTGATGCAGCCTTCCGCAGCGCTGAGCCGGCGTTCCAGTTCCTCCACGGAGAGTTCGCCCGCCTCGTCGACGGGCAGCACTTCCAGCGAAGCGCCGTGCCGCTCGCAGGCCAGCTGCCAGGGCACGATGTTGCTGTGATGCTCCGCCTCGGAAATGAGGATACGGTCGCCCGCACGGAGGTAGCGCGCGCAGAAGCACGTGGCCACGAGATTGACGGAAGCGGTCGTGCCGCTCGTCAGCACGATGTTCTCCCGGGCCGGTGCGTTGATGAACGCCCGCACGGCTTCACGACCAGCCTCATAGCGTTCGGTCGCCTCGCCGCTCAGGTAGTGGATGGCGCGATGAACGTTGGCATTGGCCTCAACGCCAAGGCGCTGCTGCATTTCGAGCACGCTGCGGGGCCGCTGCGACGTGGCCGCATTGTCGAAATACACCAGCGGACGGCCATAGGCCTGCTGCTCCAATGCCGGAAATTCATTCCTGATGTCCATAATCCTGCAAAAATAACTATTTTTACAAAAAATTATCATTCTTACCCGTTTAGAAACGTTTAAACACGACTATGTACGAATATATTGCCGGCACGCTCGAGGAAATCACGCCCACCGACGCCATCGTGGAAGCCTGTGGCGTAGGATACGACCTGCTCATCTCGCTGAGCACCTTCTCCAAACTCCAGAACGCCCGCGGCAGCCGGGTGAAACTCTACACCTGCCACCTGGTGCGCGAGGATGACGAATCGCTCTACGGGTTCGCCGACAAAGCCGAGCGCGCGGTCTTCGTACAGCTGATCTCCGTGAGCGGCGTGGGCCCCGGCTCCGCCCGGATGATCCTTTCGGCCATGACGGCCGACGAGGTGAAAGAGGCCATCCTGTCGAACGATGTGAACAAGTTCAAGGCCGTCAAGGGCATCGGCCTCAAGACGGCGCAGCGCGTCATCCTCGACCTGAAGGACAAGGTCGGCAAGGGCAGCGGCGAATTCGCGTTCGAACCCGCCGGATCTTCCGCCGTCCGCGACGAAGCGGCGACCGCCCTAACGCTGCTCGGCTTCTCGAAAGCCGCTGTCGACAAGACCCTTACGGCCATCCTCAAGGAGTCGCCTTCCCTCCCGCTGGAAGATCTCATCAAGCGCGCGCTCAAGATGATGTAGCGGCGTTATGCTTTTTCTCGAAAAAAGTTGCAGATTCGCAAATAATTATGTATATTTGCGAGTCAGTTGTTATATTGTGATAAGACTATGAATACACCTGCTGAACTGAAATACACAAAAGATCACGAATGGGTCCGCCTTGAGGGCGACCTGGCAGTTGTCGGTATCACCGACTTTGCGCAAAGCGAGTTGGGTGACATCGTGTTTGTAGACATCCAGACCGAAGGCGAGACGCTCGCCAAGGAAGAAGTGTTCGGTACCATCGAGGCCGTCAAGACGGTTGCCGATGCATTCATGCCGGTTTCCGGCGAAGTCGTCGAGGTCAATCCTGAGCTGGAAGGCGCGCCCGAACTCGTGAATTCCGATCCGTACGGTCAGGGGTGGATGATCAAGATCAAAGTTTCCGATCCTTCGGAATTTGATACGCTCCTTTCTGCTGCGCAGTATGAGCAAATAATCTGATTTGTAAAAATCAAAATGTGATGTGTTCAAGGGGGCCCGCAAGGCCCCCTTGGTTATTTATTCCGGTCGTGACCGACCGCTATTTGTAGTCGATGATCGTGCGGTTGTCAAGGCCGAGGCCGCGGGCTGTCAGGCTGCCCCAGGAATTTCCGCCCAGACTGTCCTGCTTGAAGCTCATGGTCACCATGTGAACCTTGCCGTCCGACGTCTTGTACACGATGTAGGCATTCTTGTATCGGTCGATAATCCGGCCCAGATCGTCGCGGTCGTAACTCCAGCCCGTGCTCTGGATGATGGCTTTCAGCACTGTCACCCCGCTGGACAGATGCCCCGACGAGGCGGCCAGCTTTTTCATCTGCGCCTCCATGTTCGCATCGCTCATGGCCGGCTTCGGCATCTCGTCCATCGTCATCTCCCGGGCCTTCTGGTCCGCCTTCCGGGCATTGTCGCCATAGTATTCCAGCGCCTTGGCATTCACTTCGTCGAATTGCTTCTTGTGTTTCTTGACGGTAGCTTCGCACTTCGCCTTCACGTCCTCATTGCCCCAGGTCAGGTCGGGATGGCTGGCCAGCAACGAGAAGGCTTCCTGGTACTCGAAGTAATCAAAAACGACGAACTGATTCTTATTCTGCCGCTGCTGATAGCGGTCCCAGATCCAGTCGGCCATGAATTCCAGCAGGCCGAAGGGCGAATTCGCGAGAATGAACCTTTCCGTTTCCGCACGCATCCGGCGATACCGGGCGATCCGGTCGGATTCGCCTTCGACCAGTTTGGTGACAGCGCCGTCCGGATGCCGGACTTCGCGGTTGTAGTCTTTCATCGACAAGGCACACAGTGCGGAAACCTCCAGGATGGAGCAGGCGCGCAGGAAATGGTTGAACGTCTGACTCGAGACAGGATCTGCCATGACTTCCGCAAAACCGGCATGCATCGTGTGCTCGCCGTACGGCACCTGGCGGTCGCCCTGGCCCGGAATACCCCCGATGAAAACATTGATGGCCGTCCAGCGGACACCATATTCTTCCTGTGCCTTCATCAGGAACCACGCATAACAATTGTCGTGGAATTCCCGCACGTTTGTTTCTGCTTCGACGTAATAAAAGTAACGGTTATCACCCTTGTAATAAGGCTGATAGATAAACAAGGCCGGATCCAGGTGCTCGTAGGCGGCCCGGATCTCGCAGGTGGGCTTGCTGAATCCTTCCCGGACGGTCTGCTCGGACGCCCCGGGATCGGCGGCGATGGCCGCGGCGGAAGGTTTCAGCTTTTCTTGCTGGGCACTTGCGGTTACAGCAACCAGCAACGCGCACAAAAACGCGAAGAAAAGTCGGTTCGTTTTCATGGTTGTCGGTATCTGTGATTACTTGTAGGTGTCGGCGATGATCTGCTCGTAGCGCTTGAGCAGGTTACGGCGTTTCGGCTTGAGGGTTTGCGAGAGCATCTCGTTGTCGGGCGTCCACTCGTCGAACACGAAGTGCGTCTTCTTGAGGTTCTCGTGTGCGGCGAGTTTTGCGTTGACTTCCTGGACTTCTGCGTTCAGAAGTTCCATAGCGGCCTTGTTCTCAAGCAGTTGCTCTTTCTTCTCGATCTTGGCGCCGCGCGACTCGGCATATTCTTTTACCTTGGCGAAGGCCGGGATGATGATGGCCGAAGCGAATTTCTCGTTGGCGCCGAACACGAAGGCGTTTTCGATGTACGGGCTCTCGCGCAGCAGCGTCTCGATGACCTGCGGTGCGATGTACTTGCCCGAGGACAGCTTGAAGATCTCTTTCTTACGATCCGTGATCTTCAGGTACTTGCCGTCCTTCAGGAAGCCGATGTCGCCTGTGTGGAGCCAGCCTTCCTCGTCGATCATTTCCTTCGTCGCGGTCGGGTTCTTGTAGTATCCCAGCATCACGTGCGGGCCGCGGGTCAGGATTTCGCCGTCCTCTGCGAACGAGAGTCCCGTGCCGTCCATGGCCTTGCCCACCGTGCCGATGACGTTGTATTTGTCGGCCGGAGAGTTGACGGCGATCACGGGAGAGGTCTCGGTAAGTCCGTATCCCTCAAAGATATAGAGTTTCGCAGCGTTGAAGCAGCGCACGATCTTGGCCTGGATGGACGAGCCGCCGCTGACCACGAGCATCTCGTGGCCGCCGAGGTTCTCGCGCCACTTGCTATAGACGAGTTTGTCGAAGAGTTTCTGTTTCTGGAGATAGAACCAGCCGGTATTTTCGTTGTCAAAATTATTGGCGTAGTTCCAGGCTGCATCATAGATTTTCTTTTTGAAGCCGGTGAGTTTCTTGCCGGCTTCTTCGAGTTTGCCATACATCATTTCGAGGACGCGCGGCACGGCGCAGAAGCCGTCGGCGTGGCAGTCCTTGAGGTCGGATGCGATGGTGGCAAGGCTCTCGGCGTAATAGGTGCTGATGGCCAGTTCCTGGTATTCGTAGTTCATGGTCCGTTCGTACATATGGCAGAGCGGGAGGAAACTGATCATCTTATGGCTATAGTTCTTGGTCTGGCGCAGGGCGTGGCCGTGGGAGTCGAACATCATGTTCCGGTGCGAGAGCATGACGCCTTTGGGCATACCGGTGGTACCGGATGTATAGACGATACTGGCGCATTCGTCGGGGCTGATGGTTTTCTTGTTTTCTTCTACGACGGGGCCGAATTTGTCTTTATTGGCGCGGCCGAGTTCATAGAGCTGGGCCAGGGTCATGGTTTCTTCGCCGTCGTCCATCATCAGGAAGCGGATATCGCGGTCGATTTCCTTGGCGATGGGGACCAGTTTATTATAGAGCGTCTTGGTGCCGGCGACGATGAGTTCTACGTCGGAGTTTTCGAAGATGAAGTGGTAGTCGTCGTGGCTGAGGGTGCTATAGACGGGGATATGGATCATATGGGCGAGGTTGATGCCCATATCCATGAAGTTCCATTCGGGTCTGTTATTACAGACGGTGATGATTTTGGTTCCCTCTTTATAGCCGAGGGCGAGGAGGCCGTAGGCTACTGCGTGGGCGATTTCATAGTACTGGTCGATACTATATTTGATCCATTTACCGCGGGTGCGGCGGGCGAGGATGTCGTCTTTAGGGGGGTAGGTTTTGAGGTTTTCGAGGAGGTCGAACGTACGAAGGATATCCATAGTTTTTGTTTTTTGTCCAACAAATATAATAAAAAAATCGTGTGCTTCGCTGCTCCGCACAGTGCGCATACAAACTTCGCATTTCTAATGCACAGCACGCGAGCTGTGCGCAGGCCTGCCGCAGCAACCGCGGTTCGGTCTGGGCGAGGGCTCGCAGCCCAGACCGGTTCCGGTTGTGCGTGGGGCCAAGGCGAGCGTGCCTCTCTTGTTCCACGGGGAACAGAAGAAGGGAGGGGGAGGATTAACGGCCGAAGTAGATGAGAAGGACGGAAATGTCGGCGGGGGAGACGCCGGAGATACGGGAGGCCTGGGCGATGGTGCGGGGACGGTAGCGCTCTAGCTTTATGCGGCATTCCATGGACAAAGCCGTAATCTTTTGAAAATCAAAATCTTGCGGGATTTCCAAGTGCTCGAGGCGCAGGATTTTTTCGGCGAGGCGTTTTTCGCGGTCGATGTATCCGGCGTATTTGACTTGCGTCTCGACGGCCTCCAACACTTCGTTGTCAAACGTTCCACGTGGAACATTTGGCGAAAGATGCCCGGTCGAGCCGGGCATGACGGTTGCGGTCGAGCCGGGCATGACGGTTGTGGTCAAGCCGGGCATGACGTCAGGGGCAGACATGACCGAAAGCAAGCCGTTCAAAGTGACGAACGGACGGACGAGGAGATCGTCGGCGCGGCGGGAGGCGTCGATGGGGGCTTCGCCGACAGAGACAAGGTAGGGGTTGACCGCGTCAGGCTTAAGGGAAGTTTCGTGCAAAAGCGAAGTCAGCCGCTCAATGTTTTCCTGCTTCAATTGATAGGTTTTCCAGCGAAAATCATCCACCAGGCCTATTGTACGGCCGATAGATGTTAGGCGTTCATCAGCGTTGTCCTGCCGGAGGAGGATGCGATACTCGGCCCGGGATGTGAACATCCTGTAGGGTTCGTCGACACCCTTGGTAATGAGATCGTCGATGAGCACACCGATGTAAGCCTGGTCGCGCGTCAGGACGAGCGGCTCTTTACCGGCGAGCTTCAGATGTGCGTTGATGCCCGCCATCAGACCCTGCGCTGCCGCCTCTTCGTAACCCGTCGTGCCATTCACCTGTCCGGCCAGATACAGCCCTTCCACCAGCTTCGACTCAAGCGTTGCCTTCAGCTGGGTCGGATCAAAAAAATCATATTCTACCGCATACGCCGGCCGGAAGATTTTGACGGTCTCCAGACCTTCGATAGCATGGAGCGCCTCGAGCTGCGTGTCGAGCGGCAGCGACGAGGAAAAGCCCTGAAGATAGTATTCGCACGTATCCCAGCCCTCCGGCTCAAGGAACAGCTGATGCGCATCCTTTTCGGCAAACGTGCGCAGCTTGTCTTCGATCGAAGGGCAGTAACGCGGCCCGATGCCGTGGATCTTGCCGGTAAAGAGGGGAGAGCGGTCAAAGCCCGTACGCAGGATCTCATGCACGCGCGGGTTCGTGTGGACGATGTAGCAGCACTTTTGCGGACGACCTTCCTGGATGTCGGATGGCTTGGGAAGGAACGAGAAGCGTGCGGGATCGGCATCACCTTCCTGCCGTTCGAGCCGCGAGAGGTCGAGCGACCGGGCGTCGATCCGGGGCGGCGTTCCGGTCTTCATCCGGCCGACCGTCAGCCCGGCGTCAACGAGTGTTTGCGACAAACCCTTCGACGGAAGCTCGCCCATTCGGCCGCCTTCGCTCATCTCGGTACCGACAAAAACGCGTCCCTCGAGGAAGGTTCCGGCCGTCAGAATCACGGATTTGGCCGAAAATTCAGCGCCCATCCGGAGACGGACACCCGAAATATGCGATTCTCGGCGCGTTATGGCGACGACAGAATCTTGCCAAATGTCTAAACCACAAGTACTTTCGAGAACAGAGCGCCAGTTCATGGAAAAACGGCGCTTGTCACACTGTGCACGGGGGCTCCACATGGCCGGTCCTTTCGACCGATTGAGCATCCGGAACTGGAGCGTGGAAGCGTCCGTCACGATGCCGGAATAGCCGCCAAGCGCATCTATTTCTCTGATTAACTGACCTTTAGCAATTCCGCCCATCGCCGGATTGCACGACATCTGGGCGGTTTTGTTCATATCCTGCGTGATCAGCAGGACGCGGGAACCCAGCCGGGCGGCGGCTACCGCCGCCTCGCAGCCGGCATGGCCGGCACCGATGACGATGATGTCATAGTCACCGGACATCCACGTCCTCCGCCTTGAGCTGGTCGTACAGGTCAAGCGCCCGGTTCTCGGCCGCGCGCATCCGCTGCTGGTGCCACTTGTCCTGGTCGTCGTATCCGATCACGTGCAGCAGGCCGTGGACGATGACACGACGCATCTCGCGCTCGAAGCCCTCGCCGTACGCCTTGCCGTTCAAGCGGACCGTGTCGACGCTGATGTAGACATCGGCACTGACGCCGCGCCGGCCTGTCTCCTGGAAAAAGTCTTCGGAATTGTCGAACGTGATGATGTCGGTTTCGAAGTCATGGTCCAGGAACTGCCGGTTGATGGCCAGCAGGTACGCGTCGGAGCAAAAGATGTAGTTCAGGTCGCCCAGTTCATAGCCCCTGCCGGCTGCGACACAGCGCAACCATTTGCTGACGAGCCTTTTCCCCTTCAGCGAGAAACTCGTGTCTTCGGTGAAATATCGTACCATAAAATTAATTACCTTTGTGGGTTGAACGATAGGACAAAATTAACACAAAAACTACTCAAATAAATAATTATTATGTCTAAAGTTACAGTTATCGGCGCCGGCAACGTGGGCGCTACCTGTGCAAACGCCATTGCACACATGAAGATTTGCTCGGAGCTCGTTCTGCTCGACATCAAGGAAGGTCTCTCCGAGGGCAAGGCCATCGACATGATGCAGACCGCCAAGATGTATGGTTTCGACACCCGCATCAAGGGCGTGACCAACGACTATGCAGCTACGCGCAATTCGCAAGTGAT
>LUZE01000076.1 GCA_001602845.1 Bacteroidales bacterium Bact_13 | reverse complement strand
GTTAGCCCCTTTTTCGACGCATGAGCGACAGAAAGGTCCTTCTATCGTCACAGATGCCCGGTTGGGGCCGGGCATGACATTCTCAGAGCGCTTAGTAAGCAAACAGAGCGTTATTTATTCGGGCTCGTCGATGGTGAGGTAGCGTTCGGGGCCGAGGATCGAGAGGGCGCGGTCGAGGAGAGTGCTCATCTTTTCGTTCTTGCGCCCGGCGTGGATGTATAGCAGAGACTCAAGGTAGAGCGTCAGCATCGCAGACTCGTCGCGGCGGCGGAATGCAGACTTGTCGATCTGCAGGCCGGTGGCCTTCATGAAAGTGTCAAGCCGATCCTGCGGGAACAATTCGCCGCCCCGATACAGATTGATGTAGAACAGAATCTTTCCTCCTTCAACATAGGCAGGCACAAAGCCCCCCGGAAAGCAAAGCAACTCCACGGGAAGCCCCGCTATCTGGCAGATCATCAGGTAAATGAATGCCAGCGCAAAAGGATTGCCCCCACGTGATTTCAGCACGTCGCTTACGAGCGCGTACTGCGGGTCGCGCAGCTGCACGTCGTAGAGCGTGAATTTCAGCCGGTGATAGAAGATGTGATTGAGGATGCGGATGTTCTCGACGCCCGTACGCTGGTCGGAACCTTCCGCCAGATAGGCCTGTGAACAACGGAAGAACAAGTCTTCGTACCGTTCGCGCTGTAAAGTCCAGTCCAGCATCGAACTGATGATCCAACTACCCTCAAACAAGGACAACGGACCTGGCGCGCGTGTTGTAAAATCCTGGAAATCAGCCAGTTTGAATTCATTGTTGAGCGCCTTTGCCCGTTCCACGATCAGCGCCTTGCGGGCAGGATCCGCCTCCCGCTCCGACCGGTTCCGGAGCGAGCGCACGATTTCAGGACCCTGCGACGCCAGGCGGCTGTTCACCAGTTCCGTGACGACAGTGTCCCGGTCGTCCATCAGGGCGACGAGCGATTCGAGTTCTTCCGGATCGACGGCCATGCGGGAGAAATTATGCGGTCAGCGCATCAAGCGCCTTCTTGAGCAGATTGGCCATCAGCGGCTTGTAGTCCGGATTGCTTTCCTTGACGTGACGGTTGGCGATGGCCAGGCAGACCGTCGCCGCATCATGGCCGAGAAGGGCAGCCATGCCAGCCAGACAGGAACTCTCCATTTCGATGTTGGTCACGCGGTAGCCGTCATGCTCGAAACTCTCCAGTTTCTGGATCAGGTCGGGAATCGTGAGCTTCAAGCGGACGGAACGACCCTGCGGCCCGTAGAAGCCGGGTGCGGAAACCGTCATGCCCTTGACCGTCCAGTCCTTGAACTTGTCGATGATCTTCTGGCTGGCCCGGACGAAATAAGGGCATCCCAGCCGGTGCGGCCAGTCCATGTGCTTGACGAAGGCTTCCTCGAAATCGTGCAGGAAGATTTTTTCGCCGTCCGCATACCAGTTGAGGACGCCGTCGAAACCGATGGAGATATGGCTCAGGATGTAGCTGCCGAGCGGAATGTCGGGCTGTGCCGCTCCGCAGGTGCCGATGCGCAGGATCGACAGGCTCCGGTGCTCCTTCCTGGGAAGGCGCGTCTTGAAGTTGATGTTGGCCAGGGCGTCGAGCTCGGTCATCACGATATCGATGTTATCGGTGCCGATGCCGTGGGACAGGGCGGTGACGCGCTTGCCGTGGTAAGTGCCGGTAATCGTATGGAACTCACGCGATTGCTTGTCGAGCTCGATGGTGTCGAAATGCTCGGCGATGGTGCTTACGCGCCCCGGGTCGCCCATCATGATGACGATGTCGGCGAGGTCTTCGGGAAGGATATGGAGATGGAACACGGAACCGTCATCGTTGATGATCAGTTCGGAGCTGGGAATAGGCTTTTCGTTCATGTCGTGTCTTGATTAAAAAACAAATATCGAAAAATTTCCGTAATTTCACAAGTCCAAATCTTCGACATATGCGTAGCTACACGTTTATAAACGTTTATTTCGTCCTGTTTGTTCTGCTGACGGCGGGCTGCCAGAAGGCACCGGAGCCATATGGCGCTTGCCCGACACCGCAGCAGGTAGCCTGGCAACAGATGGAGATGAATCTTTTCTGCCACTTCGGTCCCAACACCTTCACGGGCGCCGAATGGGGAGACGGCACAGAACCTGAAGACATTTTCAACCCGACGGACCTGGATTGCCGGCAATGGACCGCCACGGCGCGGACTGCCGGTTTCAAGGGCGTCATCATCACGGCCAAGCACCACGACGGCTTCTGCCTGTGGCCATCGCCCGAAAGCCTTCATACGGTGGCGCAAAGCCAGTGGCGCAACGGCGGTGGTGATGTGCTGCGCGAATTGTCCGAGGCCTGCGCTGCTGACGGGCTTCGTTTCGGCGTCTACATTTCTCCATGGGACCGGAACGATCCGCGTTACGGGACGCCGGACTACAACGCTGCATTTGTCCGGACGCTGGAAAGCGTACTGGGCGGAACCTACGGTCCGGTGTATGAACAGTGGTTCGACGGGGCCTGCGGAGAGGGTCCCACGGGCCGCCGCCAGGTTTATGACTGGCCGTTGTTCAATGAGACGGTCCATCGCCTGCAGCCCGATGCGGTGATTTTCAGCGATGTGGGCCCGGGCTGCCGCTGGGTCGGTAACGAGCAGGGGAGTGCCGGGCGCACCAACTGGTCGACGCTCGATGTGGAAGGATTTGAGCCGGGGGCGGGGAGTCCGCCGACGGAGGTGTTGAATGGCGGTACGCCGGGCGCTTCGCATTGGGCGGCTGCTGAAACGGATGTGTCGATCCGTCCGGGCTGGTTCTGGCGGGAATCGGAGACGCCGCGGGTCAAGAGTGTCCAGCAGTTGTTGCAGATTTATTATGAGAGCGTAGGCCGCAATTCCCTGCTGCTGTTGAACGTGCCGCCCGATACGCGCGGACGCATCGATGCTGTCGATTCGCTCCGTCTGATGGAATTCCGCGCGGCGCTGGATACGATTTTTGACTGTGATCTGGCCGAAGGCGCTACGGTTTCGGGCGTGGCCCGTGGCCGTCGTTTCGCTGCCGGCAATATCCTGGATCCGGTCTACGACCGTTATTGGGCTGCGCCCGACGGGCAGCTAACGGCATCGCTGACGATGGAACTCGACGGCCCGAAGACGTTCAATCGCATCCTGCTGCAGGAGTACATCCCGCTGGGTCAGCGCATCGCAGCTTTTCACGTAGACATCCTGACGCCGGAAGGCGCATGGCAGGAAATCGCGCGCGAAACGACCGTCGGCTACAAACGCATCGTCCTGACGCCCACCGTCACCACGACCGCCGTCCGCATCCTCATCGACGATGCCCTGGCCTGCCCGACGCTCACCCGCGCCGCCCTCTTCCTCGACACCATCTACTGCACCAAATAGCCCCGTCAATTCTCTGCGCAGAGACGGTTGATGAAGTTGAAAATGACGACCGTGCGTTTACGCAGGAGCGGATAGTTGATGATCGAGGGCGTGTCGGTCTTCTTGTACGTGTGATCGTGAAAGGCCGACGTGAAAAGGATCGCCGGAATGCCGGCCCGGGCGAAAGGATGCTGATCGCTCGTCTCGTACATCATCTTCGAAAAATTCCGGCTCCCATAAAACGTCAGGTCCAGGTCCAGCCGATGGAAGGCCCTGGAACACGCGTAAGCCAGATAACCCTGATACTGCGCCGGAAGCGAGCTTTCCCCGATCGCGAAAAGATATTCCGGATTGCTCCGCGGCGGCACCAGGTCCGTCCCCAGCATGTCAAGATTCACCATCGCCGTGATGCGGCTTTTCGGGATCGAAAGATGCCGGACAAAATACCGGCTGCCCGCCATGTCGAGCTCCTTGCCGTCAAACGCCACGAATAACAGATTCTTGCGCGGCCCGCGCCCCTCGGCCTTCATCGCCACGAACATCCTGGCAATCGAAAGCATCGCGGCAACACCGGACGCATTGTCGTCCGCCCCGGGATAGATGGTGTGCCCCAGTTTCCCGAGATGATCGTAATGCGCACCGATGACGATGTACTCGTCCGTACTGACGATGGCCGGCAACAGCCCCACTACATTGCGGATCGCGATGGAATCCTCATATGAGAAACTCTGCGTGTAATTCCAGTTCCAGGGAACCAGCCCGATGCTCCGGAACTGCTCCACGAGATAATGCTCCGCCAGAGTCTTTCCCGGCGTGCCGGCGGCACGTCCTTCGACCATGTCGTGCGCCAGATATTCCACCGTCGAACGCAACTGGTCGGCCGTGACGAGATTCTCGTAAGCACGCAGGCTTTGGGCCTGCGACAGGGGCGTCGGCAACAAGGCGACGAAGAGAATCAGCAGAATAGCACGCCTTTTGTACATATCGAATTGCAAAAATACGTATTTTTGTATTTATGTTCAAAAAGGCTTTCGTTTTCCTGCTTTTGAGCTTGCTTTCCGTCTGGCCGTCCTTCGCCCAGTACGACCTCGACCACTTCTATTACAGCGGCCGCCAGTCGCTCATCGACGGAAGATACGCCCAGGCCATTGAGAATTTCAATGTGCTGGCCCGGCTTGACAGTACCATCTACGAAGCCTATTTCTTCCGGGGCATCGCCAAGTACAACCTCGGCGACCTGGTGGGCGCCCAGCGCGATTTCGACCGGACGCTGCACTTCAATCCGATCTATACGCCCGCCTACCATTACCGCGCCATCACGCTGAGCCGCATCGGCAAATACGATTCCGCACTCAAGGACCTCGAGGAAGCGGTGGACCTGCGTCCCGGCTACACCGGCCTGTATTTCAGCCGCGGCGTGACGTACTTCCTCTCGCAGCAGTTCGACAAGGCCATCAAGGACTTCAACATCTACATCCGCAAGGAACCCCGCGAGAGCAGCGCCTACCTGAACCGTGGCGCGTGCTACCTCTACCTGCAGGATACGGTCCGGGCGCTGGAGGACTACAACAAGGCCATTTCGCTGAGCCGCTATGATCCGGAAGGATACGTGCGGCGCTCGCGCGTGTATGCGATGCAGGGCCTCCCGGACGAGGCGATCGCGGACCTGAACACCGCGATCTCGCTTGACAGCACGAATACCTACGCCTATTTCAACAGGGCCATCCTGGAATATGAGAAGAAGGACATTTCCGGCGCGCTGTCCGACCTGGACCGGGTGCTGGAAGAAGAGCCGGGCAACGCGCTGACGCTCTACAACCGCGGCCTGATCCGCGCACAGGTGGGCGATTACCGCAATGCGCTCGAGGACTTCGACCGCGTGCTAAACATCAACCCGAACAACGTGCTGGCCTATTTCAACCGTGCTGCGGTCTTCCTTGAGCTGGGACGTTACCGCGACGCGATGGACGACTATTCGCAGGCCATCAACCTGTATCCCGATTTTGCGAAAGCCTACATGAACCGTTCCTATGCGAAGAGCCAGCTGGGACAGTTTACTTCGGCGAAGCGGGACTATGATATCGCGCAGCAGAAAATCCGTGAATACCAGGCCATGACGGCTGATTCGACGGGACGTGCCGCCTTTGCCGACACCACCCGCAAATACGACCGGCTGCTGGCGCTTGACGCCGATTTCGCCAAGAAGGATTTCGACAACGAACTGCTGCAGTACCGCGACGTGGACATCCGGCTCAAGCCGCTCTACAAGGTGCAGCCTTCCGACAGTATCGCAGCCTATTCATCCATCGCCCACAAGTACGAAGATGCCGTGCTGGACGCATTCATCGCCCAGAGCCCGTTCCCGGTAAAGTTCTCCGCCGATCCGAAGGAGACCGTGCGCGGCGCGGCGCGGGCGCGGGAGGATGTCAACCGTGCCGTGCGCGCAAACCGCAGCAGCGACAATCTTTTCGCCAAGGCGCTGATGGAGGCGGACAACCGGCAGTTCAACACGGCGCTCGCCTGCTACGACGAGGCGGTCGAGAAATCGCCCGAGACGTTCTTCTATTACATCAACCGCGGCGCACTGCAGGCGGAGATGATCGATTTCATTTCTTCAATCGAGAACAACGTCCAGGTGCTGACGCTCGACGATTCGCAGACCGTCAAGACGCGTGTCCAGGACCAGGTTACGCGCAGTTACGACTACACGCCCGCCATCCACGACATGACGCGTGCGGCGGAGCTCAATCCCGCTTTTCCTTACACCTACTATAACCTGGGCAACCTGTACTGCCTCTCGAACGACCTTCCCGAGGCCATTGTGCAGTACACCCGGGCCATCGACCTGTACCCCAGTATCAGCGAAGCGTACTATAACCGGGGGCTGGTCCTGATTTATCTGAAAGACAAGGAAAAAGGCTGTATCGACCTGAGCACGGCCGGGGAACTTGGCATTCAGGACGCCTACAGCGTCATCAAAAAGTATTGTAAAACCGAAGAAGATTTATA
>LUZE01000075.1 GCA_001602845.1 Bacteroidales bacterium Bact_13 | reverse complement strand
GGGGTTCGGGGCAGAGCCCCGTATAAAGATGCCCGGTCAAGCCGGGCATGACGAAAAGGGTGCGCCAACGTCGGGGCCGTGCATGACAAAAGAGGCGCGCCAAACAGAGCGCCTAGCAAGCTCAAAGCGAATCAAAGAGTCAGAAGGTTTTGGAGAGGGTCAGTTGGAGAGCACCGAGGTAAGGGTCGTAAGAAGGCGTGACGACGGTTGGTGAGGCAGCGTCCCAGCCGAAAACACGACACTCCCACGGAAGCAGCAGATAGCCCAACCGGGCGCCCAGTACGCCGATCGCTGCGCCAGCCAACACATCCGTCTCCCAATGCTGCTGATGGCACAGCCGAAGCACCGCAACACCCGTCGCCACCGCATACGCCCCGGCGCCCCATCCCCAACCATACTCCTCCCGTACGATCTCCGCACCCCAGAACGCAATCGCCGCATGCCCCGACGGGAACGAATCCATCCCCTGCGCATACGGCCGCTCTCGCTGAACAAAATACTTCAGCGCATATACGCTCCCCACCACAACGGCACCCGAAGTCGCCATCACAGCCACCCGTTCCCGGAACGGATGCTCCGCCGGAACGCCCAACGCACCCAGCGTCAGCCCCGCCACCGGCGGCACCAGCCGCAATACCTCATCAGCCACAAAGACCTGCCGCGAAGAAGCCGTCAGATCCGGCACATACTGCGACCAGCCGTTCCCGCAGCTGTACTGCGCCAGCGCCGGAACGCCCGGCATCAACGCCAGGACCATGAATAACAGGCAATATCGGAATCTCCTCATGGAACAAAGGTAAAGAAAAAGAGGAACATTAACGCCTTGCATTTCAAAGAATCTTTTGTACATTTGTTATATTTTAAACCATCATGAAAAGAATTACACTTACCGCCGTGTTGCTGCTTTCGGCAATTACTGTTCTTACGGCCAAACCCCTCAAAGTGACCAAGGGCGATCTCTCTGTCCTTAAGGAAGATGCTACTGCCACCTGGAAGATTGACCTTTCGGATGCGGTCTTTGAAAAAGCAGGTGATTTCAAGGAGTGGTGCGAGGATGAATATGAAACCCGCGTGAAGCTCATGGACGAAGCATTCTTTGCCTCTTTCAACGACAATTCACAAGGGCTCAAGCTTGTGAACGAAGGGAAAGCTCCGTACAAACTGATCTTCAAGGTAAAGAAATTCGAGCGCAAGCAGGGTCCCGGCCTGTGGGGCAGCTGCTACATCCGGGTTTTCGGTACGCTGAGCATTATCAACACGGAAACCGAAGAAACCGCCCTTGAGCTGGAAGTGGACGGCGTGAAGGGTGATACGGACTTCGTGGATACGGACCGTTTCCCCAAAACCATGGACTGGCTCGCCCGCGATATCTTCAAGCTGAAGAAATAACGGAATCCTCAGCGGGTTCTTGCAAACGTGAAAAGAATTGCGATCCTGTTCCTGCCGGTCATCCTGGCCATCCTCGGCATGGCGGCTGCGTGTTCCACGACGGCGACCCTTGCTGAGGACGAGTTGCGTCTGGCCGAGAACAAGGTCGCGATCAAGAACAGTTCAGCGTACAAGGCCTCGAAGCTCCAGCCCTACATCAAGCAGAAAGCCAATACCTACATCATCGGCAAATGGCAGCCTTTCCTGTATGTGTACAACTGGCAGAACGGCAAGGACGGTGGCTGGGACAATTTCTGCCGGAAAGTGGGCCAGGCGCCCGTCGTCTATGACGAAGGCCAGGTGAACCCGTCCGTGCGCAGCATGCTGAACCACCTGGAATACGAGGGCTGGTACGATTCGACCATCGAAACCCAGGAGATCGTCAATGAGAAGAGACGTTCCGTCAAGGTGGAGTACGACGTCACGCTCGGGCACCAGTTCCCGCTGCAGGACATAAAGTACGTCGTCCGCGATCCGGGCCTCGATTCCCTCGTCCGGGCCGATTCCACCCATTTCACCCTGAAATCCGGCGATCCCCTCGCCCAATCCGCGCTGGAAGCGGAAAGCGAGCGGCTCTCCCAGATATTCCGCAACAACGGCTACTGGGGCTTCACCAAAAACCACTTCTTCTTCTACGCTGACACGACCACGACACCCGGCGTCGCTGACCTCTTCGTGCACGTCGAGAACTACACCCGCAACGAAAGCGAGGAAGATGCCCGCACCCCGAGAAAGTATCATCTCGGCCAGGTTTCGCTCACGCCGCAGCCCGGCATGCGCGTGCGGCCCAAGTTCCTCCATAACCTCAACCAGTTGCAACCCGGGGAACTGTACAGCGAAGAGCGGATCAACCGCACGTACGACCGCTTCTCCAGCATCCCGTTGTTCAGCAACGTGAACATGATCCTGCGTCAGTCGGAAAGCGATTCCTCGGCGGTGGACTGCGCTATTTTCCTGCAGCAGGCCCGGCTCCAGTCCATCAAGCTCAACCTGGAAGGGTCGTTCAACTCGACGGGGCTGTTCGGCATCACGCCGGCCCTTTCGTACAGCCACAAGAACCTGTTCGGCGGCGGAGAGGTGCTGTCGCTCGGTTTCCGCGGCAACTTCCAGTTCATGCTCCGCAGCCCCACTCGGGCCAACGAATTTGCCGTAAACACGGGCCTGAGCATTCCCTGGTACCCCTCGTTCGTCTGGAAGATGCAGAGCATCAACCTGCCGCAGATGGACATCAATTTCGCCTACAACTACCAGAACCGGCCCGAGTACACGCGGCGCATCGTAACCGGGGCCTACGGTTTCAGCTGGAACGTGGACAAGCGCTGGTACTGGCAGATCAATCCGGTGCAGCTGAGCGCCATCAACGCGTCGCGCATCGACGAGTCGTTCATCGACCGTCTGTCCGATCCCTACCTGCTGAACTCGTTCCGCAGCCACATCGACCTGGGCGGCAACGGCACGGTGTACTACACGACCGATCCTTCCGTCAATCCGAAGACCACATATTTCTACGCCCGGTTCCAATACGACCTTTCCGGCAACTTCCTGAGCCTGTTCAACAACACGAAGCTCTACACGCAGGGGCCGCGCGGAGAGCGCTGCATTGCGGGCATTCCGTATGCACAGTATGCGCGGGGCGAGTTCCAGGTGGTGCAGACTTTCCGTCTGGGCTATGAGAATCAGTTTGCGCTGGCCGTCCGGGGGCTGGCCGGCCTGGGCTACGCGTACGGCAATTCGATCTCGCTTCCGTTCGAGAAGTTATTCTACGCGGGCGGTGCGAACAGCATGCGTGGCTGGCGGGCGCGTGCGGTGGGCCCTGGCAATGCGCCGCGGGACAGCAGTTTTACGATTGCCAACCAGTCGGGTGACATGCATTTGGAGACGAACATTGAGTTCCGTTTTCCGATGTTCTGGAAGTTACAGGGGGCATTATTCGTGGATGCGGGCAATGTATGGAACATTGGCAAAGAGGATGCGGAAATTGTTTCGCGTGATCCGCGGAGTCTGTTCTCGTTCAAGAATCTGGCGAAGAGCACGGCGATGGACTGGGGGCTGGGGTTACGGCTGGATTTCGGGATGATCTTGGTGCGGTTCGACATGGGCCTGCGGTTATATGACCCGTTGGACATGGAATGGAAGGGCATCAACGACTGGCTCTTCGACGATCAGTACGCATTCCATTTCGGTATTGGTTATCCGTTCTAATTTTGGCGCGCCATAGGTGGCGCTCCGCTTATGCGGGCTTTGGCCTTCGTGCAGCCGGAACCGTTTGGGGCTGCTCCACCAGGCCAACGCACGGCCCGCGCTGCGTTAGATAGTGCGGCGGCGGAATTCGGCGACGGTGATGGCGGTGGCGACGGCGACGTTGAGGGATTCGCTGGTATGGGCGTCGGCGGGGAACGGCGGGATGTAGAGTTTTTGCGTGACGGCGGCTGCGACTTCGGGCGAAATGCCATTGGCTTCGGAGCCCATGACGATGATGCCGCCCTTTGTCAATCGAGTCTGATAGATATTGTCGCCATCGAGGAATGTCCCGTAGACTATCATCCTCTGACGCTCCGTTTCGCTCTGGTATTTCGTTCCGCTCGCAGAAGAAATGCTCGCGTCCCGAAATACCATCCGCTCCACTTCTCTTTTCAAATCACAATAATGTATCCGTACGCGGAAGATCGCGCCCATCGTCGCCTGCACGACTTTCGGGTTATAGGCCTCGACGGTGTCTTCGGAGGCGAGGATCCGGCGGATGCCGAACCAGTCGGCGATGCGGATGATGGTGCCCAGATTGCCGGGATCGCGAATGCCGTCGAGAGCGAGGACAAGTTCTTCGGGGTCCAAAGCCAGCGGCGCGCCATCGTCCGCCGTTTCCGGCTGGGGCATGCGAACCACGGCCAGGGCCGGCGACGGATGGGTCAACTGGCTGATGCGCGCCATCGTCTCGGCGCCGATATCATCGACGTGATAGTGGGCCACGACGTCAAAATCAGACTGCAGCGCCTCGGCCACAAGCTTTTCTCCTTCGACGACGAACAAACGGCGCTCATCGCGGAACTTTTTCTGTCCCAGCGCCTTAATCTCTTTTATCTCGTTCTTTGTAAGCATCGTATCTCAAGTCTTATGCGCCAGTCGCGGTTGATAATTGCTCCCAGAACCCGTGCCACCCTCGGCACCGTAAGAGGGAGGGGCCCATGCGCAGCATGGGAGGGGTCGAGCGCAGCGAGACGGTTCTGGAGCAATTATCAGAGCGACCAAGCATAAGACGCAGTTATTACCGGTTCTGGTACATGTCTTCGTAATACTTCTGATAGTCGCCGGAGGTGACGTTGTCCATCCAGGCCTGGTTGTCGAGATACCAGCGGACGGTCTTCTCGATGCCCTCCTCGAACTGCAGCGACGGCTCCCAGCCAAGTTCCTTCTGAAGCTTGGTCGAGTCGATGGCGTAGCGCAGGTCATGGCCGGCGCGGTCGGTGACGAAGGTGATCAGGTGGTCGCTCGTGCCTTCAGGGTTGCCCAGCAAGCGGTCGACCGTCTTGATGAGCACCTTGATCAGGTCGATGTTCTTCCATTCGTTGAAACCGCCGATGTTGTAGGTCTCGGCCACCTTCCCTTCGTGGAAGATCAGGTCGATGGCCCGGGCGTGGTCCTCAACGTAAAGCCAGTCGCGCACATTCTCGCCCTTGCCGTAGACCGGCAGCGGCTTTCCGTGACGGATATTGTTGATGAACAGCGGGATGAGCTTCTCGGGGAACTGGTACGGACCGTAGTTGTTCGAACAGTTGGTCACGACGGTCGGCATGCCGTAGGTGTCGTGGTAAGCGCGCACGAAATGGTCACTTGCGGCCTTGGCGGCGCTGTACGGGCTGTGCGGCTGGTACTTGAGGTCTTCCGTGAAGAACTGCGTGCCATAGGCCAGGTGATGCTTTCCGGAAGAGGCTTTGGTCGAGAACGGCGGCTCCACGCCGGCCGGGTCGGTCACTTCCAGGGCACCGTAGACTTCGTCGGTGGAGATATGGTAAAACCGGCAAGGGATATGAGATGCCCGCTCGGAGCCGGGCATGACATAATCAAAATGTTCCCAGCAGAGCTTCGCGGCCTGCAGCAGCGTCAGCGTGCCCATCACATTGGTTTTGGCGAAAGTGAACGGATCCTTGATCGAGCGGTCCACGTGACTTTCGGCGGCCAGGTGGATGATGCCGTCCACGTGCTCTTCCTGCAGGAGGCCCAACACGCCCTCGAAATCGCAGATGTCCATCTTCACGAACCGGTAGTTCGGCTTGTCCTCGATGTCCTTGAGATTGGCCAGGTTGCCCGCATAGGTAAGCTTGTCGAGGTTGATGATCCGGTAGTCGGGGTATTTGTTCACGAACAGCCGGACGACATGGCTTCCGATGAATCCGGCTCCGCCGGTGATGACGATGGTGCGCTTCATAATTGATGGTTTTATCTGGTAAAGATACTCATTTTTTATGATTATCTTTGTATACTCAAATCCGAATCCTATGAAAAAGTTGCTGTCCGTCTTCGCGTTCACGCTCCTGTCTGCGGGCATTTTCACGTCCCTGCTGCGGGCGCAGGACATTCACTATTATATCACGGAGCACGAGCTTCCCAACCTGGTCAACTGCCTGCCGCCGCCGCCCGACACCATCGGCGAGGCGTTCACGCACGACATCATGCGCTATATGTGGGGCAAGACGCAGCGGCTCGATCCGGAACGCCTAGCCCAGGCCAAGCGCGATGCGATCTGGAGCCTCGACACCGTCCGGGTCATTTACAGCGAGCCTTTCGGCTACGAGATCGATCCGGTGAAGACCCCGGAAATCTACCGGCTGTTCGTCGACGGTGTCTCGAGCATCGAGCAGATCCGCTTCCGGCCCAAGGCACACTATTTCCGGAT
>LUZE01000074.1 GCA_001602845.1 Bacteroidales bacterium Bact_13 | reverse complement strand
CCGGGCGCTTCCTCCACGCCGGCGAACAGGGAGCCGGCCATGATGGTGCTGGCACCTGCCGCCAGGGCCTTGACGATATCGCCCGAGTAGCGGATGCCGCCGTCGGCGATGACCGGGATGCCGCTGCCCTTGAGGGCGGCTGACGTGTCCATCACGGCGGTCAGCTGCGGCACGCCGATACCCGCGATGATGCGGGTGGTGCAGATGGAACCGGGGCCGATGCCCACCTTGACGGCATCCACGCCGCACTCCTTGAGCGCGAGGGCTGCCTCGGCTGTAGCGATGTTGCCGGCTACGATCTGCAGGTCAGGGAAAGCGGCACGGATCTTCTTGATCGTGTTCAGGACGCCCACGGAGTGCCCGTGCGCGGTGTCGAGGACGACGGCGTCGGTGTGCACGCTCACGAGCCGTTCCACATCCTCGAGGCTATGGGAGTTGATGCCTACGGCCGCCGCCACGCGGAGCCGGCCTAGGCTGTCCTTGCTGGCCGTCGGGTTGTCCTTGATCTTGGTGATATCGCGATAGGTAATCAGGCCGACCAGATGGTTCTGCTCGTCCACGACGGGAAGCTTCTCGATGCGGTTCTTGCGCAGCACCTCGGTCGCTTGGGGAATCGTGGTCTTCGGCCCGACGGTGATCAGGTTCTCGCTGGTCATCACCGACTTGATCGGGGTGGACGGGTTGTCCTGGAACCGCAGGTCGCGGTTGGTGACGATGCCGATCAGCCGGTTCTGCGGATCCACCACCGGGATGCCGCCGATATGGTAATGCGACATCAGCCGGAGCGCATCGCCCACGCTGGCCTCCACGTCGATCGTGATGGGGTCGTAGATCATTCCGTTCTCGGCCCGTTTCACCTTGCGGACGTGCTCCATCTGTGCTTCGATGGGCATGTTCTTGTGAATCACGCCGATACCGCCTTCCCGGGCGATGGCGATAGCCAGGTTCGCGTCGGTCACGGTGTCCATTGCGGCCGATACGATCGGCACTTGCAGGGAGATCTCGCGGGTAAACTGCGTGTGGATGTCCACCTCGCGGGGAAGCACTTCGGAACGGGCAGGAATGAGCAGTACGTCGTCGTACGTCAGACCCTCCATAACAATCTTGTCAGAATTCATCGCGTGCAAATCAGGATATAATTTGCAAATATAAGAAATTTTCTTGGAAATCCGGGCTTGCGCCTGTTTGGCGGAAATGACAACAGGCAACGAGATGCCCGGTCAAGCCGGGCATGACAAAAGGGTCAAGCCGGGCATGACGAATCGCGCACACCGGGCATGATGAGAACTAGCTGATAAACAGCAGCTCGCGGTATTTCGGCAGGGGCCAGAGCTTGTTGTCTACGAGTTCTTCGAGTTTGTCGATGGGGCGGCGGATCTGTGCGATGCTTTCCGCGATGGCGTGGTAGGCCATGGCGCGGGCATATTCGTCCTCGATGGCATTCGCCCGCTTGCGCGCCAGGCGCATCTGTTCGGCCCGGTCGCTGATGTCCTCCACGTAACTGCCGATGCGGCGGATCAGCTCGAGCTCCGTCCCGCAGCCATCCTGCGAGCCCGTAACCTGCTGCTGCAGCGCCACTTCCTTGAGCAGGCGCGTCTTGTATTCCAGCGCGGCGGGAATGATGTGGTTGATGGCCATCCGCACGATCACGCGGCTCTCAATCTGCACCTTCTTCGTATAGATGTCCCATTTCACCTCGTTGCGGGCTGCAAGCTCCTTTTCGCTGTAAACACCGGTCCGGGTGAACATCGCCACGGATTCCGGCGTGGTGAACGCCTTGAACATCTCGGGCACGTTGGTTTCCATGTCCAGGCCACGACGGACTGCTTCCTGCCGCCACTCCTCGGAGTAGCCGTTTCCGTCGAAGCACACCACGTCGATGATCTTGGCAATGACGGGCTTGAGCGTATCCATCACGGCAACTTGCAGCGTCTTTCCCTTCTCCAACTCCTTGTCGAGTGCCGCCTTGAAATCCAGCAGCTGCTCGGCGACGGCGGCGTTGAGGGTAGCCAGGGCACCGGCGCAGTTGGCGCTGGAACCCACGGCACGGAATTCAAACCGGTTGCCGGTGAAGGCGAACGGAGAAGTACGGTTCCGGTCGGTGTTGTCGACAAAGATTTCGGGAATCTCCACCAGGCCCACGCTGCGGCCTTTCTTGCCGGCGATCTCGATGGGCGTATCCGACGGGACCTCGAGCAGCTTGCGGAGGACGGCGGTCATCGTCCGGCCCAGGAAGGCGGAGATGATGGCGGGCGGTGCCTCATGGCCGCCGAGGCGGTGTGCGTTGGTCGCGCTGGCGATACTGGCCTTCAGCAAAGCGTTGTGCCGCTGCACGGCCATCAGCACGTTGACGAAAAATGTGAGGAACAGCAGGTTTCCCTGGGCATCACGGCCGGGGGCCATCAGCATCCGGCCCGTGTCGGTACCCAGCGACCAGTTGCAGTGCTTTCCCGAACCATTGATGCCCTCGAAGGGCTTCTCGTGCAGCAGCACCACAAAGCCGTGCTTGCGGGCAATGTTGTTCATCAGGTTCATCACCAGCTGGTTCTGGTCGTTCGAAAGATTGGCGTCGCCGTAGATTGGCGCCATTTCGAACTGGTTGGGAGCCACCTCGTTGTGCCGGGTCTTGAGCGGAATGCCGAGCCGGAGCGACTCGACTTCCAGTTCACGCATAAACGCGGCCACACGGGCGGGAATCGCACCGAAATAGTGGTCGCCCAGCTGCTGGTTCTTCGAAGACATGTGCCCCATCAGCGTTCGGCCCGTGATCATCAGGTCGGGACGCGCGGCATACAGGTCCTCGTCCACCAGGAAATATTCCTGTTCCCAGCCCAGGTAGCAATAGATCTTGTTCACGGCAGGGTCGAAAAGACGGCAGATGGGCAGTGCGGCGTCATTGACTGCCTGGATGGAGCGCTTGAGCGGCGTCTTGTAGTCGAGCGCCTCGCCGGTATAGGCGATGAAAACCGTAGGGATGCAGAGCGTGTCTTCCTGGATGAAGACGGGTGAAGTGGGGTCCCAGGCCGTATAGCCACGGGCCTCGAAAGTGGCGCGAATGCCGCCGTTGGGGAACGACGAAGCGTCCGGTTCCTGCTGGGCGAGCGCCTTGCCATCGAAGGTCTCGATGACACCGCCGCGGCCGTCGAGGTCGATGAGCGAATCGTGCTTCTCGGCCGTCCCTTCGGTCAGGGGCTGGAACCAGTGGGTGACGTGGGTCACATGGTTCTCGAGGGCCCATTCCTTCATGCCGCGGGCCACGCCGTCGGCGGTTGCGCGGTCGAGCGGATGTCCCTTGTCGATGCACTCCAAAAGAGCGTCCAACGTCTTCGGATCGAGGTATTTGCGCATCTTCGCGCGGTCGAACACACGTTCGCCGAAGTACTCGGATGCTTTCTTTTCGGGGATTTCCACGGCCCGCGCCTTCTTTCCGAACGACGCCCTGACCAACTCGAAACGGTCTATGCTCATAAGGCTTCAGAATTGAAGCCGTAAATATAATAATTTTTTCAAATTCTGACCTTCGGCAGCTCCGTCCAGCGCGTCGTATAGCAGGGGGAACGGAATTCGTGCGAACTGAGCACGGTTCCGTCTCCCTGGACGCCGAAGCGGACGGTTCCGTTCCCGAAGGTGCCGTTGATGGCGTCGAGGACCTGTGAGAGGCGGGCATCCTTTTCGCCGGCCTCCACGTCGCGGAAAAGCGAAGGCGTGAATTCGTCTTTCTGGACGATGCGGGTGAACAGCACACCCGCTTTCTTGTATTTAAAACGCGGATCGAAGAGCCGGCGCGTCCCCTCGGCAGCGGCGATGACTACGGTGCGGTGGTCGTCGGTCCCGTCGGGAAAAGTGACAAGCTGGCTGGAGAAGTTCTGCGGCTCGTCTTCATGGAAGCGGTTCGTCATGGCGAAAACAGCCATTTCGAGCGTCAGCGAGCCCTGGGCCCGCAGCTTCGTGACGGCCTTGTCGGCAAAGGTCGCCACCTGGCTGCACAAATCCGACACCGTGTCGATCTCCTTGGCAAAGGATCGAGAGACGCATAGGTGTTGCCGCGGCTCCACGTAATCCTCGAATTCGATACAAGGCACGCCCCGCAACTCTTTCCAGGTCCGCCAGCCCGGCAGGGCAAAGTTCTTCCGCACGTCGTATTCACGTAGTTGCGCATAGTCCCAGGCCGTTGCAACGCCCAGATACGCAAGCTTTTTCATCGAACGCCGCCCGATTCCCCAGACATCATCCACGGGGAACTTCCGCAGCACCTTCTCGATGTCCTGGGGACGGTGCATGTAGCAGCCGCCCCGCAGCTTCGGATACTGCTTGCAGAGCTTCGAGGCGATCTTGGCCAGCGTCTTGGTGGGGGCTATGCCCACGCTCACCGGGATGCCGGTCAACTTCCGGCAAAGTGCCGAAACACGTTTTGCATACGCATCGAAATCGTCGATGACGGCGCCGCGCAGGTCGAGGAATGCCTCGTCAATGGAATAGACCTCCACGGAAGGAGCCTGGCTCCGGAGCACTTCCTGCACCCGGCGCGACATGTCGCCGTACAGCGCATAATTACCCGAAAACACAGTGACCTGGTTCCGCTCCACGATGTCCCGGATCTTGAACAGCGGAGCTCCCATCTTGATACCGAGCGCCTTGGCCTCATTGCTCCGGGCCACGGCGCAGCCGTCGTTGTTGCTCAACACGATGACCGGCCGCCCCTCGAGGTCGGGACGGAACACCCTTTCGCACGAGACAAAGAAGTTGTTGCAGTCGGCAAGGGCGAACATCGCGTCAGGCCTTCTTGATGACATAGGTCACCACGCCCCAGACCAGGAAGTCATTGTCCGGACCCACGGGAATGGGCTTGTAGCGGGTATTGTGCTCGTTGCAGGGCATCAGCACGGCGCCAGATTCCCCGATTTCCACACGCTTGACCGTATACTCGCCGTCGATGAAGCACACGGCCTTGCAGCCGTTGTACGGATCCACGGCCCGGTCGACGATCAGGATGTCGCCCTCGTCCATGTCGGCATCGACCATCGATACGCCGTCAACCTGGAAGAAGAAGGTGGACGCCGTGTGCCGCACCAGCAGCTTCACCAGGTCGAGTTTTTCGCGCACGCCTTCCGCCGGCGACGGGAAACCCGCCTTGACGGCGCCGACCAGCAGGCTCTCGTAAGACTCCGCGTCGGCGACGGGATGGGGGATGAATGAGGACGAGTTCATAAGCATCACAAAAGTAGCAAAGAAAAATGACGTTTCAAAGCGTGGCAGCAATCTATCTGACAACCAACACTTTAACAATAATCGGTTGCGTTTTTTGACGCAACCGATTATTAACAAAACGCTGATTATCAGACACGTAAGCGCCACGGTCTGCGTGCCGCGGACGGCAGACCCTAGCAGTTCTCCAGCTCGGCGACGTGCTGCGAGGCCTGACCGATGCTTTCGCGGACGAAGTAGCGGCAGGAGGCCAGGAAGCGGGCGTCGCGAAGGCTGTCGAGCAGCAGCAGGTAACCCATGATGATGTTACCCAGCACCTCGGTCAGCGCACGGGTCGTGTGCTCGAAGCGTTCGCTCGTCGTACCATCGGCCGTCGCCAGCTCATAGAGACGCTTATAGCTGTCGGTCGCCTTGCGGAGCACGTCGAGGCAATGCTGCCTGTCCGCACAAGGTTCAGCGGACAATGCTTCTGCCACACGGGCGTCATAGCTTTCGATCTGCTTGAGATAGGCGCCGCTGGCGATTCCCTTCATGGCCGCCACCACCTGCAGCTGGCTCGTACCCTCGTAGATGGAGAGGATGCGGGCATCGCGGTACAGGCGTTCGCAGGCGTATTCCTTCATGAAGCCGCTGCCGCCGTGTACCTGAATGCAGTCGTACGCGCACTGGTTGGCGAACTCGCTGGCATTGAGCTTCACCAGCGGGGTAAGGATGTCCGCGACGCGGGAAGCAGCGCGGGAACCGGCGGCCAGGTCGACGTAACGGGCGGTCTCGTACATCAGGCTACGGGCGCCGTCGGTGCGGGCACGCATCCGTGCGAGCAGATCCTGCACGGCGATGAAATCCTTGATAGGATGTCCGAACTGCTCGCGGGAAGCGGCATACGCCTCCGCCTCACGGCAGGCAGCCTCGCACAGTCCGATGGACTGGGCGCCGACACCCAGGCGTGCGCCGTTCATCAGCGACATCACGTATTTGATCAGGCCCAGGCGGCGTTCGCCCACGATCTGGGCAGGGGCGTTGGTGAACTGCAGTTCGCAGGTCGGCGAGCCCTTGATACCCATCTTGTTCTCGATACGGCGGACAACCATGCCACCGTCGGCGCGGTCGAACACAAAGTACGACAGGCCGCGGCCGTCGGTCGAACCTTCCTCGCTGCGGGCCAGCACCAAGTGAAGGTCCGCATCGCCATTGGTGATGAAGCGCTTCACGCCGTTCAGGCGCCAGCACTTCGCGGCTTCATCCCAGGTGGCCTTCAGGCGCACCGACTGCAGGTCGCTGCCGGCGTCGGGCTCCGTAAGGTCCATCGAACAGGTGGCACCCTGGCAGATGCGGGGCAGATATTTGTCTTTCAGCGCGTCGGAGCCGAATTCCTGGATGGTGTCGGCGCAGTCGGTCAGGCCCCAGATGGTGGCGAAGCCCACATCGGCACGGGCGATGATCTCGGCGGCCATCACTACGGCCGCACGCGGCCAGTTGAGGCCGTTGTATTTGCGGTCGAGCGAAATGCCGTAAAGACCAGCCTGAATCAGGGCGTCGAGGTTCCGGCGGGTACCGGGCGCATAAGAGACGCGGCCGTTCTCGAGCTTCGGACCTTCGTGGTCCACCTGCTCGGCGTTGGGCGCAATCACCTCGCCGGCGATTTCACCCACCAGGTTCATCACCATATCGTACTGCGAAACAGCCTCTTCAGCGGAAGCGGGGGCTTCCGGGTGCTGTCCAGCCTCGGCATAATCCTTTTCCTTGACGGCGACCACGCGCTCCATTTCCGGGTGGTGGAGGTAGAAGGAAAGACTCTCGTTGTCAGTATAGAAATTCATAACTACTTCAGATTATTTTTGTAACAAGCCATGAACTGGGGAATGACGGTCATCACGTCGCCAACGATGGTGTAGTCGGCGATGGCGTTGATGGGCGCATCCGGATCGGTATTGATGCTGATGATCTTGGCGCTCTGCTCCATACCGGCGCGGTGCTGTACGGCGCCGCTGATGCCGCAGGCGATGTAGAGCTTGGGACGGACCGTCACACCGGTCTGTCCGATCTGGCGTTCGCCTTCGCAGAAACCGGCGTCCACGGCGGCGCGGGTAGCGCCGACGCTGGCACCGATCAGGCGGGCGAACTGATGGAGGAGCTGGAAGTTCTCACGGCTGCCCATACCGTAGCCGCCGGCCACGATGATCTGGGCACCCTTGATGTCGATTTTCTGCTCTTCGATCTCCCGGCTGAGGATCTCGACCGCCTGGTCCGCTTTGGCCAGCGAAGCCTCGACGGCTACAGGAACGATCACACCCTTATAGGCAGGATCGAACACCTCTTTCTTCATCACGCCCTCGCGGACGGTTGCCATCTGCGGACGGGTCTCCGGGCAGACGATGGTGGCGATGATATTGCCGCCGAAGGCAGGACGGATCTGATAGAGGATATTCTCGTACGTCTTCTTGGTCTTGGGATCTTCGTGCGAACCGATCTCAAGCTGCGTACAGTCGGCCGTAAGGCCGCAGCGCAGGAACGAAGCGATGCGCGGGGCGAGGTCGCGACCGACGCTGGAGGCACCGAAGAGCACGATCTGCGGCTGCTCCTTCTGGATCAGCTTGGAAAGCACGTCGGAATGCGGCAGGGTACGATAGGGTGAAAGCCGCGGGTCATCGGCCAGGAACACCTCGTCCACGCCATAGGGATAGAGCGACTCGGCTGCGGCTTTCACGCCGCTGCCCAGCACGGCGGCCTGCAGGCGGCAGCCCAGACGGCTGGCCAGCTGACGGCCTTTGGTGCAAAGCTCCAGTGCGATGTCGGCAATCTGGTTCTTCTCCGACAACTCGCAATATACTAATACGTTATTCATCGATTCCTAGATTTTTCGGATCCTACAAAATGTGCTCTTTGATCAGCGTCGCGGAGAGTTCACTCAGGGCAGCCTCGGTGGGCTCCAGAACGACCGACTCCTTGTGCGCCAGCACCACGTTTTCAATCTGCTTGACCTTGGTCGGCGAGCCTTTCAGGCCGAGGCGGTCCATTTCAGCGTCAATGCTGTCGGCGTTGATCATCCGGACCTCCTCCTTGGAGAGGCGGATCATCCGGTGCGCATTCGGGAAACGGCAGTCGGCGGCAGCCGATGTGACGGTTACCAGCACGGGAAGCTGGGCTTTGACGCATTCGGTTCCCCGCTCCAGACGGCGGCGGATGGTGATGCTCTTCGCATCGATGGCAAGCAATTCCTCAGCATACGTAACCTGGGGGATATCCAGTTTTTCAGCCACCTGCGGACCCACCTGCGCGGTATCGCCGTCGATGGCCTGGCGGCCGCCCAGGATCAAGTCTACCTTGCCCAGCTGGCGGATGGCCTGCGAAAGGGCATACGAAGTGGCCAGCGTGTCGGCACCGGCAAAGCGGGCGTCGCTCAGCACAAAACCGTCGTCGGCGCCGCGGTTGCGGGCGTCTTTGATGATTTCAGCGGCACGGGGCGGACCCATCGTAACCACGGTGACCGTCGCATCGGGCATCTGGTCTTTGACCTGCAGGGCCATCTCAAGGGCTTTGAGGTCTTCCGGATTGAAAACAGTCGGCAGGGCGGCACGGTTGACGGTGCCGTCCGTATTCATGGCGTCGGCCCCGACATTGTGCGTGTCGGGAACCTGCTTCGCCAATACTACGATTTTGAATGACATAGTTATCGTTTTTTATTTTTCTTCCGGTTTATCGACCAACATGAAAATCAGGCGGCCCTTCGCACAAAGCTTCCCGTCCACCCTGGCCTCTGCGTCGATGAAGAAGGTCAGGCCGCGGCGGTCGGCGATATGGGAGGTCACGGTGACCGTGTCACCGGGGCGAACCTGGTTCTTGAAACGCACGTTGTCCAAACCTGCATAGAAAGTCAGTCGGCCGGGCAGCACGTCGAGCAGCAGCGCACAGGTGCACTGTCCCATGATCTCGCACAGGACGACACCCGGAACGACAGGATAGCCCGGGAAGTGTCCCTGCAAAAAGAATTCGTCACCGCGGATCGTATAATGTCCGGTGCAGATGCTTCCCTCCAGCGACACATCGTCGACGAGCAGCATCGGCTCGCGGTGGGGCAGATAGTTCTTGATTTCTTCTCTTTCCATTATGTTGTTCATTTTTGTTATTTCTGATTAGATCTTGCGGAGCGCCACACAGGCGTTCTGTCCGCCGAATCCGAATGAATTGCTGATGGTGATTTCGGGGCTGAAATCGCGGGCGGTGTGCGGCGTATAGTCGAGGTCGCATTCAGGGTCGGGCTCGTCGAGGTGAATGGTCGGGGCTACCTTCCCCTCCTGCAGCGTCTTGGCGCAGACAATCAACTCGATGGCGCCGGTCGCGCCGAGCATGTGCCCGGTCATCGACTTGGTGCTGCTGATGACGGCCCGGTGCGCCGCTTCGAGGCCGAGGGCCTGCTTGATGGCCAGGGTCTCCGCCTTGTCGTTGAGCGGAGTGCCGGTACCGTGGGCGTTGATGTACATCTTCTCTCCTTCCTTGTACCCGGCTTCTTCGAGCGCCCAGCGGATGCAGTTGGCCGCGCTTTTGGCGTCAGCCCGGGGCGCGGTATAGTGGTACGCGTCGCAACTGTTGCCGTAGCCGCACACTTCCGCATAGATGTGTGCGCCGCGGCGGCGCGCGATGTCATAGTCTTCCAGAATCATGATGCCGGCACCCTCGCCGATGACGAAGCCCTTGCGGCGGGCGTCGAAAGGCAGCGAAGCTGCCATCGGATCGTCGCTCGTGGTAAGCGCCTTGCTGTTGGCGAAACCGGAAATGGCGATCTCGCAGACCGCCGCCTCGGCTCCGCCCGTGATCATCGCGTCGGCCCGGCCTTCGCGGATCATGCGATAAGCCTCGCCGACGGAATGCGTGCCCGTCGCACAAGCCGTGACCACGGGAAGGTTGGGACCTTCGGCGTGGAAGAGGATGGCCACGTTGCCCGAGGCAATGTTCGCGATCATCTCGGGAATGAAAAGCGGCGAAACCCCGCGGGAGCCGTTCGCCAGCAGGGACGAATGCTCACGGCAGAAGGTCTGGATGCCGCCGACGCCCGATCCGATGGCGCAGCCCAGGCGCGTGGAATCCACGTCCCGGCCCACTTCGAGGCCGCTGTCACGCATGGCCATTGTCGCAGCCGCCAGCGCATAGAGCGCATAGCGGTCATTGTGGCGGATGACGGAACGGTCGAGACCGTAGTCTTCCGCCTTGAAATCTTTTACTTCCGCAGCAATCTTAACGGGCAGGTCCGTCGCATCCAGGGAATGGATGAAATCGATGGCGCAGTCGCCCTTGAGAAGCCCGGCCCACAGGGTATCCACGTGGTTGCCCAGCGGGGAAATGCACCCCATTCCGGTAATGACTACTCGTTTCATATCTTGCAGGGTTTTCATCGGTTAATACTGGATTCCAGACCATTTCAGGATGGCGGCGCCCGTGACGAAACCGCCGCCGAACGAACTGAGCAGCAGCGTCGCACCGTCCTTGAGCTGTCCGGCGCGCGAAAGCTCGTCCATCAGGATGCCGATGCTCGCGGAAGAGGTGTTGCCATAGTTCTGCAGGTTGGTCGGGAACTTCTCGCGCGGCTGGTCCAGATGCTCGCGGATGCACTCGATGATGCGCAGGTTCGCCTGATGGAGCAGAAACACGTCGATGTCCTCGCCGGTCATGCCGTTGCGCTCCAGCAGGACGTCCACATCCTCGATACTGGCCTCAACGGCGAGCCGGAACACTTCCCGCCCCTGCATCACCAGCGGCTCTGTCTTATCCTCCACGCGGTCGTAGGGCGTGGACTCGAGGGCACGCTTGTAGTACAGGACGTCGGTATGGGTATCGCCCGTCACGCGGAAGTCCATGAATCCCTCGCCGTCCGTGACGACCAGGGCCGATGCGCCGTCGCCGAACAGGACCGAGGTCTCGCGTTCGTGCCAGTTGCAGAAGCGGGACGGTTCCTCGGCGGCGACAATCAGGATGTTCCTGTACTTTTTCGTCTTGATGAAAGCGTCGGCGATGTCGAGCGAGTAGACCAGTCCGGCGCAGGCGCCGTTCAGGTCGAACGTAGGGCAGCAGCATCCCAGCGGGGATAGCAGCATGCTGCCCAGCGATGGCGAGACATAGCTGTTCGCCACGTTTGAACAAATCAGATAATCGATATCTTCGGGTTGGATGCCGGACGATTCGATGGCCGCCCGGGCGGCTTTGAGGGCAAGGTCTTCCAGCGTCTCTATGCTCAGGAGCCGGCGTGTATGAATGCCGGTGCGTGTGGTGATCCAGCTGTCGCTCGTATTCAGGAATCCTGCGAGCATGTCGTTGGTCACGACTTTTTCGGGAAGCGCACTGCCTGTTCCAATGATCTTCATGTGTATAATCTTTTATTTCCGCCGGGGCGGAAAATCCTGTAATTTCATAAAATTTCGTAAATTTGGCGCCAAAACAAAACGAATTGGAAGCACCTAAATATCTGTTGCAGAGAAGATTTCTGTTGGAATCCGTCGCCTTTGTGGTGGTGTTTTCCTTCCTTTTCCTGCTCTCCTACCACCCTTTCTCCTCAACAATCTGGCTGGGGCTGAAACCCGATGTGGTGCTGCCGACCGTCCTCTTCTATCTGTCCGGCATCGGTGTCCTGCTGCTCAGCAAAATCGGGCTGATGATCTACCAGATCCGTCACACCATCACCGTCCGCAAATATCTGCTCTGGTTCCTGGTGGAGTTCATCCTGATCGCCGTCATCTATCTGCTGTTCACGCGCCGCTTGTTTGAAACCGACATTCCCTTCACGTTCCGGCTCGTACTCCACACTTCCCTCTGCGTGGGAATGATCCTGGTGATACCTTATACGATCTTTACGCTGCTGGCGGCCAACAAGGCCAAGACCGAGGAGCTGGACGCCCTGAAGCTTCAACTGGCCACGGAGAACCCCGTGCCTGAGCGGTCCGACCACATCATCCATTTCTACGACTTCGGCGGCGTGCTGCGCATATCGATACCGGCAAAAGCCATCTATTACATCGCGTCACAGGACAACTATGTAGAGATCCAGTATGTACTGGAAGGCAAGTTGCTCAACTACCTGATGCGCTGCCGCACTGCGCGGCTGGAAAAACAATTGGAAGGGACTTCGCTCATCCGTTGCCACCGGTCCTATATCGTCAATGTGGACAACGTCTCCCAATTCAAGCGGGAAAAGTCAAGGGCGTTTCTGGTACTCACCCATCCGGATGCCAAAAGGATTCCGGTTTCCAAGAGCTACTACAAGGCGATCGCCGAACGCTTGGGGCACATCGCCTCGTAGCGATACTCTTATTAATTAATCCGGATTAGTTCTGGCGGGAAGCAATATAACCGACAGCATCTGCGACGGTCTTGATATTCATTGCATCCTCATCGGAGATTTTCAGATCGAACTCCTTCTCAAACTCCATGATCAACTCGACGGTATCGAGCGAGTCTGCGCCAAGGTCCATCGTGAAGCTGGCTGCAGGAGTTACTTCCTCTTTCGGAAGACCGAGTTTGTTGGAGATGATGTCGATTACTTTTTCTTCAATCTGTGCTTTTTCCATTTTTTTTCGGTTTTAATGAATTTCGCCGCAAAGATAGCCCATCCCCGTCCAACTGGTTCGCATGCTTGGGGCGATTGTGGCGAAAAGCCCCGATTCAGGGGCGAATGAAGGCTTTTTGTGGCGAAATTGGATGAAAAAATTATTATATTTGTAGGTTGTAAACCGTCATTTTTACACGTAATGAAACGTTTTTTTACCTATGCCCTCTGCGCCCTGCTCGCTTTGGGATGCACGGTTTCCGAGAAGAAACCGGCCGGGGAGAAACCCGAAAAAGAAGATGAAAACGGACTGGCCTTCGCCGCCCTTTCCGTCATCAACATGCGCGAAGATCCCGAGTATTCCGCCGAGCTCGGCACGCAGGCGCTGATGGGCACGCCCGTCAAGGTCCACTACCATGACAACGGTTACTGGGTCAACATCGAAACCCCCGACGGCTACAAGGCCTGGGTCAACGAGATGGCCATCGTACCCATCGACCAGTCCCGCCTTGACGAGTGGAAAGCAGCCGACCGCGTGGTGGTCTCCACCTATTATACATTTTTCCTCGATGCACCGGCACCGGACGCACAGCATGTGAGCGACGGCGTCTGGGGTGACATCGTCGAGCGGATCGGAACCAAGGGACGTTTCACCGAGGTCCGCCTCCCCGCCGGACAGACGGCCTTCGTTCCGACGGCCGACGTAACGGAACTGCATGCCTGGGTCGACAGCCGTAAGGCCATCATCCCTGCCGACGCGGCGCAAGCCACCCGGGAAGCTGCGCAGAAACAGATCCTGGAAACAGCCAAGACCTTCCTCGGCGTACCGTACCTGTGGGCCGGTACCTCGATCAAGGGCGTAGACTGCAGCGGTTTTTCCAAGAGCGTCTATTTCCTCAACGGCTACATGCTGCTCCGCAATGCGTCCCAGCAGTACAAGACCGGCGAGCCGGTGGATGTATCGGAAGGCCTCGACAACCTGCAGCCGGCCGACCTGGTGTTCTTCGGCCGCGAAGCCACGGAGGAGAAGCCGGAAAGGATTACGCACGTGGCCATCTATATGGGTGACGGCAAGATCATCCACTCCTCCCAGGTCGTGCGCATCAACAGCCTGATCGAGGGCGAGCCGGACTATTACAGCCGCAAGCCGATCCGTGCCTGCCGCATCCTCGGCAACCAGGATTGCGGGAAGGGCGTGGTATCTATCGCGCAAAGCGGAGTCTATTTTTGGGGATCTGATCAGTAAACAATAATTCTTTATCTATATGAGTGATCGCAGAACATTTTTGAAGACGGCGGGCCTGCTGACGGCCGGCGCCGCACTCTGGCACCCTTCGCAGCTGTTCGCCCGCACGGCAGGCGCAGCGAAAAAGAAAGCCGGCAGCAAGAAACTGGAACTGGCCTGGGAAGACTTCCAGGGCATCATGAAGTTCACCTTCACGATCTCGGGCTCCTCCCGCACCACCACCCCCATCGTCATCACGCGCCTCACTTGGGACGGTTATGAAGGCTACGGCGAGGCCGCTATGCCGCCGTACCTGGGCGAAACGCAGGCCTCCTGCCACGAATTCTACAAGAAGGTCGTGGACAGCGTCCTGCCGAAATTCGACAACCCGTTCCAGATCGAGGACATCATGGCCGCCGTGGATAAGCTGACGACCAACAACACAGCCGCCAAGGCCTCCATCGACATCGCCCTGCACGACCTGGTGGGCAACATCTTCGGGCAGCCGTGGTGGAAGATCTGGGGCTTCAACCCGAAAGACGCGCCGTACACCTGCTACACGATCGGTTACGACGCCAGCGACGACATGGTCAACACCAAGATCACCGAAGCCTCGTGGAACAAGATCATCAAGGTGAAACTCGGCATGAGCGAAGCCGAAGACAAGCGCATGATCAACCTGATCCGCGCCCGCGACAACCGTCCCATCGTCATCGACGCAAACCAGGGCTGGAAAGACAAATATTACGCCCTCGACATGATCGGCTGGCTGGCCGAGCGCGGCGTCGAGATGATCGAGCAGCCGATGAGCAAGTACTGCCTCGACGAGACCGCCTGGATCACCGAGCGCAGCCCCCTGCCCGTGATGGCCGACGAATCCTGCCAGCGCATCTATGACATCCCGAAGCTGAAGGGTGCCTTCCACGGCATCAACATCAAGCTGATGAAGTGCACGGGCCTCTGGGAAGCCCGCCAGATGATTACGATGGCTGAGCAGCTCCACATGAAACTGATGGTGGGCTGCATGACCGAGACCTCCGTGGCCATCTCCGCGGCAGCGCAGATCTCCCCGAAGGTCATCTGGGCCGACCTCGACGGCAACTACCTGCTGGGCAACGACTGCTTCAACGGCATGAAGCTCGTTGACGGCCGCATCACCCTCGAAGACAAGCCCGGCCTTGGCCTGACCAAAAAACCCGGCATCATTTCCATTTAATTACTATCTTTGCAGCCGAATTTAAAACAACACAAATATGAATCTTCGTGATATCAAGAAGGATATCGAATTCCTCGTAGGCGACTTCGTAGAAGATTGCCTCCTGTTCGCCATGTTGCACCCCGAGAAGGACATCACCGCAGTGGAAGGTCTTATCAACGAAGCCAGCGATTTGGCTGACAGCCTGTTCGACAAGGTGAACCATCCTGCCAAGGACGTGAAGGCCCGCACATACTACAACCGCATCGGCGCCGATCTGCTGACCGGCCTCGACGGGCTTTGCGAGAAACTGAGCGCACTTGCAAAATAATTGTGCAATAAAAAGTTGCAGAGTTAAAAATTATCCTTACCTTTGCAGCCCTTTAAACAATTTTTTGCAATATGTCAGAGTATTTGAACGCAGACAAGAAGCAAGAGATTTTCGGCAAATACGGAAAGTCTAATGTTGACACCGGCTCGCCTGAGAGTCAGGTTGCTTTGTTTTCCTACCGTATCGCTCATCTGACCGAGCACCTCAAGGCCAACAAGAAGGACCACAA
>LUZE01000073.1 GCA_001602845.1 Bacteroidales bacterium Bact_13 | reverse complement strand
GGTCACGTACGCTCATGGGCGGCAACAGTTCGCCGGTCGCGAGATAATGCTTCACCTCCCGGAAAATCCAGGGATGGCCGAAACTGGCCCTTCCGATCATGATGCCGTCGACACCGTACCGGTCGAAGGCCTCCTTCGCCTCCTGGGGCGTGGTGATATCGCCGTTGCCGATGATGGGAATGTGCATGCGCGGATTGCGCCGGACCTCGCCGATCAGCGTCCAGTCCGCACTACCTTTATATAATTGCGCGCGCGTGCGCCCGTGAATGGTCAGGGCTGCGATGCCTGCGTCCTGCAGGCGTTCGGCCAGCTCGACGATGATCTTGCTGTCCTCGTCCCAGCCCAGGCGCGTCTTGACCGTGACGGGCAGCTTCACCGCCTCGACCACGCGGCGCGTGATCTCGACCATCTTGTCGGGTTCGCGCATCATGCCGCTGCCCGCACCGCGACGGGCAATCTTGTTCACAGGGCAGCCGAAATTGATGTCGATCAGGTCGGGATGTGCTTCTTCGGCGCGGACGGCCGCCTCCACCATCGCATCAGGGATGTGCCCGTAGATCTGGATGCCGATGGGACGTTCGAAATCGGTGACCTGCATCTTGGCGATGGTCTTGACGGCATCGCGGATCAGGCCGTCCGACGAGATGAACTCGGTGTACATCATGTCGGCGCCGTACTGCTTGCACACGTAGCGGAACGAGGCGTCCGTCACGTCTTCCATCGGCGCCAGCAGCACCGGCCGCTCTCCCAGGTCTATGTTCCCGATTTTCACGTCGCAAAGATAATAAAAGATGCCCGATCAAGTCGGGCATGACGTAAAAAAAGAGCCGCTCACGAGAGCGGCTCTTTTCAGAATTAGAAGTAAGGTTTACTTCATGTCGTCCATCGTCGGCCAACCCGGGTTCTGATAGAGCGTGTAGTTCTTGCCGGTAGCCTCGTTCTTGTCGATGTACTGACGGAAGACGTCGGTGCAGATCGGCTCGAGGTAGTTGCGGACATCCACGTTCAGCGGGTCACGGTCCTTGATGTTCTGCGGGATCAGGAAGCCGCACATCTCCTCCTTGTTGCCGGAAACGTAGACGTTCTTGTCGTCGAACGTACCGTTGAAGAAGATGCGGTCGCCCAGCTCAAGCTGGCCCTTGTCGTTGTAACCGGCAATGTGCTTGACACTCACGACATTGACGTTACCTTTGACAAGGAGGTTGTATTTACGCTTGGTGAGCTGCTGGCTCTTGTCGAGTTCCACCCAGCCGCCGACGAGGAGGTCGGGGTTGTTGGCACCGAGCATGAGCTCCATCTGGCCCCAGCGGCGGATATCAAGCACGCGGTACTGCTCCATGAAGAATTCCATGCGGCGCTCGCGGCGGATCTCCCAAAGGAGCGGGCTGACGAACTTGCCGGTGACAGCGTAGGAGTGGCAGGCCTTCTGCGGAGCGGAGGTACGTTCCGGGTCGAAGTTCTCACCTGCCGAACCCTGCAGCCAGGAAAGCTGGAGCGGAGCGGTCTGCTTGACGCCCTTGGCGATAGCCTGTGCGTCGAGCGGACGGGTACGGATGGCGTTGATCGAACGGTCGATGTCGGACTGCGTGACAGCCGGGCCGCCGAAGTGCTCGGCGAGCTCAGCCTTCGCCTCGAGCCAGTTCAGGACGGTCTCGGAGTAGCGGACGCAGGGATAGCCGTTCTCGTTGGTGCAGGAAGCGTAGCATGCCGGGCAAGCCGGAGCGCCGTCCACACCGTAGGTCAGACCGGTACGGTCGATGAACTTCTCGACATAGAGGCCCGTCGCGGAGGAACGGGGCTCATCCCAGAAGGTCGACTCGAAACGAGCGTCGCGGGTGACCACCATATCCTGGAGTCTCCAGCTCTTGACGTTCTCGACGGTCGAGGAGGAGTACGGTTTGCCGTCCTGGCAGATCCAAGCCTTCAGGGTGGAGAGGTTGCCGGCCATCGACTGGCCCTCACCGCCGCCGTTACCGCCTGCATACGAAGCGATGCAGTGCTGGTTGGAGGACT
>LUZE01000072.1 GCA_001602845.1 Bacteroidales bacterium Bact_13 | reverse complement strand
GCGGAGTGGACTACCGCCTGCTCATCGCCTCGGCCTACAGCGGTTTCGTCGTATGGCACGCTGGCATCTCGGGATCCATTCCCCTGACGATGGCCACGCCCGGAAACGGGCTGGAAGAGATCACGCGCGGCGCACTGACCAACCCCGTCCCTATCTCCCAGACCATCCTTGACCCGCACAACCTTGTCATGGTGGCCCTGGTCATCATCGCGCTGGTGCTGGTCAACACGCTCATGCACCCCAAGGGAAACCAGGTGCTGATGGTCGATCCCCTGCTGCTGCAGGACGATCCCGTGAAGCCGGTCGGAAAGCCTGAAACCCCTGCGGAAAAGATGGAGAGCAGCCGGCTCCTGAGCTGGATCATCTCCCTGCTGGGCCTTTCCTATGTCGTCATCAAGCTCTTTTTCCGCGGCGGCTCGCTCGACCTCAATACGGTGATCCTGATCTTCCTCTTCCTGGGCGTCATCCTGCACAAGACGCCGCAGGCTTATGTGAACGCTTTCACGAAGGCGGCATCGGGCGCTTCGGGCATCATCCTGCAGTTCCCCTTCTACGCGGGCATCATGGGCATCATCATGGGCGTCGGCAAGTCGGGCATCTGCCTGGGTACCGTCATCAGCGACGCCTGCATCCGCATCTCGACGCCGACCTCCTATCCCCTGTTCACCTTCCTCTGCGCAGCCATCCTGAACATGTTCGTCCCTTCGGGCGGCGGTCACTGGGCCATCCAGGCGCCCATCATGTTCACGGCCGGCGCCGACCTGGGCGTGGATCCGGGCCTGACGGGCATGGCTATCGCCTGGGGCGATGCCTGGACCAACCTCATCCAGCCGTTCTGGGCCATCCCCGCCCTGGCCATCGCCAAACTGAACGCGAAGGACATCATGGGTTACTGCCTGATCGACCTTGTGGTCTCAGGCGCCATCATCTGTACAGGATTGCTGATCTGGGCTTAGTTCCGGGCCACTTTCATGCTGCCGGTACGCTTGAAGTCTTCCTTGCGGACCGTGACTTTCATGATGCGGTGCGTAGAAGGAAGGGTCGCGTTGACTTTCTCCACGAGTGCCTGCATGTATGCTTCAACTTCTTCCCAGGACTTGCCGTCAAAGGCCGGCATCTGCGGAAGGATCTCGATGCCGATGACCCGTTCGCCGTTCATCTCGACCTCGTGGACCATGGCGTCACGCACGCAAGCATCTGCGTAGAAGGGCTCTTCCAGGCTTTCCGGGCTCACATTCTCGCCGTTGGCCAGGATGATCAGGTTCTTGATGCGCCCCACGATGTAAAGGAAGCCTTCTTCGTCCACGCGCACCAGGTCGCCGGTCCGGAGCCATCCGTCCTCGCTGAAAGCGGCTTTCGTATTCTCGGGATCCTTGTAGTAGCCGGAGAAAATGTTGTCGCCCTTGAGCCACAGTTCCCCGTCGACAATACGGAATTCCTGTTCAGGATAGACCTTGCCGATGGAAGTGGGTTTCGTCAGGGCGTCCGCATTGGCGGAGGTCAGGTTCGCACCTTCCGTCAGGCCGTAGCCGAAGCAGAATTCAACGCCCATCTTGGAGAAGATGGAAACCAGGCGCGGCGGCACGTTGGCGGCACCGGAAATGATCATGCGGAGCTGGCCGCCCAGGAACTGCGGGCCGTACATCTTGCAAAGGCCGGCCAGGATGTCGCAGATACCGGGCACAATGATCAGGATGGTCGGTTTGATGACCGGGAGCTTTCCGATGGTCGCCTTCATATCCTCGCAGGTATGCATGAGGTTGCCAGTGTAGAAGCAGCCCATCGTACCGGCGATCAGGCCGAAAACGTGGCTGAAAGGCAGCAGGGCGATGTAACGGTGCACACCGATGACCTTGCCGGGCTTGTAGACGGCGTTGAAGCTGCCGCGCATCAGCGCACGGTGGCTCAGGATGGCGCCCTTCGGCGCGCCCGTTGTACCGCCGGTGAAGAAGATGGCTGCAGGCTGCTCCTTGTCCACTACGGCGACGGGAGCCGGCGTATCGGCGATGCTGGATGCCGGCACGACCTTCACGCCCTGCAACTTGGTGCACAGCGGCGCGAATTCGTCACGGACGAAGAGGGCCGCGATGTCGAATTTCATGCAGCAGCCGATAATGGCCATCTCCGGAAGGGAAGTCGGGAACATCATCGCCACGTAACCGGCGCTCGTGATGGCCAGGAACAACTCGATGGCATCCTGGCTGTTCCGGTCGAGTACGGCGATATGCGCCCCTTTCTGCAGCCCGAGTCCTTCGATGAAAGCACGACGGCGGGCGATGCGTTCGCACATCTCGCCATAGGTCAGCGTATGGGCCAGGTCGGAAAGAGCCGGAAGATCGGCGAATTCCCGTCCGATCCATTCCACGAATTCAGGTACAGTCGGTATATAGGACAGCCGCCGCATGTCCTCGGCCGCCACCATGTTGGAAAAGTAATTATTCATATTCAGTAACTTAAATAATGGTTAATTGGATATTGCCTTCAAAATATAGTCGCAGACGTCGCCTACCGTCACGAAGGCCGGCGCCTGGGGATCGAACTGCATATTGAATTTGTTTTCGGCAGCAAGCGAGAGCAGCAGCATCGAAAGCGAATCGATGCCGAGGTCGTTTACAAGCTTGCTTTCATAACTGATTTTGGATTGGTCAAGTTTGGGTTTCACGCCGGAGAGAATCTCCTTGAGCCCTTCAAACACGTTTTCTCGTGTCATGTCGGAATGGTTTAGTCAGTATTAATTTAACATCCAAAAATAGTGAATATTTGTTATTTTTGCAAAAATGAATTCCGGAACCGATATGTTGAAACATAGAAACAAGGCAAAAATGGCAGAGCTGGTGGAAGAGGATTTCCATCTGCTTACGCTGTGCGTCCGTATGGGAATCGACCGCAGTTTCGGGGAACGGACCGTGGAGAGCCTGTGCCTCGAACGCGGCATCGACCCCGACACGTTCCTGCTCCTCTGCGAAGTGTACTCCGATCCGAAATTCCGCCCGACGGCCGCCATGCTTCGCAATTGCCGCGTGCAGGACGTACTCCGCTACCTGCACAACTCGCATGACTATTATATCAAGGATGCGCTGGTCAGGCTCGCAGCTGACCTGGAAGAGCTCATCATCCCCTGCACCGATACGCAAAAGCGCGTCATCCGCAAGTTCCTCGCGGACTTCCGCCGGGAGCTGGAGAAGCATTTCGCCGTCGAGGAACAATCCGTCATCCCCTACGTTGAGAAACTGATCCTCGGATACCGGAACACCAGCTTCACGATCGACCGCTTCGAAGAGAACCATTCCCAGATACACGAGACGCTCTCCGACCTGAAGAACCTGATCATGAAATCGCTGCCTGACAGTTGCGATGCGAACCGCCGCATCGGCATCCTGATGTCGATCTATGCCCTGCAACAGGATCTGGACCGCCATACCAGCATAGAGGACAACGTGCTTGAGCCCATGGTCCG
>LUZE01000071.1 GCA_001602845.1 Bacteroidales bacterium Bact_13 | reverse complement strand
GGGCGCGCCGGCGGGCATGCCGCCACCGAAGGAGCTGTAGTACAGTTTGTCGCCTTCGGCGAGGATGAGGCGGTAGCGGCCGGCGGGCAGCGGCAGCACGCTGGCGCGCTGGCCGATGCCGTCGGTGTCGACCTTCATGGGCTTAGACCCCCGGTCGGAGCCGGGGGTGACGCCGGGTGCGCCCTTACCGGGGGCGCCAGCCGGCTTGACACCATAATCATCGTTGCCGAGCGTCGTCGGGTCGGGCGTGTCCTTGGCCAGCGGCACGACGAACACGTAGTCGCTCATGTTGTACGAGGCGTTCCACTCCACCCGCGAGTACTGCGACTGCAGCTGCCGGGAGGAGGTGAAGAACAGGTACTTGCCGTCCTGCGAGAAGAGCGGGCTCGAAGAGGGATACCAGCGGTCGGTCACCTGGAACGACTTGCCGGAGGCCATCTCATAGAGATAGACGGCCGTCATGTCGTTTTCGAGGTCCATCGTGTAGGCGGCCCAGGTGCCGTCGGCCGAAATGGTGAAGCCGCGCGGGCTGCCGGTCTGGCCCTGGATGATGGCCTTCGCCGAGCCGGATTCGACGTCGACGCGATAGATCTCGCGGTCCAGCGTGCTGAAGAAGAGCGACTTGCTGTCGGGGCTCCACTGCAGGCCGGACGGATAGCCGTCCTTGAAGTGCGTGAGGGCCTTGGCGTTGGTCATGTCATTGGACGGTGCCACATAAATCTGATACTCGCCGTCCTTGTCGGAGATGTAGGCGATGCGCTTGCCGTCGGGGCTCCAGCGGCCTTCGCGCTCGTGGGCGCCGCACGACTGCGTGATGTTGTACACGGGGCCGCGGCGGGCGGGGAGGGAGTAGAGGTCGCCGCGCGCGATGATGAGCACCCGCTCGCCGTCGGGCGAGAGGTCGAACGAGAACATCTGGTTCCCGACATTCTTGTATTCGGGCCGGCCGTAGATGTTGTCACTCTCGAGGAAGATGGTCACCTTCTCGCATTTGCGGGTCTTGACGTCGTATTTGTAGATGTAGCCGCCGTTCTCGAAGACCACGTACTGCTGGCTGAAGGAGGGGAACTTGCAGTCGTATTCGGTGAAGTCCGTGACCTTGCGGGTTTCCTTCTTTTTCGTGTCGTAGACGAACAGGTTCATGGTCCGGTCGCGGTCGGAGAGGAAGTAGATCTCGTCGCCGATCCACATCGGGAAGATGTCCTGTGCGTCGGTGTCGGTGATCTTCTCGAGTTTCGTGGTGCCGACCTTGTTGATCCAGATGTCGTCGGCCTGGCCGCCGCGGTAGTATTTCCAGGTGCGGAACTCACGAGGTGCGGAACTCACGGAACATGCGGTTCATCGCCAGCTGCTTGCCGTCGGGCGAATAGCTGCAGAAGCCGCCCTCGGAGGTGGGGATCTCCTCGGCCGGGCCGCCGTTCACGCCGACCTTGCAGAGCTGTCCGCGCAGGCCGCTGAAATTGTGGGTCTTGCTGCGATAGACGATCTGCTTTCCGTCGGGCGTCCAGCACATCACGATGTTGTTCGGGCCCATGCGCTCGCCGACCATGTCGCGGCTCACAAGGGCGGAGTATGTCACGCGGGTGGGTTCACCGCCCGTCACGGGAATCGTGTAGACTTCGGTGTTGCCGTCGTACTGCCCGGTGAAGGCCACGGTCTTGCCGTCGGGCGAGATGCGCGGGAACATCTCATAGCCCACGTGCGAGGTGAGGCGCTGCGCCATGCCGCCGTTGATGTCCACGCGGTAGAGGTCGCCGGCATAGGTGAAGACGATGTTGTTGCCGCCCACGGCGGGGAAGCGGAGCAGACGGGCTTCCTGGCTGTCTGCAAAGGCCAGCAGCGGCAGGAGCACCGCCAGCACAGTAAGGAATCTCTTCATATTACAGGATATTTAATGATTGTTCTTTGATTTTTTCGAGCTCGTCCTTCATCTTGACCACCCATTTTTGGATCTCGGCGTGGTTGGCTTTTGAGCCGAGCGTGTTGATCTCGCGGCCCATCTCCTGGGCGATGAAGCCGAGCTTGCGGCCGGGCAGCGGCTCTTCTTCCACGGTTTCGCGGAAGTAGCGGCAGTGCTGGCGCAGGCGCACCTTCTCCTCGTTGACGTCGAGTTTCTCGAGGTAGAAGATCATCTCCTGCTCGAGCCGGTTGGCGTCGGGTGAGGCGGCGATTTCGCGGAGGCGGGCTTCGATGCGCTCGCGGATGGCGGTGATGCGCTCGCGCTCATAGCGCTCTACCTCAGGGATATACGATTCAATCTTGTCGACCTGGCCGAGGACGTCGCGGCGCAGGCTCTCACCTTCGCGGCGGCGGAAGTCGTCGAGGGCGTCGGCTGCGCTGCGGATGGCGGCGTAGAGCTGGTTCCAGTCCGTTTCGGAGAGTTCGGTGCTGCGGGTTTCCAGTACGTCGGGCAGGCGCATGAGCGCGGCGAGCAGGGTGTCGGGCTCGCAGCATTCGAGGTCCGTGCCGTGGACGGCCTTCTGAAGCTGGTCGTAGTAGGCCAGCAGGTTGTCGCGGCTGATCTGCTTGGTGGCGGCGCCTTCGCTGCGCTCGACCGTGATGAAGAGGTCGATGTTGCCGCGGCCGAGCTTGTCGGCCAGGTACTTGCGCACTTCCGGCTCTTTGTCGCGGGGGATGAGTTGGGTCTTGAAGGTGATGTCGGCGGTCTTTCCGTTGACCGAGCGGATTTCTACGAGATATTTGTCGGGGCCCAGCCGGCATTCGGCCTTGCCGTAGCCCGTCATCGATTTCAGCATGGTATGGTTCGGTTTTAAGCAATAAAGATAGTGATTTTTTCCTATATTTGTGACTTCAAACAACCCGCACCCATGGAAGAAGAGAAGAAAAACAATTTCCTCGAGGAGATCATCGAGGCGGACCTCGCGGCCGGAAAGTTCGACAGCATCATCACCCGTTTCCCTCCGGAGCCGAACGGATACCTCCACCTGGGCCACGCCAAAAGCCTGTGCATCAACTTCGGACTGGCCATCAAGTACGGCGGCAAGACCAACCTCCGCTACGACGACACCAACCCCACGAAGGAGGATGTCGAGTACGTGGACGCCATCAAGGAGGACATCAAGTGGCTCGGCTTCCAGTGGGCTGAAGAGCGCTACGCATCGGACTATTTCGACCAGCTCTACGAGTGGGCGGAGCAGCTCATCGAGCGCGGCCTGGCCTATGTCGACGACCAGACGCTCGAAGAGATCCGCGTCAACCGCGGCACGGTCGAGACGCCCGGCACCGATTCGCCGTGGCGCAACCGCAGCGTCGAGGAGAATCTCCGCATCTTCCGCGAGATGAAGGCGGGTGTCTATCCGGACGGTGCCAAGGTGCTCCGTGCGAAGATCGATATGGCGCATCCCAACATGATGTTCCGCGACCCGATCCTCTACCGCATCAAGCACGCACATCATCACCGCACCGGCGACAAGTGGTGCATCTACCCGATGTACGACTACACGCACGGCCAGTGCGACTCGATCGAGCACATCACGCACTCCATCTGCACGCTGGAGTTCGACATACACCGCCCGCTCTACGACTGGTTCATCGAGACGCTGGGCATCTATCCCTCGCACCAGTACGAGTTCGCGCGGCTCAACCTCACCTACACGCTGATGAGCAAGCGCAAGTTGCTGGAACTGGTGGAGAAGGGCATCGTCTCGGGATGGGATGACCCCCGCATGCCGACGCTCTGCGGCGTGCGCCGTCGCGGTTACACGCCCGAAGCGCTGAAGATGTTCTGCGAGAAGATCGGTGTGTCGAAGCGCGACCAGCTGATGGACATCGGGCTGTTGGAATACTGTGTGCGCCAGGATCTTAACGAGCGCAGCAACCGCTATATGGTGGTGTCGGACGACCCGATCCGCGTCGTGCTGACGAACTGGGAGCCGGGGCGTGTGGAGTGGTTCGAGGCGCCGCTCAATCCTGCTGCGCCGGACGGGCCGAAGCGTCGCGTGCCGTTCACGGGCGAGCTGTTGATCGACCGGGCGGACTTCATGGAAGATGCGCCGAAGAAGTATTTCCGGCTGCGGCCGGGTGGGGAGGTGCGCCTGAAATACACCTACATCATCAAGTGCGAGGAAGTCATCAAAGACGCTTCCGGAAAGGTCGTCGAGCTGCGCTGCACGTACGATCCCACGACGCATCCGGCATCGGGGCAGTGGCGTTCCGTCAAGGGTACGATCCACTGGGTGTCGACGGCGTTCGCCAAGGAGATCGAGTGCCGGCTGTACGACCGTCTATTCACGCTGGAGGACATGTCGCAGGTGCCGTGCGACAAGGATTACAAGGATTTCCTGAATCCGGAGAGCCTGATCGTGCGCACCGGCTGGGCCGAGCCCGCGCTCCTCGACGATCCCGGCGACCTGGCCGTCCAGTTCGAGCGCGTCGGCTACTTCAAGCGCGACCCCGACTCCACGCCTTCGCACCTCATCATGAACAAAACCACCCAGCTGAAGGACTCCTTCAAACTGTAGTCATCGTTGGCGCAGCGCCGTCGGCGCACCCTCGTTGGCGCACCCTCGTTGGCGCACCGCCATTGGCGCACCCTCGTTGGCGCCTCTCTATAGGTGCACCCCTTTCGTCATGCCCGGCTTGACCGGGCATCTGATATATGTGGCGCGCCATCTGTGCGGTTTTCCTCGGCAGGCGCTGCGGGACCCTCTTTATCCCGCAGCGTCGTGACGGGAGAAAACCGCTGCAACGGACGCACTAATTCTTGGCCGACGTGAAAGAATCCTGCATTATTTTCACGTCGCCAGGCAATATCGGTCGCAAATCGCTATTTTCCCGGGTCGACGTGAAAGTACGGTCGCAATCTTTCACGTCGGCGGGAAAGTCTTTGCGCTTTTCTCCCGTCCTGGCGGCGGCATGAGGCGCCGCCGTCAGGTCCGAGGGATGATTCATCTATACGATGCCTTTCGCGGACGGGAATCGGCTTTTGAGGGGCGGCGCCGAAGATTTCAGATGCCCGGTCAAGCCGGGCATGACGAGTGATGCGGTCGGGGCCGGGCATGACGGAATGGGCGCTCCGAATATGGTCGGGGTAGGACTATCGGGGATTATATTTTTGGTCGCGGAGCCAGGGGGTGAAGCCGGCGGAGGCGATGGCGTCGCGCAAGGCGCGGGCGGCCGCAGGGTTTTGGAGACTAGAACATTGTAATCCGGTATCCAGCAGCGAATTATGGGCGCCGGCGGCGGAGACGACGTTCTCTTCAATCATGATGGATCCCATGTCGTCGGCGCCGGCCTCGAGGGCGCGCAGGCCGGTGGTCAGGCCGACGGTAAGCCACGATGCCTGGATATGGTCGACGTTATCGAGCACGAGCCGGGCGATGGCGACGGTGCGCAGGAATTCTTCGTCCGGGCTCCAACGGCTGGCGGGGTTGGCCACCCATGAGTGTTCTCCCGGCAGTGTAATGCCGTCGGGCAGCAGACCAGCCGCGGCGAGCCGTTCGAGCTCGGTTCCGGCGAGTTGCATCGGCCAGCAGATGAAGGCGCGGAAGCCGGGCGTATCGGCCGGCCGCGCATCCTGCAAAGCGCGCAAGGCAAGCAGATGGTCGATGCGTTCTTCGAGCGTCTCAATATGACCATAAACCATTGTGGCCGTCGTGCTCATGCCGAGGGCGTGCGCCTCGCGCATCACGTCAAGCCATTGCTGCGCCGAAGGTTTGGCGGGCGACAGGAAGCGGCGCACGCGGTCGCAAAGGATCTCTGCGCCGGCACCGGGCAGCGTGTCAAGACCGGCGGCGCGCAAACGTACGAGCACCTCCCGGTAGCTGAGCCGCGATATGCGCGCGATATGCGCAATCTCAGGCGGGCCCAGTGCATTGAGCCGCAGCGACGGCTCGGCCTCCTTCAGCCGCCGGAACAGCTTCTCATACCATTCGATGCCGTAGCGCGGATGAAGGCCTCCCTGCAGCAGCAACTGGTCTCCGCCGAGGGCCTTCAATTCGGCGATTTTCGGCAGATAATCTTCAATCGACAGTGTATAAGCCTTTTCGGGCTCGTCAGGGCGGCAATGAAAGTTACAGAATTTACAGCCGGAGAGGCAGACGTTGGTATAATTGACGTTGCGGTCGATCTGGTAGCTCACGCGGCGTTCGGGCACATGGCGGTACCGTTCGGCCTGCGCCCGCCGGCACAACTCCGCCAACGGCGCCTCCCGATACATCCGCAACGCCTCGTCTTTCGTCAAACGTTCCATATCTTTACATAACCCTCTTTGTCATGCCCGGCTCCGACTTTGGCGCACCGTCATTGGCACGACAACGTCGGTGCGCCACCGTTGTCATGCCCGGCTTGACCGGGCATCTGAAAACGAAGATACAAAAAATCTAAACATCCAACGGATCTTCCAGCAAACTTCCATACAAATCTTCCCATCCCGGTGCGCAAACGAGGTGGCGGGCATGACGAGAAAATGATTATATTTGTAGGTTAAACGATCGAAACAATGAAAGAGAAAGTCATTTGTGGCCTGCAGCAGGTGGGCGTGGGCGTGAAGGACGCCAATGAATCGTGGAAATGGTATCGGAAACACTTTGGCATCGATATCCCGGTGGTCGCCGCAGAAGGCGTTGCCGAACGGATGCTGCCCTATACTGGCGGTAAGCCCCAGCCTCGCTTCGCCATCCTCGCCGTCAACCTTCAGGGCGGCGGCGGCCTGGAGATTTGGGAACCCCGCGGCCGCGAACTCAATTATCCCCCGCAGCAACCCATGCTCGGCGACCTCGGCATCTTCATCGCCAAAATCAAAAGCCGCGACGTCAAAGCTACCTATGACCGCTTCTCCCGCGAAGGCCTCCGCCTCCTGACCGCGCCCAGCCAATCCTTCGCCGGCCTCGAACACTTCTATATGTCCGACCCCTGGGACAATATCCTCGAAATCGAACAAGCCGACGAAATCTTCACGATAACGAAAGACTTCACCACCGGCGGCACCGGCGGCGCCGTCCTCGGCGTCAGCGATATGGACAAGTCCATCGACTTCTACGGCAAAGTGCTTGGCTTCGATGTCGTATGCGCCGACAAGACCGGCATTTTCGATGATATGAACGGCATCCCCGGCGGCGACCGCAAGATCCGCCGCGTCCTGATCGAACGCTCCAAACCCTTCGAAGGCCCGCTGTCCCCGCTGATGGGCCCCTCGCATCTCGAACTCGTCCAGGCCCTCGAGGCACCCGTCGTCAAGATCTATGAAAACCGTTACTGGGGAGATCCCGGCTATATCCAGATCTGCTTCGATGTCCGGAATATGGATGCCGTCGAACGCGACTGCCAGGCAGCCGGCCATCCGTTCGTCTGCGACAGCGGCGTGGATTTCGCCATGGGCGATGCCGACGGCCACTTCACCTATATCGAAGACCCCGACGGAACCCTTATCGAGTTCGTCGAAACCTTCCGGATTCCGATCATGAAAAAATGGGGAATCTATCTCGATTTCCACAAGCGCGACGACCATAAACCCCTGCCGCGCTGGATGTTGAAGGCGCTACGCTTCCTCCGGACCAACGACTGACAAGAGCCCCGTGCCGGCTGACGCATATCCGCTGTCAACCAACAGGTCAGACCCTTGCGACGCTGCGACCGCCAACCGGTCGCAGCGCTCGTTTTCCGGATGCCCGTTGTGCCCGCGGATCCAGACGAACCGCACCTGATGCCGACGGTACACCGCCAGAAAACGCGTCCACAGGTCGGCATTCGCCTTTTTCGCAAAGCCCTTCTTTTCCCAACTGAACACCCAGCCCTTCTCGACCGCATCCACTACGTAGGACGAGTCGCTCCAGACCGTCACTTCCGCCCGGTCCCAGCGGATCGCCTCCAGGCCCGTGATCACGGCCAGCAACTCCATGCGATTGTTCGTCGTGGAGGCATAGCCCGCCGAAATCACCTTCTCGAGCGAGCCGCACTGCAGGATCGCAGCGAAGCCGCCCGGCCCGGGATTGCCGCTGCAGGCGCCGTCGGTGTAGAGTCTGATGGGCTGTCGTGTCATGAAAAACTATTCAGGCAGGATGGTCTTTTCGCGCCGGGGACCCTCGAAACGCCGCTCCTCCAGCGGATTGGCGTGAATTTCAACGTATTTGCGCCGGTTCAGGCTCAGGTCGATGGCCGCGAAGATGGCCTTTTGCATTGGCCCGGACCAGGCCTTGTTCTTGCCGGCGATGTCGTAGCCCGTGCCGTGGTCGGGCGACGTGCGGACGATTGGCAGCCCGGCCGTGAAGTTCACGCCGCTGTCGAAGGCCAGTGCCTTGAACGGGATAAGCCCCTGGTCGTGGTACATGGCCAGCACGGCGTCGAAGTTGCTCTGCATGTGGGTGCTGAAGAAGCCGTCGGGCGAGTAGGGGCCGAACGCGAGGATGCCCTCCTTGTTGGCCAGCTGGATGGCGGGAATGATGGTGTCGATCTCCTCGGTGCCGAGTGAGCCGCCGTCGCCGGCGTGCGGGTTGAGGCCCATCACGGCGATCTTGGGCTTGATGAAGCCAAAGTCGCGGCGGAGCGAATCGTTCATCAGGCGGAGCTTGCTGAGGATCGTGTCGATGTTGATGGCCGCGCTGACCTTCGAGATGGGGAGGTGGTTGGTGACCACGCCCACGCGCAGGTTCTCGGAGATGAGGAACATCAGGCCGTCTTCGCGCTCGAACTCGTGGATGAGATACTCGGTGTGGCCCGGGAAGCCGAAGCCCTGTTCCGCCACGGTGTGCTTGTTGAACGGGGCGGTGACGATGGCGTCGATGGCGCCGCGCTTGGCGTCGGCCACGGCGGCCTTGAGGGCCAGGATGGCGGCCTTCGCACCGTCGGTGGTCGGCTGGCCGATCTCCATGGCCATGCTCTCGGGCACGGCGTTGATGATGTTGATGCGCTTGGTGCGGGCGTCTTCCGCGCTGTTGATCACATTGGTCGCAATCTGCTCGATTTCAGGCAGAAACTTGCGGTAAATGCCGAAGAAGCGAGAGGATCCGTACAGGATGATGATGCAATTGTCGAGGATGCGCGCGTCGGAGAGCGCCTTGATGATGACTTCGTATCCGATTCCGTTGGTGTCGCCTTGCGTGATGCCGACAACGATTCTATCTTTTGCCATAATGCTTCTGATTCACTAAATTTCTCGCAAGATACAAAAAATCCTTATATTTGTATATGCCGCAGATTCTGGACAGTGATATCAAGTTCCTGCCGGGCGTGGGCCCGAAGCGGGCCGAGCTCCTCAAAAACGAGTTGGGCGTCAGCACGTTCCGCGACTTGCTCTACACCTTCCCGTTCCGTTATGTAGACCGCTCGCGCTTCTATGGCATCCGGGAGATCGACTCCTCGACGGCCTACATCCAGCTCCGCGGCCGCATCACCCGCGTGGAGAAAGTGGGGCAGGGGCGTGCGCAGCGCCTGGTGGCGAAATTCACCGACGGCACGGGCACGATCGACCTGGTGTTCTTCAAGGGCCTGAAGTGGATGGAAGACAAGTTGCAGGTCGGGCCGGAGTACGTGGTGTTCGGGAAGCCTTCCGTGTTCGGGAAGAGCTGGAACCTCGTCCATCCGGAGGTGGACCTGGCCACGGAGGAGCGGCTCTCGCAGCTGGGCGTGATGATGGGCGTGTATTCGAGCACGGAGAAGCTGCATGCCGCGGGCATCACCAACAAGTTCTTCGAAAAGGCCATGGCTGCGTTGCTCGACCGTGTGCTCGGCACGCTGGAAGAGACGCTGCCCGAGTATATCCTTGAGCAGAAGCACCTTGCGCCGCTGGCTTTCGCGCTGCAGAACATCCATTTCCCGGGTTCGATCCAGGAGTTGCAGCGGGCGCAGCGGCGGCTGAAGTTCGAGGAACTCTTCTATCTCGAGCTTTCGCTGCTGCGGCAGAAGAGCATCCGGATGCGGGCGGAGAGCGGGGTGGTGTTCCGGCGCATCGGCGACTATTTCAACAAGACCTACGAGGCGTTGCCGTTCCCGTTGACAGGGGCGCAGAAGCGTGTGCTGAAGGAGATCCGGACGGATGTGGCGGGTGGCCGGCAGATGAACCGGCTGCTGCAGGGCGACGTGGGCAGCGGCAAGACGCTGGTGGCGGTGCTGGCGGCGATGATGGCGCTCGACAATGGCTATCAGGCTTGTGTGATGGCGCCGACGGAAGTGCTTGCCAATCAGCATTATAACAGCATGCGAAAGTTTCTGGCGCCGTCCGGGGCACGGGTGGCGCTGTTGACCGGCAATACGAAGCAGAAGGAGCGCGATGCGATCCATGCGGGGCTGCTGGACGGGACGGTGCAGATCATCGTGGGGACGCATGCGCTGATCGAAGACACGGTGCAGTTCCGCAATCTGGCGTTGGCGGTCATCGACGAGCAGCACCGGTTCGGTGTGGAGCAGCGGTCGAAGCTGTGGTCGAAGTCGGCCATCGCACCGCACGTGCTGGTAATGACGGCGACGCCGATTCCGCGGACGCTGGCGATGACGCTCTACGGCGACCTGGACGTATCGGTGCTGGACGAGTTGCCACCGGGCCGCAAGCCGGTGGAGACGGTGCACTGGACGGAGAACCGGCGGGGCGACCTGTACAATTTCATGCGGCAGCAGATCGGGCTGGGGAGACAGATATTCGTCGTATACCCGCTGATCAAAGAGTCGGAGAAGATGGATTACAAGAACCTGGAAGAGGGATACTTACATATCACGGAGGCGTTTCC
>LUZE01000070.1 GCA_001602845.1 Bacteroidales bacterium Bact_13 | reverse complement strand
CCCATATAGAGTTCGCCGATGAAAGGCCGCTGTTCTCCGGCGGGTGTATCTTCGATTTGCCGGTGGACTTCGGAGAAGACGTTGGTGATGGCATCTTTGCCGAGGGCTTTTTCGCGGAACATGTATTCGTTGCCGGGGTCGGTGATGATCTTGACGCTGGCGATGCCGGCGCCTTCCTGTCCCCGGTTATGCTGTTTCTCCATCATCAGATAGAGCTTGTTCAGCGCATAGCGTTCTGTTCCGTATTTTTCCTTGTAGTATTCGATCGGCTTGAGCAGCCGGATCATGGCGATGCCGCATTCGTGTTTGATCGGTTCCATCGATAGACTTTACTAAACCACAAAGATAATCAAAAAAATGCTCCCCGACAGCGGAAAAATGCCGATCGGGGAGCAAATCAAGTAATTTTTGCGCCTGGGGCGCAAAGTATCAGAACATTTCGATCAACTCGTCGTTCGTATAGGCGTCGGCGCCGTAGCAGGTCTTCAGATAGGCCAGGCCGCCGAGATAATCTTCTTCGGTGAAGGAGTTGGTGGCCTCCTTGGCGACGACCACATCGTAACCGAGACAGTAGGCGTCAGCAGAGGTGTGGCGGCAGCACATGTGGGTGTGCAGGCCGGTGATGACGACAGTCTTCACACCGAGCTCCTTGAGCAGGATGTCAAGATCCGTCTGGAAGAAACCGCTGTAACGGCGCTTGGGAACCACGTAGTCGCATGCCTTCGGAGTCAGTTCAGGAATGACCTGTGCACCCGGCGTGCCGACCAGGGCGTGGTCGCCCCAGATCTGGAGCTCACGGTCGATGCCCGGACGGTGTGCATCGTTGCAGTAAATGACGGGAACGCCCTTTTCACGCGCTGCATCGAGCAGGGAAGCGGTGGCGGGAACGATGGAACGGGCACGGTCGCACCCGATGGCGCCGGTAACGAAGTCGTTGAGCATGTCGACGACCAGGATGGCGGGTTTGTTGAGTTTTTCCATTTACGTAAAAGAATAAGGGTTTTTCAAAAGCAACCGATTTTTTACCAATTTTTGTGCCACTCTTGCAATCTCCTTGCTATCTTTGCGCCCCGAAAAAAAAGAATCCATGCAAGCACTCTGGACCATCCTGATGCTGGTCTGCTCCAACATCTTTATGACGTTCGCCTGGTACGGGCACCTTAAACTGCAGGAAATGAAGATCTCGACCGGCTGGCCGCTGATCCTCGTCATCCTTTTCTCGTGGGGCATCGCCTTCTTCGAGTATTGCCTCACCGTCCCGGCCAACCGCATCGGCTTCAACGGCAACGGCGGCCCGTTCAACCTGATGCAACTGAAGGTGATTCAGGAAGTCATATCGCTGACCGTCTTCTCCATCATCGTCCTGTTCGTCTTCAAGGGACAGCCCCTTCAATGGAATCACCTGGCCGCTTTCGCCTGCCTGGTGCTGGCGGTTTTCTTCGTCTTTCTCAAATAAGGCGTCAGAAGCAGGCGCGCAAAATCTCGACAATATTCCTTGACTTGCCCATAGTGTAAAAATGGATGGCGGGAACGCCGTGGGCGAGCAGGTCGCGGCACTGGGCGATGCACCAGTCCGTGCCGAGGCGGTAGACGGCTTCCTTGTCGTCACCGGCCTGCCGGATCGCTTCCGTCAGCTCGACCGGGATGTCGATGGAGAAGGATTCCGGCAGCAGGTCTACCTGGCGCGCCGTGGACAGCGGCTTGAGGCCCGGCAGGATGGGTACCGTGATGCCCGCAGCACGGCACTGGTCCACGAAACGGTAGAACACCGCGTTGTCGAAGAACATCTGCGTGATGACCACGTCGGCTCCCGCGTCGACCTTGCGCTTGAGATTCTCGATGTCCGTCTCGATGTTCGCCGCCTCGAAATGCTTCTCGGGATAGGCTCCGACACCGATGCAGAAATGACCGCCATTCTCCCGCTCGAAGGAACGTATGGCCATAACAAGCTCGTTCGCATGGGCGTAGCCGGCCGGATCGGGCGTAAAGCGCTTCTCGCCGGTGAGCGAGTCGCCCCGCAGCGCCATCACGTTCTCGATGCCCATGAACTTGAAATCCTGCAGCAGCGCTTCCGTTTCGTGGGCCGGCGTTCCGGCGCAGATCAGGTGCGGCACCACTTCCACCGGATAGCGGCTCTGGATGGCCGCGCAGACCGCTACGGCGCTGACGCGGTTGCGGACGATGCGGCGGCGGTAGCTGCCGTCGGGCTGCGGTTCGAAACGGATCTCGTCGCGGTGCGTGGTCACGTTGATGTATCGCGGCGCGAATTCCATCAGCGGAGCGATGCTTTCCAGCAACTGGTCCTTGCCGATGCCGCTCATCGGCGGCACGATTTCGAGAGAGGGGAAGGGAGCTGCGCCGCTCCGGAGCATGTCGATGATTCTCATAGCAGATGGGACAGATAAAGCCGCGCTTCTTCAGGCGTGAACCCGCGTGCGGCAGCGTAACGGTCGTATTGAGCCTGGCTGATGCGACGGATGTCGTGATAGCCGGCTTCGGGATGGACGATGATCAGGCCGCAGATCGAAGCGGCCGGCCTCATCGAACAGGTTTCGGTCAGGGTGATGCCGAGCCAGGGTGCGTCGGGCAGCAGATGCAGCAGGTCACGCTTGAGGCTGTGGTCGGGGGCGCAGGCGTAGCCGGCGGCCGGTTTGGCCACCTTGGCATCCGGCCGGACGATACGGACCTGTAACTGCCGGTCCAGCCATTGCGAAGCAGCCTCGGCCAGGGTCACCTTCACGGCACGCCGCATCAGATGACCGTATTCGTTGCTGCAGGCGGGACAGTCGCAGTCGTCGGGATGGGGATCCGCCTCAGTGACACAGATGCCGAAGACGCCCAGCGGTCCCCAGGCTCCCTTTTCGGGCACATAATCGGCCAGCGAGCGGCAGTCGCCTTCCTCCTGACGGAGCATCGGCAGCCGCTGTCCCGTCTCCAGGACGATGTCATCCTGCTCGCGGTAAGCCTGGAAGAAACGCAGGGAAAGCCGGATGCTGAACGTTTCCCGGGCCATCAGCTCCTTCGCCTCGGCCAGCAGGTCGGGTGCTTCGGCTCCCTTCAGGCCCCAGGCCATCCGGAACACGCGTTCGTCGAAGAAGGGCATGACCGTTTCCAGCGGAATCTCCTGTGAAACAAGGTCTTCAAAGTGATAGTCGCCCGGCTCGAGATAGCTGTCCGGCTTGAAGGTACGCGGATGACGCTCTTTCGGAGCGGTGTTGTTGTTCCGCTGTTCGTACAGGCTGCGCAGATTCGCCTGTTGCGCCCATTGTTCGGATTCGAAGGCGTTGCGGTCAGCCAGCAGGCGTCCGGCCATCACGGCGGTGGCGGAGGCGTCCGGTACATAGAATACGTGGCGGTAGAGCGGCGCGAGTTTCACGGCAGTGTGCAGGGCGGATGTCGTGGCGCCGCCGATGAACAGGGGCGTGTCGAGTCCGCGTGCCGTCATCTCGCGGCAGAGTTCTTCCATCTGGAAGAGCGAGGGCGTGATCAGGCCGCTGACGCCGATAATCGCGGCATCGTGTTCCCGGGCCGCTTCCAGGATGCGCTCCTTCTCCACCATCACGCCGAGGTCGATCACGTCGAACCCGTTGCAGCGGAGCACGAGGCCCACGATGTTCTTGCCGATGTCGTGGACGTCCCCCTTGACGGTGGCGTGGATGACCACCGGCCGCTTGAGCGGCTTCTCTTCGCTGAGATTCTTATCATTGAGATACGGCTCCAGCACCGCGACGGCGTCTTTCATCACGCGGGCGGATTTTACCACCTGCGGGAGGAACATCTTCCCCTCGCCGAACTGTTCGCCGACCCGGGTCATGCCGTCCATCAGCGGGCCTTCGATCACCCGGACGGCCGAGCCGAGGGTATCGAGGCAGCGCAGCACGTCGCCGGCCAGGTCGGAAGCTTTTCCGGCGACCACGTCGTCGCTGAGCCGTTGCTCCGGGGAGCGGGTGTCCGTGACGGACTCGGCTGCGACAGTCTCTTTCTGGGCCAGGTATTGCGCTGCCAGCGCGGTCAGCCGTTCGGTCGCTTCAGGATCACGGGCGAGAATGACATCTTCCACGGCATCGCGCAGGGCGGGATCGATGGCGTCATAGGGCTTGAGCTGGGCCGGATTGACGATGGCCATGTCCAGGCCCGCCCGGATGGCGTGATAGAGGAAAACGGTGTGCATCGCGGCGCGGACGGGCTCGTTGCCCCGGAAAGCGAACGAGAGGTTCGAGATGCCACCGGATGTATATGCGCCCGGCAGGTTCTGCTTGATCCATCGTACAGCTTCAATGAAATCGACAGCGTAACGGTCGTGTTCGGCGATGCCCGTACCTACCGAAAGGACATTCACGTCAAAGATGATCTCTTCCGGACGGATGCCGGCTGCCGTCAGCAGCTTGTAGGCACGCTGGCAGATGGCCGTCTTGCGCTCCAGCGTCGTGGCCTGCCCTTCCTCGTCGAAGGCCATCACTACCATGGCTGCGCCCAGGTTGCGGATCTGGCGTGCCTTTTCGAGGAACACAGCGGCTCCTTCCTTGAGGCTGATGGAGTTGACGATGCACTTGCCCTGGGCGTTCTTGAGGCCGGCCATGATGCAGTCCCAATTGGAAGAGTCGATCATCAGGGCGGCGCGGGCCACGGGCGGGTCGTTCTGTATCTGGCGGACGAAACGTTCCATCACGACAGGACCGTCGAGCATGGCGTCGTCCATGTTGATATCTATGATTGAAGCGCCGCCATTAATCTGGTTCTCAGCTACTTGAAGCGCCGTTGCATAGTCGCCCTCAGCGATCAGGCGTGCGAATTTACGGGAACCGGCCACGTTGGTGCGTTCGCCGATGGTCGTAAAGTTGTTGTTCCGGACGTCGATCGTGACGTTTTCCAGTCCGCTGACGCAGAGTGTGCCGGAAGGTTCCGGGACGGGACGCGGGGGCAGGCCTTCAAGGGCTGCACGGATGGCAGCGATGTGTTCCGGTGTCGTGCCGCAGCAGCCGCCGGCGATGTTGAGGTGCCCTGCTTCCGCCATCCGGCGCATGGATGCGGCCATCTGTTCCGGCAGTTCGTCGTATTGGCCCATCGCATTGGGAAGTCCGGCGTTGGGGTAGCAGATGACGGGCAGTTCACAGAACCGGGAGACGGTCTCCATCAGGGGAATCAGTTCTTCGGCGCCCAGCGAGCAGTTGAGGCCGAAGGCCGTCAGCGGATAATGCCGGACGGAGGTGTAGAAGGCTTCCAGGGTCTGGCCCGTCAGGATGCGTCCCGCCCGGTCGCCGGGTGAAACCGACAGGATGGCGGGAAAACCGTACTGGACCTGTGCCAGGGCGTAGAGCGCAGCCTTGGCGTTGAGGGCATCGATGCAGGTTTCAATCAGGATCAGGTCGACGCCGCCCTCGATGAGCGCGGCAATCTGTTCCCGGTAGATCTCCGTCATCTCGTCGAAGGTCAGCGGACGGGCGGTCGCATCGGCCAGGTCCGAGCTCAGTGTCAGGGACTTGGAAGTAGGGCCGATACAGCCCGCCACCCAGACTTTGTGCGCAGCGGCGTCTGCCACGACGCGGGCAAGCTTCGCACCTGTGCGTGCGAGTTCAGCGACCTGGCCCTCCATTCCGTACTCACGCTGGGAGATGCGGTTGGAACTGAATGTATTGGTTCCGATGATATCGGCGCCTGCTTCGATATAGGCGCGGTGTACGCTGGCGACCGTTTCCGGATCGGAGAGGTTGAGTGCATCGAAATTGCCGCTCCGGCCGCATTGCTGGAGCATCGTTCCCATCGCTCCGTCGAGCAACAGGATCCGATCCTGCATCGCCTGTCTGATTTCGTTGTCCGTTTTCACGCCGTAAAGGTATAAAAATGTTTTCGTCACGCGTAAATACTTTTTTCATCGTGTTCAAAACGCGGCCGGTGATTTGGTGAAATGGGCTTTTATCTTTAAGTTTGTAGAGCTGAAGTTGGCAATTTATTTTTTTACTGTATATGAAAAGAATCTTTTTGCTTATGACTGCCGTGCTCTGCACGCTGTCCGTGTTCGCACAGCCGAAACTGCGGACCGACAACATCGATGAAATCGTGAAGGCGATGACGCTCCAGGAAAAGGCCGCCCTGCTGGTGGGTGGCGGTTGGGGCTCGATGACCGCCGGCTCGATGACTGCTTCGAGCGAGACGCTCGTCTCCGGTGCAGCCGGAACGACCCGCCCCGTCGAGCGACTGGGCGTTCCTGTGACGGTCCTGGCCGACGGCCCTGCCGGCCTCCGTATCAACCCGACCCGTCCCGGTACCGACAAGACTTTCTATTGCACGGGCTTCCCGGTGGGAACCGTGCTGGCATCGACCTGGAACACCGAACTGGTGGAGGAACTGACCGCCGCCATGGGTAACGAAGTGAAGGAATATGGCGTGGACGTGCTCCTTGCACCGGGCCAGAACCTGCACCGCAACCCGCTCTGCGGCCGTAACTTCGAGTATTTCTCCGAGGATCCGCTCCTGAGCGGCAAGATGTCTGCCGCATACGTCCGCGGCATCCAGAGCAACGGCGTGGGCGTGAGCATCAAGCACTTCGCAGCCAACAGCCAGGAGGTGAACCGTCAGCAGAACGACTCGCGTATCAACGTGCGCGCTCTCCGCGAACTTTATCTCAAGGGCTTCGAGATTGCCGTCAAGGAGGCTGATCCCTGGACCGTGATGTCGTCGTACAATCGGCTCAACGGCACCTTCACCCAGCAGAGCCGCGACCTGCTGACCACCATCCTGCGTGACGAGTGGGGCTTCAACGGCATCGTAATGACTGACTGGGGCAACAAGGAAGGCACCGTGGCTGCTGTCAACGCAGGCAACGACCTGATGGAACCCGGCATGGAGAACGAGATCGAGCGCATCATCGCCGGCGTAGAGTCCGGTGCGATCTCCCAGGAGCAGCTCGACACCAACGTGCGCCGCATGCTCGAATACATCGTCCGCACCCCGCGTTTCCAGCACTACAAGTTCTCCAACAAGCCGAACCTGAAGGCCCATGCGAAGCTGGTCCACGATGCGACGGCGGAAGGCCTCGTCCTGCTCGAGAACAACGGTGCGCTGCCGTTCAAGGATGTGAAGAAAGTGGCGCTCTACGGTACCGGTTCCTACGACTTCATCGCCGGCGGAACGGGCTCGGGCAACGTGAACAAGGCGTATGTCCGCAACGTGGCCGAGGGCTTCAAGGAGAACGGCCTCGAAGTGGATGCCGACATCCAGACCTGGTACGAACAGTATATTACCTTCACCAAGACGAAGCTCCGCAACAACACGGCGGGCAACGGCCTGGGCATCCTGCTCGGCGATCCTGTGGTTCCCGAGATGGAAATCTCCCGCGCTTTCATCGAGAAGAAACTTCCCGCTACGGACGTGGCCGTGCTGACCATCTCCCGCAATGCCGGTGAGGGTGACGACCGCAAGGCGGCTGACGGCGACTGGACCCTGACGGGCCTTGAGCGTGAACTGATGCAGACGCTGGCTGACGTGTATCACGCAGCCGGCAAGAAGTTCGTCGTGGTGCTCAACATCGGCGGTGTCATCGAGACCGCTTCTTGGAAGCACATTCCCGATGCCATCCTGCTGGCGTGGACGCCGGGCCAGGAGGGCGGTCTGGCCGTGGCCGACGTGCTCTGCGGTGCAGCCAATCCTTCGGGCAAGCTTCCGATGACCTTCCCGGTGAGCTACTTTGACATTCCTTCCTCTTTCAACTTCCCGCACAACTACAACGGTGGCAACAGCATTGACCTGATGGCCCTGCTGGGTGGCGGAAACCAGCGTCGTCGCATGGTGAAGGATATCGACTACACCGACTATACCGAAGGTATCTGGGTGGGCTACCGCTACTTCGCAACCGCTGGCAAGCAGGTGTCCTATCCGTTCGGCTATGGCTTGAGCTACACGACTTTTGCATACAGCAAGCCGGTCGTCAAGGTTGAGAAGGACGGCACCGTGAAGGCAACCGTGACCGTGACCAATACGGGCAAGGTGGCCGGCAAGGAAATCGTCCAGCTTTATGTGACGGCACCGGACGGCGGCCTCGTGAAACCGGTTTATGAGCTCAGGGGCTTCGCGAAGACGAAGGAACTGAAGCCGGGCAAGTCCGAGACCGTGACCATCAAGATCGATCCGTACACGCTGGCATCGTTCAACGAAGGCACTTCCGCCTGGGAGACCGCTGCCGGCAACTACACGGCTCACTTCGGCGCATCGTCTGCCGACATCCAGGCAGCCGTTCCCTTCAAGCTGGCCAAACCGCAGTCCTGGCCCGTCCACAAGGTTCTCCTCCCCGCCGAACCCGTCCAGGAGATCAGCGTGAAATAGTAGGCGCGTTACGCGTGGCGACTACCTGATTGATTTTCAGGCGCTTGAACAAAATCGGTTGCGTAAAAATACGCAACCGATTTTTGGTAAATAGCTGTGGATCAGGCCCGTATCCACCACGCTCCATCCCCACCGAAGGCTACTATCCGACGTATTCGGACGGGGGGACGCCGAATTGTTTCTTGAAGGAGGTGGAGAAGTGGGAGAGGGTGCTGAAGCCGGTCATCCAGGCGATTTCCGACATGTTGTACTTGCCCTCTTTCAGGAGGTCTGCGGCACGGTTGAGCTTGTAGCGCTTGAAGAACACCGAAGGATTCTCGCCGGTGAGGCCCTTTACCTTGTAATAGAACTTCGTGCGCGAAATCTTCATCAGCTCCGTGATGCGGTTGATGTCGAGGTCCGTGTTGTCGAGCTCTTTCTCCATCAGGCCGTAAAGCTGCTTCATGAAGGCCGCGTCGCGCGGCGAGAGTGCCTCGGGCTCGATGTCCTCGGTCGTCGTGGCGGTACCCAGCTGACGGCGGAGCTTGTCGCGGTTTTCCAGCAGTGAGCCGATGAGCGCCATCAGATAGGCCGGCTGGAACGGCTTGGTCACATAGGCGTCCGCGCCCTTGGCCAGGCCCTGTACCTGATTCTCGACAGCCACCTTGGCCGTGACCAGGATAACGGGGATGTGGCTCAGTTGCAGATCGCCCTTAACGGCCTCGCAAAGTTCGTAACCGCTCTTGCCCGGCATCACCACGTCGCTGACCAGCAGGTCGGGCGCCTCTTCCGCCATTCCCGCCAGCGCGGAAGCGGCGTCGAAATAGACGTTGACCCGGTAGGTGGGCTGCAGCAGGATCTTGACGTAGTTGGCCACGTCGATGTCGTCGTCGACCACGGCGATGAGCCGCTGGCCTTCCTGCTCGCCCTCTGACGGCTTGGTCGTGAAGGAGGCGGGGAGGGGCGCGATCTCAGGCTGACGTTCGGTCCGCTCGTCTTCCGTATAGGAAGATGCGCTCACCGGCAGGATGAACCGGAACAGGGCGCCGCCCTCATCGCGGTTCCAGGCCTTCAGATAGCCGTGATGGAAGCTTGTAAGTGCCCTGGCGTAGAACAGGCCGATGCCCGAACCCTGGCGGTTCTCGGAGCCGCCGGCCCGGTAGAAGCGCTCGAAGATCTTCTCGGTCTCTCCTTCCGGTATGCCGCTGCCCGTGTCGGCGACGGAAATGCAGGCATACTGGCTGTCCGTATCCTTCTCACCGAGCGGGAAGAAGCCGGTGACCTCGTCGCGGGGCAGCACGTCGAACGACAAGGTGACACGTCCGCCCGCGGGTGTGTATTTCAAGGCATTGGACAGCAGGTTCATGGTGATCTTCTGCACCTTGTCCACGTCGGCCCACATGACGAGCGGCTCTTCAAGGCCGTGGGCGAGGAGCTCGATGTTCTTGGAGTGGGCGTTGAACCGGAACAGGTCGACCGTGTTGTTGAGCGGCGCCACGATGTCGGTCTTGGCGACTTTGAGCTGGAGCTTGTTGTTGCCGATGCGGTTGAAGTCGAGCAGCTGGCCCACCAGCGAGAGCATCCAGGTTGCGTTGCGCTGGATGACGCCCACCAGTTTGCGGTCGCGCCCTTTCACGTCGGGCGACTGAGCCAGTTCCGAAACGGGACCGGCGATCATCGTGAGCGGCGTGCGGAACTCGTGGGCCACGTTCGAGAAGTAATTCATCTGGATCTGGTTCAGGCGTTTCTCCTGCTCCTTTTCCTGACGCGCCTTCTCGCGCTCCTCCCGCTCCTGACGGATGTGGGCGGCATGCTGCAGGCGCTCGCGCCGGATCCGGCGGATCTGCAGACCGACCAGCATCAGCAGGCCGAGTCCCAGCAGGACCGCAAGCGCCCGGGCCCACCACGTCTGGTTCCACGGCGGCAGTACCCGGACATTCAGGGAATCCTCGGTCTCGACGATACTCCGGTTGTTGTTGGTGATGCGGACCTTGAACTGGTATTTTCCGGCAGGCAGGTTGGCATAGTACGCCTCATGGTTGTTGCCCGCGTCGATCCAGTATCGGTCGAACCCTTCCATCTTATAATAATAGTGTGAGCGTTCGTGCTCACTGTAGTCGAGGGCTGCGAACGAGATGCTGAAACCGTCCTGGCCGTGCCGGAGCGTGATGTCGGGCTTTGCGCAGAGTTCCTTTGCGATGGGTGCGTCCGGCCCGGGCTCGACGATCTGGTTGTGAATCTTGAGGTCTTCGAAGACCAGCGGTACGGTGCGGCGCTGCGACACGTCGATCGGATTGAAGACGGTCAGGCCGTGGGTGCCGCCGAAGATGAGGGTTCCGTCGCCGAGCAGGCAGGCGGCCCTGTCGGAGAACTGGTTGCCCCCGATGCCGTCAGCGCCGTAATAGTTGACGAACTGGCCGACAGTGCGGTCATACCGCCCCAGTCCGTTCATCGTCGATACCCAGATGTTGCCCTGCCGGTCTTCCTGGATGGCGCAGATGTCGGAGCAGGGCGTGCCAGGAACCGGTTCCGTGACGTCGTGCTGGTAGTCGTGCCGGAGCAGGCCGTTGGCGAGGGTTCCGATCCAGAGCTCGCCGTTGCTGTCTTTATACAGGACATTGGGAATGAGAACGGAACGCTGGATGCAGACGCGCTTCTCTTCTTCCGTGAGCGTTACGGGCGATACGATGCCGGAATTCGTGTTGAGCCGCACGAGCGAGGTGCCGTTGGCCGCAATGAGAATCTTGCCGGGTTCTATGGAAAGCAGTTCGGAGACGAAAGGCCAGTCGGACTTTTCGGTGTAGGGGACCATTGTGACTGTGCGGGATGCCTTGTCGTAACGAGCCAGTTCCATCGCGTTTCCGCCTATCCAGACGCGTCCCTGGTCGTCCTCGGCGATGGCGGCGGGGTGGGTGAAAAAGAAGCTGTCGACCATCTGCAACCACCCTTGCGCGTAACGGCAGCGGACGACGCGGTATTTGTCGGAGAACAGCAGCCACAGGTCACCATCCGCGTCACAGTACACCTTTCCGCAGCGCAGGTAGCCGATATGAGCATCAGGAACAAGGTGGGACACGTCCATCAGCCGGAGCTGCTCCGAGCCAGGCTCGCGCATCCAGAGCCCGTCGCGCAGGGTGGCGATCCAGAGCCGGTCGGCGTTGTCTCGGCAGAGCGAAACGACGGTCTTGTGTTCGAAGGCGGCGGTCAGGTGCTTGTTGTTGTTGAAGCCGTCGCTGTAGTGATAGCTGGTCGTATAGCCCTGGTCCACGGTGCCGAACCAGAGATTCTGCCGGCTGTCCTGGAAGATGGTGCGGATCTCGGCGGACGGTATCTCGTAGGGAAAGCCCGGATCCCCCTGGAACAGGACCCGGTCGATATTGCGCTGCCAGCAGAACATGCCGGTTCCGATGACATTGAGCAGCAGTGTGTTGTCGTCAACGGGGAAGAGGATGTCCACGTCGCCGCCCATGATGCGCGGTTCGCGGCGGATGGCCTCCGGCAAGGGCTTCCAACCGCCGGACCGGGTGTCGTAGATGCGGAGGTTGCCGACGCCAGAAAGCCAGATCTCCCCGTTTCCGGCGTGGCAGATATGGTAGGCGGTGAAGGGGAGGGGGATGGATTCCTGCACGGAGAAGTCCCGGCTGTCATACGATTTGAGTACAGTCCTCCCGTAAAGGGCATAAAGGCGGTCGCCCACCCACGTTTCTGCGGGAAGGCCAAAGGCATTGTAGTCATTGACAATGGTCCGGAGTTCTCCCTTTTCGGGATTGAAGACGAAGAGGGAGGTCGCGTTGCTCATCAGGATCCGTCCGTCAGGAGCTTCCAGGATGCTCCGGAAATTGCCGAAATCCCCCTGAAATGGGATACGGATGAACGCTCCCGTCTCCGTGCGGTAGGCGGCGCCGTCAACCGTCGCCACCCACAAACGTCCGTCCCGTCCGCAATGCACATCGTTGATCTGGTTGTCGGGAAGTCCCAGGGTGTCGTCGGTGCAGAAATACTGGTGGTATTCGTGGACGTTGTATCTGTTCAGCCCGCGGGATGTCGCGATCCAGATGTGGCCGTCGGCGTCTTCCGTGAACGCATTCACTTTCTGGTTTGAAAGCACGTCGGAAAGGATGCTGGAAAGCAGGGTTACAAGGAGGATGAGCGTTTTCATACTCAAATATAATAATTATCAGCCGGATATGTCGATTTTTTAAACAAATCTGAAAGTTTTTTGAACATCTTTTTCGTGTACGCGTGACATCCGCGAAAGAAGTTGTCAATGCGAGAAAGCCGATTTGGAGATGATATATGAACTTTGCATCGAAACGAATTATAGATAAACAACTATGAAACTCCTTCATCTGGCAACCACACTGACGGCCGCGGCGCTGCTTGCCGCGGCTTGCGGTGCGCCTGATACCAGGCAAAACGAAAATGCCGCGGCTCCGCTTGAGACTTCGGCCAAGGCGGCGACCGTCCAGACACAGTCCGGCCCCGTAGCGGGTTATGTGGACGGCGGCGTCTTCATCTTCAAGGGCATCCCTTACGCCAAGGCGGAGCGCTTCATGCCGGCCGTGGCACCCGACCCCTGGACGGAGGTCCGCCACTCAAGGGCTTACGGTCCCACCTGCCCGCAGGACAAACGGACGGGCTGGTATTCCGACGACCAGGCTTTCGCCATGCACTGGGATGACGGCTTCCCCGACGAGGACTGCCTCCGGATCAACATCTGGACCGGTGGCTTGAAGAACGGCGTGAAGCGTCCGGTCATGGTCTGGCTGCATGGTGGCGGCTTCCGCGCCGGCAGCGGACAGGAACAGATCGGTTATGACGGCACGAACCTGGCCCGCGACCACGGCGTAGTCGTGGTTTCGCTCAATCACCGCCTCAACGCGCTCGGTTTCCTCGACCTTTCCGCTTATGGTGCCAAGTATGCACACAGCGGCAATGTCGGCATGATGGACATCGTGAAAGCGCTTGAGTGGGTTCGCGACAACATTGCAGCGTTCGGCGGCGATCCGTCGAACGTCACCATTTTCGGTCAGTCGGGCGGCGGCGGCAAGGTTTCCACGTTGATGGCGATGCCTTCCGCACAGGGCCTTTTCAACAAGGCCATCGTTCAGAGCGGTTCCATCACCCGTCTCCTGGAGCCCAAGTACTCCCGCCGTATTGGTGCCTACACCGTCGAGGCCCTCGGCCTGAAAGCGTCCAAGATTGACAACATTGCATGTGTCCCGTATGAGAAGCTGCTGGCTGCATACAACGGTGCCATCCAGCGGGTCTGCGAGGAAGCAAAACAGGATGGTGCGTTCCCCGAGAACATCCTCGACGCCATCTTGTTCGGACAGGTGCCCGTGGTGGACGGTGAGATCATACCCGCCCAGCCCGCGACACCCGAAGCGCTGGCCCTGTCGAAGAATGTGCCCGTGATCATCGGCACTACCTATCATGAATTCACGCGCGACCGCGAGGACCCGATCTTCCAGCCGCTGGCCCACAAGCAGGCGACAGACCGCGCAGCAGCGGGTTGTGCGCCCGTCTATTTCTATCAGTTCACCTGGGAATCGCCCGTCCTGGACGGAGCGCTCGGCAGCACGCACTGCATCGAGATTCCCTTTGTCTTCGACAACGTGAGCCTGCACCGTACCTTCACCGGCGGTGCACAGGACGCCGTCGAACTGGGCCACCGCATCAGCCGCCTCTGGACGAATTTCGCCAAGACCGGCGTTCCCCAGTCAGAGGGCATCCCTCAGTGGGATCCCTATCCGAAGAGAATGATCCTGAACATCGAATCAACAATACAATAACCTAAAATTCAATTCTTATGAGTAAATCCCTCTTTCAAAGGCTGACGATGGCCTGCCTGGCCCTCCTCATCGGATGGTCGCTCGCCGCACAGCCGAAGGTGACGCTCTCCGGACAGGTCGTCGATGATTTCGGCGAACCGCTCATGGGCGTGGGCGTCATTCAGCAGGGAACTACGAACGGTGTCGCCACCGACCTTGACGGTATGTATTCCATCACCGTCCCGGCAGGCGCTGTCGTCGAGTTCTCCTACATCAGCTTCAAGCCGCAGACCTTCGTGGCCGAAAAGACGATGACCCTCAATGTCAAGCTGCTCCCCGACACGGAGATGCTGGAGGAGACTATCGTCGTGGGCTACGGCGTCCAGAAGAAATCCGACGTCACGGGCGCCATCTCGCAGGTGAAGTCGGAAGACATCATCAACCGTACGATCGCATCTCCGGAGCAGGCGCTCCAGGGCAAGACGGCCGGTGTCCAGGCATTTGCATCTTCCGCACGTCCGGGCGCAACCCCGGCCATCCGCGTCCGCGGTATCTCGTCCAACAACGATGCGAACCCGCTGTACGTCGTGGACGGTCGTCTGACCAGTTCCATCGCCGGCATCGACCCGAACGACATCGAGTCGATGGAAGTGCTGAAGGACGGTGCTTCGGCAGCTATCTACGGTGCTGAGGCCGGCAACGGTGTGGTGATGATCACCACCCGCCGCGGTAAGGGCGACGGCAAGATCAGCTATTCCTACCAGCTCTCTTCCCAGAGCCTGGGCAAGACCCCCAAGGTGATGAACTCCGAGCAGTTCCTGCAGTAC
>LUZE01000069.1:10596-10879 GCA_001602845.1 Bacteroidales bacterium Bact_13 | reverse complement strand
GAGCCAGCGGACGGACACCCGCCGCACGCCGGCACAGCCGGCCTTCGCGCCGCGGCAGCCGGTCCGGCCGGTGACGCCCCCGTCTTCACACACACCGACGCCGGGTTTTGCGGCCTCGCCGATTGCGGATCTGCGTGTAGGACAGCGCGTGGAGCACGATCGTTTTGGGTTCGGCGTCATCCGTTCGATGGAAGGTGAGGGGCCGAACCTGAAGGCTGTGGTCGATTTCGACCAGGCGGGCACGAAAACCTTATTACTGAAATTCGCAAAACTTCGCATCGTT
>LUZE01000069.1:0-10518 GCA_001602845.1 Bacteroidales bacterium Bact_13 | reverse complement strand
TATCCATGCGGATGCGGCGGGAGAGCGGGAGGAGGGAGTTGGTGCGGGTGCCGAGGTTTTTGACGAAGCCGAGGCCGAGGGTTTTGTGGGTCAGGAGCAGGTAGCCGCGGGGAGCGTCGGGAAGGACGAGCGGATCGCGCGAAAGGAAGTGCAGGGCGTCTTCACGGGAGATCTCGACGGTTTCATAGGACAGGCCTTCAATCGGCATGCGTTCGGCGGCCAGCGCAAAATCGGCCGCTGGAACGAGGTCGCGGCCTTTGCGGGTCGCGGCCGCGGTACCAGAAGCGATGACCCGCAAGTGTTTCTCCAGCTGCGGCAACACAACGGCCAGCGGCTGTGACATCTGCTTGAGCATGGCCATAGAATGAACCTCAACCAGCTGATATTCATTCTGTGGCACGTTTTCGGCCGAAAACCGCTGTTTTCCGGCCACAGAATGGCCACAGGGCCCTTCCTGTCCATCCTGTGGCCGTGACTTTCGCAGCAGGGCCGCGAAGAAGCCTTCTCCCCTGTCCTCTCCAGGATAGAAATGCCGCATCTCCAGGCAGTCGGCGCCCAGTTCCCGGCAGATCCAGTCCACATTGTCTTCGTCTTCCAGACGGTTGAACGTACAGGTCGAATAAATGAGGCAGCCGCCGGGCGCCAGCGCGGGCCAGACATCGGCCAGGATGCGGCGCTGCCGCGCCGCGCACAACTTCACCGTATCAGGCGACCATTCTGCGACAGCACGCTCGTCCTTACGGAACATTCCTTCGCCCGAGCAGGGCACGTCGGTCACGACAATGTCGAAAAAGCCCCGCAATGGTGTAAACGCTGAAGGGTCGGACTGCGTGACGGCCACGTTCGAGCAGCCCCAGCGCGCTACGTTTTCCGCCAGGACCGTCGCCCGCGCCGGAACGACTTCGTTCGCCACGAGCACCGACGACCCGTCGAGGTGCGACAGCAACTGTGTAGTCTTCCCGCCGGGCGCCGCGCACAGGTCCAGCACCCGCAGCCCCGACGCCCGCCCAGTATTCTCGGACACACCCGCCAGTGCCGCGGCACGGTCGAACAGCGCACCGACATACATAGACGAAGCCTCCTGCACATAGTAAGCGCCGGCGTGAAACAAGGGGTCGAGCGTAAAGACAGGCCGTTCCTGCAGATACAATCCCTCTTCCGGCGCCCATGGCACCGGGTCGCCGGCCAGCGGACCGAAATGGTCCCGGAGTGCCTGCAACGACATTTTGAAAGGATTCACGCGCACCGACACCGCCGGCTCGCCAGCCAGTGCCGCGACAATCCTCCCGGCCCGCTCCGGGCCGAGCGTTTCGCGCAAATCGTTGATAAATTCCGCAGGAAACATTAATTTTGCATCCGCAACCTGGAACAAAGATAACAAAAAATGCAGAACGTTTACTTTGACAAGGACCGCATCACCGTCGATGACGCGCAATTCCCCGAGTTTTGCTCCCACTTCCGGGAGATCAACGCCGGGGGCGGCCTGGTATGCAACAAGGAAGGTAAATACCTGCTCATCTTCCGGCGGGACGTATGGGACCTGCCCAAGGGCAAGCAGGAGCCCGGCGAGGACATCGAAACCTGCGCCCTTCGCGAAGTGGAAGAAGAGACCGGCCTGCACGACCTGCGTCTCGGCGAGCGCATCTGCATTACCCACCATACCTATATCCTACGCGGCGAAAAGATCCTCAAGCACACCTACTGGTACCGGATGTACGACGAAGCGGAAGAGACGCTCCTCCCGCAGGCCGAAGAGGATATCACCGGCGCGCAGTGGGTAGAAAAAAAGTGCCTTCCGGATTATCTGGAAAGCACTTATCCCTCGATCGCCGAGGTTTTCGTCACCGCAGGTCTGTTATGATCGTGTCTTCCCCGAACGATTCGGGGTCGATGATGAAGAAAGTGGCCGGCCATGAGTCGGCCGCTTCCTTGATATCCGTCAGCGTGATCGTGAAATGCTCGTATGCGACGATGGCCGTCCCGTCGGCGGCTTTGCTCACTGAAATGTCTTTCAGGAACGATACGTCGTTGCTGTCAATCACCAGTTCGTCGCTGCCCGGTGAATAGATCCACCGGTCCTTGCCGTTGCAATAGACTTTCAGGGCCTCCGATTCAAGGCGGTAGCATTCATCCTGTACGTAACCCGTACCCGAAATGACGGTACGGCCGGATTCATTGTCAACCATTTTGAACCGGCAGGAGAAGCGCTGCTGCGCACCGGCGGCGGTGCAGAGCAGGACTGTCAGCAGAAGAAGGACCCTTTTCATCGCACAATCTTATTAAATATGATTGAGTGAATCCAAAATTCGGTCCAAAGTGTCCAGATCGGTCACCAAAACGCTGCGGGCCTTGCTGCCTTCCTGCGGTCCGACGATGCCGGCGGCCTCCAGCTGGTCCATGATGCGGCCGGCGCGGGCATAGCCCACGTTCAGCTTGCGCTGCAGCATCGAGGTCGAACCCTGCTGGTACTGGACCACCATCTTGGCACATTCCTCAAACAGCTGGTCGCGCTTGTGGAGGTCCACGTCGCCCATTCCGGCGTCTTCCTCGTTGGGATCCACATACTCAGGAAGTTCGAACGGGCCGGAGTAGCCGCGCTGCTCGCTGATGAACTTCACCAGGGCGATGATCTCGGGCGTATCAACAAGGGCGCACTGCACGCGGGTCAGGTCGTGTCCCGGATAGACCACGAGCATGTCGCCGCGGCCGATGAGCCGGTTGGCGCCCGGAGCGTCGATGATGACTTTCGAGTCGGTACCCGTGTTGACCTTGAAGGCGACGCGGGAGTTGAAATTCGCCTTGATCGAGCCGGTGATGATGTTGACCGTCGGGCGCTGGGTAGCGATGATCAGGTGGATACCCACGGCACGGGCCTTCTGCGCCAGGCGGGCGATCGGATTCTCGATCTCGCGTCCGGCCGTCATCAGCAGGTCGCCAAACTCGTCAATGATCACCACGATGTACGGCAGGAACTTATGGCCGTGAAGCGGGTTGAGCTGCCGGTTCAGGAACTTCTCGTTGTATTCCTTGAGCTGACGCACGTCGGCCTTCTTGAGCAGGTCGTAGCGAGCATCCATCTCGATGCAGAGGGAATTCAGCGTATTGGCCACCTTCTTCGTGTCGGTGATGATGGCCTCGTCGCCGTCGGGCAGCATTGCCAGGTAATGCTTGTCGAGTTTCTCGTATAGCGAGAACTCCACCTTCTTCGGGTCGACCAGCACGAGCTTCATCTCCGCCGGATGCTTCGAATACAGCAGGGACGTGATCATCACGTTCAGGCCCACCGACTTTCCTTGTCCCGTCGCACCGGCAACGAGCAGGTGCGGCATCTTGGCCAGGTCGAGGAAGAACGGCTCGTTGGTCACCGTGATGCCGATGGCCATCGGGAGCTCCATCTTCTGCGAAGCCTCCTGATACTGCTGGCAGCCGAGCACGGACTTGAGGGCCACGACGCTCGGCTTGACATTGGCCACCTCGATACCCACGGAATCGAGCAAGGTCACCACGCGGACACCCTTGGCGCCCAGCGAAATGGCGATGTCCTCCTCCAGGTTCCGCACCTGGGCGACCTTGATGCCGTCGTCGAGCTGGATCTTGTAGAGGGTGACGGTCGGGCCCATCTTGGCCGTAATGCCCTTCACCCGGATCTTATAGCTGTTGAGCGCGTTGACGATGCGCTGCTTGTTATTCTCGAGTTCCTGCCGCGACACCTCGTACCACATGTCCTTGTAGTCCTTGAGGATCGACATGGGCGGCATCTTGTACCTGGGCAGGTCGAGCCGCGGGTCGTAGCGCTCCCGCCACTGTTCGTCGGACAGGCCGTCGATGATCTCGTTCTCGCTCTTCTCGACGGTCAGCGTCACCTTGTCGGCCGGATTCTCTTCCAGATCCTGTTCCGGCGTTTCAACCGGCGTCACGGGAGCCGTCTCGTCCGGCTTCTCTTCCAGGGGATCCGTATCAGTGAAATCGAGCCAGTCGTCCGTCGGATCCGTGTCGAGTTCCTCGGCGCCTTCCACCACGAGGCCCGCGTTCTCACCGGGCTCGAAAATCTCTTCCTCCTCATCGTCATCCCCTTCCCCGACCGGTTCGCGATGCGACAGCCCGTAAAGCTGGTCGTCGAACCAATAGGCGACCTTCGGCGTGAAGAGGCACGCATACAAGAACAGCACGACCAGCAGAACACCGGCCGTCCCGGCCTTTCCGAGCATCGAGCAGAGCCAGCGGTTGGCATAGTGGCCGTACGAGCCGCCGGCACCGCTGCCCAGCATGGCATCGTAGGGCGTCAGGCTGAAAATGAAGGCCAGCAGCACGGAGAAGATGATGGCGCCGAAAGCGCACAGGAGGAACACCCGGAACAGGTTCACCTTGCGGAGCCGGAAACAATAGACCGCCAGTGCGCCCAGGAAGACGGGGATGGCGAATGCTCCGAGGCCGAACAGCTTGGAAACCAGGAAGTCCGCCCAGATAAAACCGATTTTCCCGGCGGCGTTCTCCGCCGTAACCCCAGTGGTAAACATCCGCGTGTCGAACTTCAGGCTCTGGTCGGCCGTCCAGGTAAAGACGTAGGAAAGCAGCGCGACCAGCGTATAGATCGTCAGCATGGTGAACAGCACGCCCAGGACGATGCGCACGATGCGGCGGGTGTTCTCGTTGAACACCGGTTCGCGCGGAGCGGTCTTCCGGGGCTTCGCCTTTCCCTTGGGAGCCGCCTTCGGTTTCGACTTGGTCTTAGCCTTTGCCATTACTTGTTGCGTTTCCAGTTCCTGTTGCGTTTGTTCTTGCCGCCGCCGTTACCGTTGAAACCGTTTCCCTGCGTACCTACGCCGATGCCCGGGCGGGCAAAATTGGCGTTCTGGGAAATAGCGCCCAGATGCACGTCTTCGGGCACCTTGAGCCGCCCGTCGGACAGGCGCTCGATGTCGGCGAAGATGGTCTCTTCGGCCACGTTGTCCTTGTTCCAGATGAGATACTGCTGCCGCATGTAGAGCGCCAGCACGCGGATCATCTCTTTCTTGGTATCGTCTTCCTCGCGGTCGGCGATCAGGTTGATCATATTCTCGATATTCCGGCCGTAGCAGGCTGCCTTGATGGGCTTTTCGGGAAGGGAGATCACGTCGGGGCGTTCCTCGAACTGCTGCTGCGTGGGTGCCGGGAAGGGGGCATCCACGTCGAGGTCGAATCCGCCGATCACATATGCGTGGTCCCAGAGTTTATGCTTATAGTCGACGAACTCCCGGATCTGGGGGTTCAGCGTGCCCATCACCTGCACCACGGCACGCAGCTGTTCGCTGCGTTTCTCCTTGTCTTCGATGGCCTTCACCTGTTCGATCATCTTTTGCACGTGCCGGCCGTATTCGGGGAGGATGAGCTTCTCCCGCTGGGTGTTGTAATCCATATTCGCGCTTTATCCTTAAATTAAACATACAAAGATACTTTATAAATCTTTATCTTTGTACAAAATATTGATAGGCCGATGGAGAAAATCTTGGTGACAGGCGCCTTCGGGCAGTTGGGAACGGAGTTGCGGCTGCTGACGGAAGGCCGCACGGACTTCCTGTTCACGGACATCCGTGAGGAAGGTCCGGTCCGCCGTCTCGACATCACGGATGCGATGGCTGTCAGGCATTTCATCAGGGACAACGGCATCACCGGCATCATCAACTGTGCGGCATACACCGACGTCAACAAAGCCGAAAGCGACCAGGCGCTCTGCAACGCCATCAATGCCGACGGCCCCGGCGTCCTCGCCCGCGCCGCCCGCCGCTGCAATGCGGCACTCATCCATATCTCCACGGAATACGTTTTTGACGGGAAGCGCCGCAGCGGCGGGTACGTCGAAACCGACCGCCGCCATCCCCTATCCGCCTACGGGCGCAGCAAGCGGGACGGCGAAGACCGCGTGCGCCGGAGCGGCTGCTGCGGCGTCATCATCCGCACCTCCTGGCTCTATTCTCCGTTCGGCAAGAATTTCGTGAAGACGATGCTCCGGCTCGGCGCGGAGAAGTCTGAAATCGGCGTGGTACGCGACCAGGTCGGCTCGCCGACCTATGCCCGCGATTTGGCCGAAGCCATCCTGGCCATGCTGCCGCAAATCGGCGATCGTCACGGCGACATCTACCACTTCACGAACGACGGCATCTGTTCCTGGGCCGACTTCGCATCCGCGATCATGCACGAGGCCGGGCTCCCCTGCCGCGTACGGCCCATCACGACGGCCGAATATCCTTCGCCCGCCGTCCGTCCCGCCTGCTCCATCCTCTTGAAGGAAAAGATCCAGCGCGACTTCGGCATCGTCCTCAAGCCCTGGCAGCAATCCCTGAAAGACTGCCTCACCCGCCTGTAATTATTCTTCGAAGAAGGGAGCGACGGCGTCCTTGGGGGACAGGATGACCTCGTCGGGAGAGATGCCCCAGTCTATGTTGAAATACGGATCGTTCCAGCGGTAGGAACCCTCAGACTCGGGCGCATAGTAATTGTCGCACTTGTACTGGAACACCGTGTTGTCCTCCAACACCAGGAAACCGTGGGCGAAACCGCGCGGAATGAAGAACTGCCGCTTGTTCTCCCCGCTCAGCACCACCGTGACGTTCTGGCCGAACGTCGGTGAACCCGGCCGGATGTCCACCGCCACGTCGAGCACACTGCCGCTCACCACGCGCAGCAACTTCGCCTGCGCCATCTCACCCTTCTGGAAATGAAGGCCGCGCAGCACACCCCGCTTCGCCGAAAGCGACTCGTTGTCCTGCACGAAATCGACCGGACCGACATGCTCTACGAAATCGCGCAGCGAAAACGACTCAAAGAAATAGCCGCGGTTGTCGCCGAACACGCGCGGTTCAATGATCAGGGGACCTTCGATATCGGTTTTTATGTATTCCATCGGTTTTTGCTTATCAATTGTACAAAGATACGGTTATTTTCGTAACTTTGTTGAGTTTGACAACAATTCACCTATGCACAAGATAGATTCCCACCCGATTCTGGAGATCCCACAGGAGGATCTGCACGAATTCCTGTTCGAAGGCCGTCCCGTCAAGGGGCAAAAAGGCCAGACCATCGCAGCGGCGCTGCACCAGGCCGGCTTCCCGGTACATCACCACAGTCTCAAGGACCGCAAGCGCACGATGGAGTGCGGCATCGGAAAATGCGGAGCGTGCGAAATGCTCGTCGACGGGCATATCCGCCGCATCTGCATCACGAAGGTTGACGGCGTGCGCGACGTGCGCCGCGTCGGAAAAGAAAGCTTCAACGACGTGGACACCTCGACGACCCGCCTGTCGGACAATAAGAAAGTGTACCGTACGGCCGTCGCCATCATCGGCGCGGGTCCGGCCGGCCTCGCTGTCCGGGAAGAGCTCAACAAGGCGGGCATCGACAACCTGGTGCTCGACAACAACGACTCGATCGGCGGCCAGTTCCAGATGCAGACCCACCAGTTCTTCTTCTTCGAAAAGGAACAGAAATTCGGCGGCATGCGCGGCTTCGACATCGCCAAGACGCTCGCCGGCGATTCGCACGAAGGCATCATGCTGAACTGCGTGGTGTGGGATATCCTCGAGGGCAAGCGGCTGGCGGTCAAGAACGTCGTGTCGCAGGAAATCTTCTATGTCGACGCCGAGCAACTCGTCGTCGCGGCGGGCGCCCTGCCCTTCATGCCGGCCTTCAAGAACGACGACCTTCCGGGCGTCTTCACGGCTGCCGTGGTCCAGCGGATGATGAACAAGGAATTCACCCTCCTGGGCAAGAACATCCTCACGGTGGGAGCCGGCAACATCGGCTACCTGACTTCCTACCAGGCCATGCAGGCCGGCGCGAACGTCAAGGCCATCATCGAGGCCATGCCCCATGAAGGCGGCTTCCCGGTGCAGGCCAACCGCCTCCGCCGACTGGGCGTGCCCATCATGACCTCCTATACGCTGGTCGAAGCCATCCCCAATGAAGACTGGAGCGGCGTGACGGGTGCCATCATCGCCAAATGCGAGAATTTCAAGGCCATTCCGGGCACCGAGGTCCGCATCGACGGAATCGACTGCATCAACATCTGCACGGGCCTGCTGCCTGACAGCCAGCTCCTCCGCAAGGGCGCCGAGGTCTTCGGCCGCGCATGCCACGGCGTCGGCGACGCTGTCCGCATCGGTGAAGGAACTTCCGCCGTGCTGCGCGGACGCCAGTGCGCCTATGAGATCCAGCAGGAACTCGGCCGGCGGATTGACTACAATGCATACCTGACCATCTCCAAGGATTATATCGACTCGCAGCAACGGCCGCAGCGCGTGCTCGACGAACCGCGCAAACCCTCGCCCGAACGGATGCGCAAGGGCGGCTTCGTGATCGCCGACTGCCTCTACGGCTTCGCCTGCAACCCGTGCTCCTTCGCCTGCAAGCAGGGCGCCATTACCAAGAGTTCCACGTCGGTCACGCCGGTCATCGATTATGACAAGTGCATCGGCTGCATGGAATGCGTGGCGCATTGCCCGGGCCTGGCCATCTTCGGCTACCGGCCGGACCATCGCGAGCTCTTCCTCCCCATCGAATTCAACGTGGAGAAAGGCGCGGAAGTCTTCCTGGTGGATGACAACGGAAAGAAAGTGGGAGAAGGCACCATCCAGCGCATCCTCAAAAAGCCCAACAAGACGAACATCGCCGTCGTGAAAGCCGAAAAGCTCTACGACGAGACGGATGGCGTAGCGCTCCTGCAGGCCCGCGGATTCATTGTCAAGGACCGGTATCCCGAGCCGCTCGAGCTGACCCCCACCGAACTCAACGACGACTTCACCTATATCTGCCACTGCGAAGACGTGCGCCTGCGCGACCTGCTCGCCCTGCTCAAGGGCCGTACGAGCATCACCGCCCAGGAACTCAAGCACATCTCCCGCCTCGGCATGGGCCCGTGCCGCGGAACCCGCTGCCTGCCGCGTGCCAAGCAGGCCCTCCGTGCCTACGGCATCGAGATTACGGGCGATTTCACGCCCCGCGGGCCGATGGCCAACCTTGTCGAGATTGGCAACGTGATCAATCCGGACCGGAAGATCGAGCTGATCACCAATCCCAAATGCACCGACGTCGAAATCCATCGCGTGGGCGCCTTCGTCGCCGGCGGCGGCATGGCCGGCACGGCCCTCTTCCGCTATCTGGCGGAAGCCGGATTCAAGCCGGTCCTGGTCAACAACGAGCACGGCAGTTCCTGGCGCTGCATCGCCGGCGGACGCCCCGCCTTCTCGCTGCCCGCACTGGCCGACATCGCCACCCACAACCTGGAAATCTTCCGGGAAGTGCAGGCGCTGCGCAACATCGACCTCAAGATGACGCGCTACGTGAATTTCGTCCACGATGACGCGACCTACCGCTCGCTCGACGCGTCCCGCGCCTGGTCGAACGCCTACATGGTCGACAAGAAAGACTTTGCAAAAGAGATATCCCCGTTCATCAACCCTTCGCTCGACCTCTACAGCCACGCCCTGATTTCGCTTGACTGCTGGCAGGCGACGCCGGGCAAGACCGTCGACACCGTGCGCCAGCTAGGTATCAAGGCCGGCGGCAGCGTGTTCGAGGATACTGAAGTGATCCACGTCGAAAAGAACGGCGGCCTGTACCGCATCACCGTCCGCAACCGGAATGGCCGTTACGTACGCTACGAGAGCGATGTGTTCGTCAATGCTATGGGCGCCGGAGCGGAGAAGTTCGCCCGGGAGCTCGGCATCGAGACCGGCCTCTACCCGGTGCGCCACCAGGCCTTCATCACGAAGCGTCTGCCGCTCATCGGCAAGGACGGCGATTCGCTCGATATGCTGATCGACCGCCGCCACTACAAGGGCTTCTCGGCCGTCTACGGCCAGCAGCTGGCGGAGACGGGGCAGATCATTGGCTGCGCTTCTCCGGCGCAGGATGCGACCGATGCGGCCAAGAACCTGAAGGTCAATACGCAGGAGTTCCTCGAGATATGCTCGGAGGTATTCACGGAGTGGATTCCGCAGTTGAAGGGCATGAGTTTCCAGGCCACCTGGTGCGGTTACTACACGGAGCCGCGATACATCATCGATCCGTCACTCGGCTTGTTCGTGGGCATGCGCGGGCACGGTTTCATGTTGTCGCAGTACATCGCGAAGCTCTATGTCGACGCCCTGCTTGGCCGTCCGGTCCCGGACTACTTCAAGGATCTGGCCCTCGGCGGTCCCGGCCTCTCAGAACAGGCGTTCAAATAGGATCTGTTTGCTTGCTTGGCGCTCTGTTTGGTGCGCCATCGATCGTCGCTTCGCTTGTGCGGGCTTTGCCTTTGGCGAGGTCAGAGCCCTCGTGGCTGTCGAGCANNCCGCGCTCCGCGACTGGCAAGTACATGCGTGCACTAACAAGTCCGCATCAGCGGACCGCCGGAGGCCGGGAGGCGCGGGGTTTACTCCCTGCGGTCGTGCTCTCGCCTACGGCTCGGGTGGGGCAGAGCCCCGTAAATTAGAATAGGCCGAACAGGCGGGCGTCGATTTTGTCGGTGATCGAGGCGAAGTCCTCGGGATTATTTTGGAA
>LUZE01000068.1 GCA_001602845.1 Bacteroidales bacterium Bact_13 | reverse complement strand
CGGTACGGAGCAGTTCATTGAGCACGCCCCGCATCTGCGCGGTATTGTTGGAATGCTCGGTCTCGGGCATCACCACCTGCGGCACCACGCCGTATTTCTCGGCCACATCCCAGAACAGGTTCCACACGCCGCCGTCGGCGACGGGCGCCTTGAAGTAGAATTCCACGTCGCGGTCGGTGATGTCGCGGTCCGCCGTGGCGATGACGTTCTCCAGGAAGAGGTTCGCCTTTTCGAACTGGTCCCAGAAGAAGCAGTAGTTGTGGGAGAAGTCAAATTCGCGCAGGTTGTATTTCTTCATCACGCCCGGACGCAGCACGTTCATCGAGGTGAACATCCAGCAACGGCCGGAGCTGAGCTGGTTGGTGATGCCGCTCACGTCGCAGCGGTATTTGAAGAAGTGGTCGATCTGGCCGGCCTTTTCGTGGTTGTAGGTGAAAGCCTTGATATTCTTTTCATGGACGAGGGCGTTCTGGACGGCCTTGGTAGCGGCGTCCTTGACGAAACTGCCCTGGATCTCCTTGAGTTCAGCCTGGCCGATGCTCTGTGCGCCGGCCAGATTCCCGGTCAAGCCGGGCATGACGCTGACGATCCAAATAAGGGTGAAGAGGATTTTTTTCATATCAGTCTGCATACATTGTGTTTTCAATTTCTTCTACCGTGATCGGGATGCGGGCCGGCCCCAGGATGCGGGCCCCGGCCGGCGTGACCAGCAGGTCGTCTTCGAGGCGGATGCCGCCGAAATCGTAGTAGCTCTCCAGCTTGTCGAAGTTGATGAACTGGGCATTGTGTCCTTCGCTCTTCCATTTCTCGATGAGGGCGGGGATGAAATAGATGCCCGGCTCGTCCGTGATGACATGGCCGGGAACCAGCCTGCGGGCCATGCGGAGCGAGCCCAGGCCCAGCTGCTTGGCGCGGGTCTGGTCGGGATCGTAGCCCACGTAGTCCTCGCCCAGGTCTTCCATGTCGTGTACGTCGAGGCCCATGTTGTGGCCCAGGCCGTGCGGCATGAAGAGGCCCTGTACACCGGCGGCCACCATCTCGTCGACGTCGCCGTGCACCAGGCCGAGGTTCTTGAGACCCTGGACGATGATCTTCGCGGCACCCAGATGGACTTCGCGGTACGTCACGCCGGGGAAAGCGGCTTCCCGTGCGTAGTCATTTGCCGCCAGAACGATGTTATACACGTCTTTCTGCTTCTGGGTGAACTTGCCGCCCGTGGGCAGGGTGCGGGTGTTGTCGGAGCAGTAGTGCGAAGCAATCTCCACGCCCGCGTCGATGACGCAGAGGCGCCCGTCCACGAGAATATCGTTGTGATTGTGGTTATGGAGCGTCTCGCCGTGCTGTGAGAGGATGGTGGGGAACGAGGTCATGATGCCGTCGCTCTTGCAGACACCTTCCATGATGCCGACCACCTCCTGCTCCCGCATGCCCAGCCGCATCATCTTCATCGCGGTCACGTGCATCGCGTAGCCCAGTGCGCAGGCCTTCTCGATCTCCTCGATCTCGCAAGGTTCCTTGGCGTGGCGGAGTGATACGACAGCCTTGATGAGCTTCACGCTCGCGCGGGCTTTCATCTCGTCGAAGCCGACGCCGAGCAGCTTGAACAGCAGGATCTTGTTGTGGTTACGGTAGGGCGGCAGGAAATGGATCGTGCGGCCTTTCTTCTGTGCTTCCTTCAGGCAGTCGGCCAGTTTTGCGAAGGGAGCGGTCTTTGCCACGCCCGCTTCAGCGGCCTGGTCTGCAATCAGGGGCTGCGGACCCATCCAGATGATGTCGTCGATGTCCACGTCATCGCCGAAGACCGTCTCTTCGCCCGTTTCGGCGTCGATAACAGCCGCCAGGTCGGGCTTGTCGAGCCCGAAGAAATACAGGAACGTACTGTCCTGCCGGAACTGGTACTGGTTGTCGAGATAATTGCAGCTGGCCTCGCTGTTGCCCAGCAGCAGGATCACGCCGTCCTTCACTTGTTCCAGAAGACGTTTCCTGCGGGAAATATAGACTTGCTTGTCGAACATATCGTTGTTATTTGTGATTGCAATTTGTAAAAGTAACCATTTTTTTCGACAAAAACAAAGTGTCGCCTCCCTACTTCTTGGGAGTATATCTTTGCCACAAATCGTTTATCTTTGCAAGATAAATGTCAACAAGATGAAACGTGACCATTTTACCCTGCCGTATGAAGGCGGTTTGATTGAAAATGACCTCCCGAAAGGCGTCCTGCACAATTACGAAAAGGTTTGGACACACATTTATGAAGACGCGCATCCGGCGTCGAATGCCATTGCCGATGTCATCGTCGATGCTATCCACAAGGCAGATGAAGAAGGAAGGATGTGCCGTCTGGGCTTGAGTACCGGCCGTACGCCCCTGCCACTCTACGACGAACTGGCCCGCCGCTACCAGGCCGGCGAGGTTTCTTTCAAGAATGTCGAAGTCGTTTCCATCGACGAATACTACCCCTCCGACCCGAAAGGTTCCAAGAGCCGCAACCACCAGATGCACGAGTTCCTGCTTGACAAGGTGGACATCCTCGAAAAAAACATCCATATCCCCGACGGACGCATCCCCCGCGACAAGGTGTCCGAGTACAACGCCGGATTCGATGAGCTGGCCCGCGGCGTGGATCTGCTGGTGATCGGTATCGGCGAACGGGGCCAGGTGGGCTTCAACGAAGCCGGTTCCATGTCCAAGGACCGGACCCGCGTCGTCCGGCTGTCGCACAACTCGCGCCGGCGCCAGGTCCGGAATTTCAATTTCGACATGGCGGAGGCTCCGGACATGGCCATCACCATCGGCATCAACACGATGCTTTCGGCCAAGAAGATCATCCTCATGGCCTGGGGCGAAGAGAAGGCAGAAGCGGTCAAGATCATCGCTGAGGGAGAGCCCACGTCAGAATGCCCGGCTTCGCTCCTGCAGCCGCACGAAAAGATCAGCTTCTATGTCGACCAGAACGCCGCTTCGATGCTCACCCGTGTTGTCGCGCCCTGGCGCATCGGTCCCTGCGACTGGACGCGCAAACTGGTCCGCAGCGCCGTGGTATGGCTTTGCCAGACAGTCCACAAGCCGATCCTCAAGCTGACGCAGAAAGACTATCTCGACTATGCGCTCGACGAACTGCTCGACAAGTTCGGACCGTATGACAAGATCAATATCGACGTGTTCAACGACCTGCAGCATACCATCACCGGCTGGCCCGGCGGCAAGCCCAATGCCGACGATACGACCCGTCCGGTGTCCGCCACGCCGTATCCCAAGACCGTTCTCATCTTCTCACCGCACCCCGACGACGACGTGATCTCGATGGGCGGCACGTTCATCCGCCTGGTCAGCCAGGGCCACGATGTGCATGTGGCCTACGAGACCTCCGGCAACGTGGCCGTGCACGACGACGTGGTTCTACAGCACATGGACGCCGCCTACCAGCTCGGTTTCGCCGACAAGTTCGACGAAGTCAAGGCGCTGGTCGACAGCAAGGTTCCGGGCGAACCCGAACCGCGCAAGCTGCTCGACATCAAGGGCGCCATCCGCCGCAGCGAAGCCCGCGGCGCCGTCCGCTCCTTCGGCCTCAACGACAACACGAACGCCCACTTCCTGAACCTGCCCTTCTACGAGTCGGGCGGCATCAAGAAGAATCCGCGCACGCAGGCCGACGTCGACATCATCAAGTCGCTCATCAGCGAGCTCAAGCCGCACATGATCTTCATGGCCGGCGACCTGGCCGACCCGCACGGCACGCACCGCGTCTGCACCGAGGCCGCCCTCGAAGCCATCGAGCAGCTCCGCGAGGAAGGCTGCCCGTGGATTGCCGACACGCACATCTGGCTCTACCGCGGCGCCTGGATGGAGTGGGAGCTCGGCCGCGTGGACATGGCCGTTCCGTTGAGCCCCGACGAGGTGATCAAGAAACGCCACGCCATCTTCCGCCACCTCTCGCAGAAAGACATCGTCCCGTTCCCGGGCGAAGATCCGCGCGAGTTCTGGCAGCGCGCCGAAGACCGCACACAGAACACCGCCCGCCTCTACGACGAGCTCGGCATGGCCGAATACCAGGCCATCGAGGTGTTCCTGAAACTCTGCTAGCCGGCCGGCGGCACGCGCAGGCAACGCCTGCGGCTCCACTTGCGGCTCCGCCCGTGACTTTCGCCCGCGACTTTCGCCAAACAGGCGCAGACTGACCGGCTCCACACATTCTGTGGAGCCGGTTCCTTTGCGCCGACCCTCGATTACGGCCCTTGCCGCAAGGCGATAAGGCGTAGAATGCATCTATGGCCGGTCGTTTTGCGGCTGTTTGGCAGAACTGAAGTTTTTTTGTATTTTTGAAAATTGCTTTGGAAAATCAATACAAATCATATTCTCACATGAAAAAATCCATCCTTTTCGCAGCGGCGCTGACGGTGACCCTCGGCGCGTTCGCCGCAAAACCGCCGCTGGACCATTCGGTCTATGACAACTGGAAGAGCGTAAGCGGACTCTCCGTCCAGAACGACGGCGACTGGGTCCGCTGGACCGTGGCCCCGCAGGAGGGAGACCTGGTGCTCCATCTCTACAACGTGAAGACCGGCAAGACCTACGACCTGGAACGTGCATCCCAGGCGAAGATCTCGGAAGACGCCACGAAACTCGTGTTCAAGATCGCTCCGAAGTTCCAGGAGACCCGCCAGGCGAAGATCGACAAGAAGAAACCCAACGAGATGCCCAAGGACAGCATCGGCATCCTCGACCTGGCTACCGGCAAGATCGACAAGTTCCCGATGATCAAGAACTTCAAGATTGGCGACAAACTCACCGGCTTCGTAGCCTTCCAGGAGGCGGAGAAACCCGCGTCGAAGGACAAGAAGGGCCCGAAGGAGGGAGAGAAGCCCGAAAAGCCTGAGAAACCCGAAAAACCCGAAAAACCCGAAAAGCCGGAGAAGCCCTCACCGAAGCCCGCACCCACAAAAGACAACCTGTACGTCGTTGATATCAACGCGCTGACGGTCGACACCCTCGCGTGCGTCGAGTCGTACATCGTGTCGAAGGACGGCAAACGGATTGCCTATATCACCAAGCCGGACAAGAAGGACAGTCTGCACGTGCGCGGCGTCTTTGTCTACGACCCGGCCACCAGGGCGACTACCGAAGTGCTGACCGGCGAAAAAGCAGCCACGTTCAAGACGCTCTCCTTCAATGAGGAAGCGACGCGCCTGGCCTTCTTCGCGACGCTCGACACCGCGAAGGACGCGAAGAAGACGCTCGACCTGTATCTCTACGACGGTGAGAAGGCCGTCAAGGCCGTGGCGCACGACGGCGGCGTCCTTCCGAAAGGATGGAAGCTGGGCGACGCCCGGGCAGCCGAATTCCACGACAACTACGTGACATTCGGCACCTGCCCCATCCCGCGTGAAAAGGACACCACGCTGGTGGATTTCGAGCAGCCCAAGCTCGACATCTGGGTCTGGAATGACGATTATATCCAGCCCGTGCAGAAGAACAACCTCCGCCGCGACCAGGCAAAGACCTACCTCGCCAAGGTGAACTATGACGGGACGGGCTTCGTGCAGCTGGCCGACGAGCAGATCCCGAATGTCAACATTGATGAGAAGAACACCCAGGACTGGGTGATCGCCAGCACCGACAAGCCCTACCGCGTGCAGCGCAGCTGGAGCTATGCGGCCCATTCCGATATCTACAAGATTTCACTCAAGGACGGCAGCCGTGAACTGATCTGCAAGGACGCACCGTTCAGCAACCTGAGCATCTCGCCCGACGGCGCCTACGCAGTCGGTTTCCATTCCAAGGAGAACAACTGGTATCTCTATACCCTGGCCACCGGCGAATTCCGCGAACTCACCTCACAACTCGGCGTGACGTTCTGGAACGAGGAAGACGACCATCC
>LUZE01000067.1 GCA_001602845.1 Bacteroidales bacterium Bact_13 | reverse complement strand
ACTGGAAAACATCGCCGCCCTGCTGTCCGCCGCAAAAGCCCGCCTGGACGACCTGGCCATGTCCATCGTCTACCTGCGCGACCCGGCCGATTACGCTGCCGTCCGGGCCACAGTGGAAGCCACGTGCCCTTCGCTGCACGCGCTGTACGTCCATGCGCCAGTCTGCCGGCCTGCCTGGCTGGTGGAAATCGAGGGCATTGCCGCAACGGCCGGGGGCGACAAGAGATTTGCTGATTATTAATCCATCATGAAACATATCCTGCTCATCGCCGCTGCGCTTTTCTGCGCATGCCTGCCCGCACGGGCCACATACATCCTCATCCAGACCGACCACACGCAACTCGTCCTGACCGCCCAGGAAGACGGCGCTCTCCGGACCCGTTACTACGGAAAACGGATCGAAGCCCCGTGGCAGTTCCTCAACGACGACAGCCGTTTTCACGGACCCAACGGCTCCGGGCCGATGACCGTCCCCACCACGGGCGGCAAGTACGTCCGCGAAGCCGCCCTGCACGTACGCTATGCCGACGGCAGCCACAATACCGAACTCTACTACACCGGTCACAAATCCGAGTACCGGAACGGTGTCTTCACGACGACGGTCATGCTCCGCGACCCCGTCACGGACCTGGCCGTCCAGCTCATCTATGACGCCTACGAGAAAGAAGATGTCATCGTCGCCCACACCGAGATCGTCAATGGCGGCAAGAAGACCATAGAACTGCTGGACTATGCCTCTTCCGCCATGCATTTCGAGGCCGACCGTTACCTGCTTACGCACACGTGGGGCGGCTGGGCCACCGAGATGCAGGTCGAGCGGGAACTGCTCGGCCATGACACCAAGGTCATCGAGAGCCGCCGCGGCGTGCAGACCACCCAAAACAACAATCCCTCCTTCCTGCTCAGCCTCAACACCGCCGAGTTCAGCGAGACGGCAGGCGACGTGATCGCGGGCGCCCTGGCCTGGAGCGGGAACTTCCGCCTGGCCTTCGACCGCGACGATGCGGGCCGCCTCAGCGTCATCGCCGGCATCAGCCCCTTCGCCTCGGCCTATCCCCTGGCCCCGGGAGAGACGTTCATCACGCCTGACATGGTCTGGACCTTCTCGTCCGCCGGAGCGGGCCAGGCATCCCGCAACCTGCACCGCTGGGCCCGCAACTGGGGCGTGTACCGCGGAGGCCAGGTCCATCCCACCCTGCTCAACAGCTGGGAGGGTGCATACTTCACATTTACCACTGAAACGCTGCTGCGGATGATCGACGACGCGGCCGGCATGGGCCTGGAGATGTTCGTGCTCGATGACGGCTGGTTCGCGAAGGATTTCCCGCGCAACAACGACGCCGCCGGCCTGGGCGACTGGGAAGTGAACACCGCCAAGTTGCCGGAAGGCATCGATTACGTGGCTTCCTACGCACATGACAAGGGCCTCAAGTTCGGCATCTGGATCGAGCCGGAGATGGTCAATCCGCAGTCGAACCTGGCCCGCAGGCATCCCGAATGGGTGGTCCAGAGCCCTGGCCGGGAAATCTACCAGGAACGGAACCAGTGGGTACTCGACCTGTCCAACCCGAAGGTCCAGGATTTCGTATTCGGGATCTTCGACGGGGTGATGAAGCTCTCGAAGAACATCGACTACGTGAAATGGGACTGCAACCGCGTCATCCAGTCGTTTGGCAGCACGTACCTCGGCAAGGAGCAGGACCGCTTTTTCGTCGAGTACTGCCAGGGCCTCTACAGCGTGATGAAACGCATCCGCACCAAGTATCCTGACGTGATCATCCAGTGCTGCTCGTCGGGCGGCGGACGCGTCGATTACGGAGCCCTGCACTATTTCGACGAAATCTGGACCAGCGACAACACCGACGGGGACTGCCGCGCCTACATCCAGTACGCAACGAACCTCATCTACCCGCCGTTCATCATGGGCGCCCACGTTTCTGCCGTCCCCAACCACCAGAGCGGCAACGTCACGCCGCTGAAGTTCCGCTTCGACATGGCCTGCGCCGGAAGGCTGGGCCTGGAACTGCAGCCCAAGAACTTTTCGGCACGTGACCGAGCCCTGGCAGAACGCTGCATCGCTTCCTACTACCAGTACCGCGACCTCGTGTTCACCGGTGACCTGTATCGCCTCTCATCGCCGTACGACAGTGATTACTACGCACTTGCCTATGTCGCTCCTGACAAGTCCCGCGCCGTGGTCTATACCTATTGCCTGCGTTACCAGCACCGCACCGGCTCGCAGCATCCCTTCCGGATCGACGGCCTTGACCCGCAACGCAAGTACAAGGTCCGGGAACTCAACGTCGACCGTTCCTGCTGGTGGGGCGACGGCCAGACCTTCACCGGTGACTTCCTGGGCACTGGCGCCTTCAACCCCGACCTGCCGCAAAAATACAGTTCAGCCGTGTTCTATCTGGAAGCGGAATAAAACAACACTAACCCAATCATCATGAAAAGAATTCTCCTTCTGTTCACCGCCCTCTTCATCAGCACCCTTCTCTTCGCACAGGAGATTTATGACGGTGAGAACTGCACGTCCATCATGGTCGGCCGTCTGGCTTCCACAGACGGCTCGGTCATCACTTCACATACCTGTGACGGCGGGTATCGTACCTGGGCCTATATGGAACCGGCCGCCGACCATGCACCGGGCACGATGCACCCAGTGCTGCGTGGTACAATGCACACGGCTTTCCACGGGGATACCACGGGCGTACGACTGATGGGCGAGATTCCGGAAGCCGAACACACCTTTGCGTACTTGAATACGGCTTATCCCTGCTTGAACGAGAAGCAACTGGCTATAGGAGAAACAACCTTCGTGGGCCCGGACACCCTTGTCAACCCGAACGGATGGTTCTACATCGAAGAACTGCAGCGGATTGCGCTCCAGCGTTGCGACAAGGCCCGTGATGCTATTCTGCTGATGGGTTCCCTGGCCGAAAAATATGGTTACGGCGATACCGGAGAATGCCTGACGGTCGCCGACAAGAACGAAGTCTGGCAATTTGAAATCGTAGGCGTCGGGAAGGACAGAATCGGCGCGGCCTGGGTTGCCAAGCGCATCCCCGACGACCACGTGGCCGTCTCGGCCAATATACCCCGCATCGGAAAGATTGACCGAAGGAGTAAGGATATGATGGCTTCCGACAACGTTGAACAGGTAGCGCTGGACAATGGTCTCTGGGATGGCAAGGGTACTTTCCTATTCTGGAAGGCCTTCAACGTCAGTTATGCGAAAGGAAAGAATTACAGCATCCGCGAACTCTTTATTCTCAACCACTTTGCACCTTCCCTCGGCCTGACCGAAGACATGGACGAAATCCCTTTCTCCGTCCATCCCGAGAAAAAAGTGGATATCCGGGAGGTCATGGCGCTCTACCGCGAAACGTATGAAGGAACGGAATTCGATATGACGAAGGACTGGAAGATCGCCCGTGCGGCAACCAAGGACCATCCGGCCGACACCGTCATCAGTCCCGTGGCCAATCCCTGGCTGACCACCACGATGCGGAATACACTCAACACCATCGCGCCGGGAACCATCGAATTCCGGCGCACCGTCGCCGTGGCCTGGTGCGCTTACTCTCACATCACCCAACTGCGCAACTGGCTCCCCGACGCCGTGGGAGGTGTCTGCTGGTTCTCTGTCGACAATCCGGGCCAGAGCCCGCGCATCCCTGTCTTCTGCGGCAATACGCGCGTTCCCGAAGCCTTCTGGACCTGTGGCCAGAAGCAGTATGTCCCCGACTGCGTCCTCTGGACCTTCCGCCGGGCCAACAAACTGGCCACCCTCTCCTGGCAATCGACCAAGGAAGGTTTCAACAAGGAGGTCCTCGAAATGGAACAAATGGCATTGGAAGGCCTGCCGGCCGCAGGCGCCACGCCAGCCGTCCTCAACGCTTATACAGAATACATTTTCAACACGGCTGCCCGGAAATGGAATGAGATGGAAAGCCGGTACTGGGTCCAGTTCGGCCGCGGATTCTAATCCGTACAAGACCTATCGGATCATTGTTGTGTCAGGGAATAAGGCTTGTCTTCCGGGGCTAGGCCGCGTTTGCGGTTCGGGCGGTCGCCCATCTCGAATTCCAGCGTACAGCCGTTCTGCAGTTCCTGGTGGGTGATGTAAAGCTTCGTGTACGGTTTCCCGTTCAGTTTGACGCCGCGGACATAGCGGTTGCGGTCGCTGACGCCCGGGGCCTTGATCTCGACCGTGTTGCCGTTTTCCAGCGTGACTTTCAGATACGGCAGGTACGGCGCCCCGAACACATACTGGTCGCAGCCCGGCGCCACGGGGTAGAACCCCATCACCGAAAACACATACCAGGCCGACATCTGACCGCAGTCGTCATTGCCGCCCAGGCCGCGGATGTCGTTGCGGTACATCCGGTTCAGGATCGTCCTGACGCGGTCCTGCGTCTTCCAGGGCTCGCGTGTCCACGCGTAAAGATACGGCACATGATGGCTGGGCTCGTTGCCGTGCACATAGCCGCCGATCAGGCAGTCGGCCGTGATATCCTCATTGTCAGCATAATACTTCTCGGGCAGATCCATGTCGAACAGCGCGTCAAGCCGCTCGCGGAACACCTTCTCGCCACCCATGCATTCCATCAAACCACGGGGATCCTGCGGCACGTGGAACGAGTAATTCCAGGAATTGCCCTCGATGAAGCCCTCGCCGGAGGTCTGGAGCGGATCCAAATCCGCCTTGAAATGGCCGTCCTTGTAGCGGGGCGAGGCAAAGCCGCTGGAAGGGTCGAAGATGTTCCGGTAGGACAGTGCACGGTTCAGGAATGCGGCTGCCACATCCTCCCTGCCAGCCTGTAAGGCCGCGTGGTAAATGCACCAGTCGTCAAAGCTGTATTCCAGCGTGTTGGAGGCCGCCGTCGCATCGTTGTCGAAGGGGGCGTAGCCGTACCGTATATAATCCTGCTGCGAGGCCAGATACGGGCAGTCGGCCGTGGCAACCATCGCGGCGAAGGCTTCATCCGGGTCAATCGCGGCGCCCTTGACGAGCGCGTCCGCCACCACGCTGGCCGCGTGATATCCCGTCATGCACCAGCCCTCGTTTCCCTGCAGGCTCCACACCGGCAGCATGCCTACCGGATTCTGCCGCCAGTGTGCCAGCATGGAGCGTACCATGTCGGTGTTGCGGCTCGTCTTGAGCAGGCCCAGCAGCGGATGCTCGGCCCGGAAGGTATCCCATAGCGAGAAGACCGTATAGTTTGTAAAGCCCTCTGCCTGATGGATTTCCCCGTCCACGCCGCGGTAACGGCCATCGACGTCCATATAGACGGAAGGATTGATCATCGTGTGGTAGAGCGCGGTATAGAGGCTGGCTTTCTGGTCGTCGGTCCCTTCGCACTGCACGACGCCGAGTTCCCGTTCCCAGGCCCCGGCCGTCTCCCGGCGGATGTCGTCGAACGACTTGCCTGCCGCTTCTGCAGCCAGGTTTTTCAGCGCACCTTCCGCCGAAACGGCCGACAAGGCGACCTTTACCTCCAGCAGCGGATCCGCACCGTCAAACTCAAAATAGGCCGTGATGTCGCGGCCCGCGATGTCCGGGAAGTTGTGATGCAGGTCGAACTTGCGCCAGAAGCCCCGGTAGGCCGGCTGCCTGCAGTCGGCGTAGCCATAGTTCACTACAGGCTTCGAAAACGAGATGGCAAAATAAGTCTGGTTGAAACGTGCCCAGCCGTCCGTGATCCGGAATCCCGTGACGAGGGTGTCGTTCACGACCCGGAGGCTCGACCAGAGCACCTTGCCGTCGTAATTGTAGATGCCGTGGAGCAGGTCTACTACGAGGCGCTGCGTGCTGCCTTCCGCATAGGTATACTGGTGTACGCCCACCCGCTGCGTGGCGGTCAGCCGGGCGCGGACACCGCTGTCCGCCAGCGTCACTTCATAATAGCCCGGTTCCGCGTGCTCCGTGTCGTGGCTGAACCGTTGCCGGTAGCCGCCGTCCGGATCTTCTTTCGTGCCGGGATGAAGTTGAAGCGCGCCAGTCTGAGGCATCACCAGGATGTCGCCCAGGTCGGAGTGGCCCGTTCCGCTGAGATGTGTGTGGCTGAAGCCGACGATCGTCGGGTCGTCGTATTGATAGCCGGCACAATAAGCATAGACTTCCGGCTGGTATTTCCCATTGATGTTGTGCGGGATGGTGTCAGTGTCGGGCGAGAGTTGCACGGCGCCGAACGGTGCGCAGGCGCCCGGGAAACAATGACCCATTCCGGTCGTCCCGATCATCGGGTTGACATATTTCGAAACCTGTGCATCCGTCAGTACCATGGTTGCGAACAAACAGATCAGAGTAAGGAAAAATCTCCTCATAGTTATATGATTTCAGTCAATGCGCCCGTCACGGAATCGATGATGAAGCCGCGGACAACCACGTCTTTCGGCACCAAAGGATGGTTCACGACCGCAGCGACGGTCCTGCGCACCGAAGCCTCCGTGTCATGGAAACCCTCCAGCCAACGCCCTACCCCAGCCTCTTCCCAAGCCGCCAGCGTCTCTTCCGAGATTCCGTGCTCCAGCATGTGCGGCCTGAAAGCATCGTAACTCATGTGGCAGGCGCCGCAGGTGGAATGATGCACCACCATCACCTCTTTCACGCCCAGCTCATAGATACCCACAAGGAGCGACCGGATGGCCGAATCCCATTCCGACAGAATGAGTCCGCCGGCATTCTTGATGATCTTGGCGTCGCCGTTCCTGAGGCCCAGCGCCTTCGGCAACAGCTCTATCAGCCGCGTGTCCATACAGGTGAGCACTGCCAGCTGCTTCGCAGGATACTTGTCCGTCACGTATGGTTCATAGCCCTTCTCCGCCACGAACCGCTTGTTGTACTGCAGAATGTCGTCAATCATGATGTTTCCGTTCAATCGTTTTCACAAAGATACGAAAAACTCCCATTCCGTTGTAGATGATAATATTTCACAACTGGTAACATATTTCTTGATTTGTTAGCATATTATTGTATATTTGCAAAAAATGTTATCAAATGAGGACGATCACAACCATACAAACGGGAATCCGGATGAGCCAGTCACTTTACGAACGCCTCAAACGGAACGCTAAGCGAGAGAACCGTTCGCTGAACAACTATCTGGTCCACCTGTTGGATACCGCCACGGCGCCGAAGATTCCCCGGCTAAAGAGGGATGACTACCCGATCGACAACGACCTTCTGCAACTCGGCCAGGTTCTGGCGGAGCCCTCTGCGGAAGAATTGGAGAATGATCCCAAACTGACCTATATTCTGAACAAATGAAGGCATTTCTCGATACCAACGTATTGCTCGACATCCTGATGGAATCACGGCCTGAGCACGAAGCGTCGTTGTTCCTGTTGCAGGTAATCCGGTCAGGCGACATTGCCGGCTGCCTGACCGCACAGTCTGTCATCGATGCGGCCTATGTCCAGACGCAGCGCCTGAAAGCCTCTTCTGAATCATTCAAGAAGGCCATCCGGATCATTTCCGGGATCGTAAAGATAGTCGGCATCCAGCAGGAAGACATCCATTCTGCCTGCGACAGCCCGGTCAGCGACTTTGAGGACGCAGCCCAGCTGTCCTGTGCACTGCGCTCCGGTTGTGACGTCATTGTCACTTCTGACAAGAAATATCAGAATTACACCGACATCCCCTGCTTCACCCCGCAGCAACTTGTCAGCCTTCTGCTCACGCGGCCGGAGTAAAAGCTGACTTTCCGTGTTACATTTTCACCCCTTGCGTGTTATTTAAGTAGAATGGCGCAAGATTATCTGACTGATGCATTTGTCCGGCTTCGGCAGAAGCTGAAAGGAGTATCCGGCAGGATGCTGCCGGATCCCGGCGGGGCGGAAGATGTCCTGCAGGACAGCTTCGTGCGGCTCTGGCGACGGCAATACCCGGTTGCGTCGGAGAAGGAGGCCGAAGCGCTGCTCGCCCGGACGGTCCGCAACGCCAGCCTCAACGAACGGCGACGGGCGCGGACAGTGCCACTGGACAAAGACTTCGTGGACGACAGTCCGGACCGGGAAGACAGGGAGAAGGCCTACGAAGAGATGCGCCGGAGAATAGAACAGGAATTAACCGAAACACAACGATACATATTAGAAGAAAAGGAATACGGCGGACGGACGCTGGAGGATATAGCGAAAGAATTGAAAATGGAGCCGGCGGCAGTGAGGATGCAACTTTCCCGCGCCCGCAAAAAACTCAGGGAAACTTTGAAAAAAACTTTGAAAGATGACCGATAAAGAAAAATATACAGCCTTGATGCAACGCTACTGGGAGGCAGAGACCACTCCGGAGGAGGAGCGGGACCTGGCCCTGTACGTCGCACGGGTAGACGATCCGGACTTTGAGGAGATCCGGGGCGTGCTCGGTTACCTGTCCGTGGGCAGGGAGCGGAAAGCCCGCAGACAGCGGACGGTGCGCATCTGGTCCTGGACTGCGGCTGCGGCGAGTATCGTGCTGGTGGTTACCCTCGGTCTGGGCCTCATGATGAACCAGCCCAGGCATATCGACGATCTCTGCATCAGCTACGCTTACGGGGTACAGACCAACGACAGCGAAGCGATCATGGCTTCCGTGGAATCTTCGCTTGCCGATTTCTTCGCGGGTGAATCGCCTGCGGAAACGAAACTGATAGAAATGTTCCAGCGATGAAAAAGATAGTATTTTGCCTTGTGGCGCTGCTCCTTTTCGCAGGCACGGCCTTCGGCCAGCGCGGATTGAACTGCTACCCGGTTTTCCGTGGGAAGATAGTTCCTACCAAGCAGATGATTACGACCGAGGTCCGTGGCGGAAGCATGGCCACCTACAAACTGGATTACTACCGGGGCATCACCTTCCAGGCGGACACGACAACGGCTGTGAAAATAGCGGCGATGGTGGAAGCCGATGCCGGAGAGGCCGTTTCGTGCGAAACGGAAAAGACCGGTGATTTACTGACCTATGCGCTGATCGAGCTGAGACCGGACAGGAAGATCAACCGCTATCTCTGTTACCAGGCCCGGTCAAACGGGTACGCATGGATGGTCACCATCCTTTACCTGGAGGGCATCGCCACCCTGGAAGACCTGCATTCCATGTTCGAAAAACAAGCAAGCAAAGAGAAATGAAACACATCATCATCACCATATTGGCAGCCCTGATATGCCTGTCTGCGGCTGCACAGGAAGCCGATACACTGACAACAGAAGCCGGCGAGAAGTTGAACTTCGAGAAGCCGAACTTCATGGTGTCCAACTATTTCGAGAGCGTCAAGGCGCACTTGTCCGCCGAAGGCCGGAAGGCCTGGAAACCGGAATTCAGCCTGCGGGCCAATGTCATGATCTATATGGGCTCTATCGACCTGACGGGCGGTATCCGCACCAGTCCGAACAAGGTATTCGGATTGGGCGTCGGGCGGAGTTCCGTGTACTATGACGCCTATCCCGCCCACGCCTACCGTGTGAATCTATATCTGTACCATCGGCACTATCTGCCGATCGACAAGCACCGCCGCTTTTCTCTCTACAGCGACCTCATTGGTGGTGGCTCCTACGTGTACAAAGTTTCCGGCTATTTTGACGAGAGCCATACCGCTCCAACGGAAGTCGGGAAAATCAACTGGTGGTTTTCCTGGCAGCCCGGCCTTTCCATCCGGCTCTGGGGCAAGTCCAACATCTTCTTCGGCCCGACCATCGGCCCGTCATACGGTGTCCATCTGGGCATTGCCATTTAACGCTGACACATCGATATCATGAAAAAAGGCATTCTTATTATCCTAGCAACGTGTTTTTGTTTTAATCCGATACTTAATATGAAGAGAGTAATCATAACGATCCTGGCCGTGATGACAGTGTTGTCTGCGGCTGCACAGAATCAGATAATCCAATCTACCGTCAAAGGGGAAAAGTTGAATTTTGAGGCGCCGCTTTTCGGTGTCACCAAAAAGAATGTGACGCCGAAATGGTCGCTTGTCGCTTTGGGGGAGTTGAGCGGTGGATACAGTTATCGAATGAACCTGCCCGAACAAATACATAGCAACGGCATTTTTGCTGAAATGAATTTGTTGGAAATGCGTTATCGTCCCTGGCGGGATGGCAATTTGTTCTCATTGGGGTTATGCGAATCCATCGATACCCATCTGGCGACGAAAACAACTTTCTTTGGAAATGATGGCAGTTTTACCACGATTTCTCCCGGCTGGCTTTTCGCCAGGGCCCTCGCCATGGAATGCGTCGTTTCCCTCGATCTGGGCTATACCCGGGAATTCGGTGACTGGAAAGCAGGGCTGTTCTTTTCGCCCGGCGTGGGCTATGGAATCCTGCAGAACAGATACAGGGCCGGCGACACGGGGCTTGTCGGCTCCTATCGTCACAGGGACAATATTTACACGCACAACGGATTGCGAATGGGTGTCAACGCCGGCATCTGGTACCAGTCCATCGGTTTGATTGTCGGCTGGCACTGCCGCAGCATCGACCGTAACAACATCAACATTTTCCGCGGAGACAACCAGAACGTCATCCACGTCGGCATATCCATCCGCTATTGACCGATTGCCTCACGCACGGCCGTGTTTTGCAATCATCAATAAAAAGCGTTAATTTCGCAGAAAAGTACTGACTATGGCCAGAGTCTGTGTCATCGGCGGGGCGAACGTGGATATCACGGCCACTTCGCGGGAACGGTTCATCGCCCGGGATTCGAATCCCGGAACCGTGCGGCTGTCGTTCGGCGGCGTCGGTCGGAATATTGCGCACAACCTGGCGCTTCTGGGAGATGATGTCTGCTTCATCACCCGTTTTGGCGGCGATGCCTTCGGGCAGATGCTGCAAGTCTCCTGCAAGGAGATCGGGATGGACCTCTCGCTCTGCGAAACCTGCCCCACCCTGCCCAGCGCCTGCTTCGCCAGCCTCAACGACTGTACGGGTGAAATGGTTGGCGGCGTAGCCGATATGGTCGTGACGGAAAGCATTTCCACCGAATGGCTGGCCGAACGGCTAGAAGCCATCAATGCGGCTGACGCAGTGGTCGCCGACACGAACCTGCTGCCGGAAACCCTGGCGTGGCTCATCGACCACATCGTCGTTCCCCTCTACGTGGACGCCGTCTCGGGCCCCAAAGCCAAACGGCTACGGAAAGCACTGGAAATCAGCAAGAATAAACGTTTATACGCGTTTAAGTGCAACGAGATGGAACTGGATGCCCTCTCCCCTGTTACCGGGTTCCTGCGCCGTTACGTGACGCGGGGCGCACAAGGGCTGGAAGTGACCACCGGCCGGCGGACCTTCCACTTCCCGGCCCTTCCCTGCACCGTCCGGAATACGACGGGCGGAGGAGATGCGCTGCTGGCAGGCATTGTCCATGCCGGACCGAATGCACCGGTGGAGGAAGTGGCCCGGATCGGCCTGCTCTGCGCCCGCTGTGCGATTGAATCGGATGATGCCGTCAACGAAGAAATGAAAAATCTGCAATTATGAAAGAATATCTGGAACTCTCCCCGGCCGTGAAGGCCGCCCTGATGGCCGGCGAACCGGTCGTCGCCCTGGAATCGACCATCATTTCACACGGCATGCCTTACCCGCAGAACGTTGAAACGGCCCTCCGCGTGGAAGAGACCGTACGGCAGGCAGGTGCCACACCGGCCACCATCGCCGTGCTCGGCGGAAAACTCAAGGCCGGCCTGACGGCTTCCGAAATCGAATATCTCGGCAAGAAAGGCCCCGCCGTCACCAAGGCCTCGCGCCGCGACCTCCCCGTGCTGGTCGCCCGCGGCGCCGACGGCGCCACCACCGTGGCCACCACGATGATCATCGCCCATCTGGCCGGAATCCAGGTATTCGCTACCGGCGGCGTAGGCGGCGTACACCGTGGCGCGGAAACCACGATGGATATCTCCGCCGATTTGGAAGAACTCGGCCGTACGCCGGTCATGGTGATCTGTGCCGGCGCGAAATCGATTCTCGACCTGGGGCTCACGCTGGAATATTTGGAAACGAAGGGCGTGCCCGTCATCGGCTACGGGACGGAAGAACTCCCTGCTTTCTACACCCGCACCAGCGGTTTCAAGGTGGACTATCGGATTGATTCGCCGGAAGAACTCGCTGCAGCCTTTTACGCCCAGCAGGAAATGGGCCTGGGCGGCGGTATGCTCGTGACCAACCCGATACCGGAAGAATGGTCGATGGATCCGGTACGGATCAACGCAGCCATCGACCAGGCCGTCGCCGATGCGAAAAGCCTGGGCATCCACGGTAAGGAAACGACGCCTTACCTCCTCGCCCGCGTCAAGGAACTCACCGGCGGCGACTCCCTCG
>LUZE01000066.1 GCA_001602845.1 Bacteroidales bacterium Bact_13 | reverse complement strand
GTCTAACTTTGTAGTATGCATATCATCATCGCCATCTTGCTTACCGCACTTACCATTCCGATACAATCTATGCCTATGCCCCATAATTCCCAAACGTCGAAAGTGAGAGTGCCGGCCGTCGCCGGCGCGTTCTATCCTGCCACCGCCAAGGAAATCCGCTCCATGATATCGCCATGGCTGCACCCATGCGGAGACTCCCCCGCCCCGCAGGCGCTCATCGTCCCCCACGCAGGATACGTCTTCAGCGGCGAAGTGGCCGCCTCGGCCTACAGCCGGATACCCCGCGGACACGCCTACAAACGGATCTTTCTCATCGGGCCGAGCCACCGCGTCGGCTTTGCGGGAGCCAGTGTGGACACGTTGTATGACTATGCTGCCACGCCAATGGGCAACGTCAGGATAGATGTCTCCGTCGGAGAGGATCTCATCTGCAAAAGCGACGGTGCGTTTACCTGCCGGGCCGACGCCCACAACCGGGAGCACTGCCTGGAGGTCCAGATTCCGTTCCTGCAGATGGTATTCGAAGAAGTACCGCCGGTCGTGCCGATTGTGGTGGGGACACAGCGCCTCGGCGTCCTTCAGCAGATTGCCTCCGTCCTGGAGCCCTATTTCAACGAGGAGAACCTCTTCGTCATCAGTTCGGACTTTTCCCATTATCCTTCCTACAAGGATGCGCAGACCTCCGACCTTTATCTGGCGGACGCCATCGCCAAAGGCGGCCTGAACGATTTCCTCAAGGCACTTTCCCACATTGCAGAGAAAGACTTTCCCGGAGAGGACACCCCGGCGTGCGGAGCCTCTGCCATCGCGATCCTGCTCGCCATGATGGACACCCAGGGGCGCGACGGCTTCGCTGTCGAACATGTGATGTACCGGAACTCGGGAGATTCCCCGTACGGGGACAGGGACCACGTCGTCGGCTACAATGCCATCGCCGTGACCCGGCAGGACAACCATCTTTTCCATTTCACGGAAGAAGAGAAAGTGCAGATGGTAGCCACGGCACGCTCAGCGATCTATGGCAAGCTCGGTCTCGACTTTGACGGGGACGATGCCCCCGTCGGCATCCTGAAGGAGAAGGGATATGGCGTATTCGTGACGCTGTACCTCGACGGGAGCCTGAGGGGCTGCATCGGGAGGTTCACTTCACCGTCAAGCCTTCACGCCACGATCCGGGAGATGGCCCTCAGCGCCGCGTTCTCCGACCCACGCTTCCCCGCCCTCTCAAAGAAGGAGGCTCCGCGGGTGGAGATAGAGGTCTCCGTACTCTCCCCGCTGAAGAAGATAAACTCCATTGATGAGTTCAAGCTGGGCCGCGACGGCATTTATATGATCAAGGGGTTCAACCACGGAACTTTCCTTCCCCAGGTCGCCGGGGAGACAGGCTGGACGACGGAGGAGTTCCTCGGCCACTGCGCCCGCGACAAGGCCGGCATCGGCTGGAACGGGTGGAAGGACGCGGAACTCTATACCTATCAGACCGAGGTGGTCAAGGAATCTGAACTGCAACGATGATCGAGGCGAATTTCTATACGCCGACAGATGAGGGAGTTCAGTGCCTGCTCTGCCCGCATCACTGCCGGATCAGGGAAGGCTCGCGAGGTCTGTGCCGCAGCCGGGAATGCCGGGATGGCAAGCTCTATGCGCTCTCCTACGGGAGGCCCTGCGCCCTGGCCGTCGACCCCGTCGAGAAGAAGCCCCTGAACCGCTTTATGCCCGGGACATACTGCCTGTCACTGAGCTGCACCGGCTGCAATCTGTCGTGCCGCTGGTGCCAGAACAGCGACATCTCCCAAGTTGCCCCGGAAGAGGCGGACAGCACGTCCCTGTCCCCGGAAGCCGTGGTGGAGATGTGTCTGCGGCGCGGTCTTCCTTCCATCGCGTATACTTATACCGAGCCCTTCACGTGGTGGGAATATATGTTTGACATCGCTGCTATCGCGCACGACAAGGGCCTGAAGAACATCCTCGTCTCGGCCGGATACGTTGAGAAGGAGCCCTTGCGCGAATTCCTGCCGTATCTCGACGCGGCGAACATAGACATCAAGGCGATGGACGAAGATATCTACTGCAAATACTGCGGAGCTTCCCTAACGCCGGTATTGGATAACATCCTGGCTATGAGAGAGGCAGGCGTCCACGTCGAAATCACAAACCTGCTCGTCACTGGTCTGAATGATTCTGAGGAGCACATCGGGATGCTCTGTCGATGGATGGCAGACAACGGGCTGCAGGATGTTCCGCTTCATTTCAGCAGATACTTCCCCAGATACAAGATGAAGGAGCCGGGGCCGACACCGGCAAGAACGCTGTTCCGGGCCAGGGAGACAGCACTTTCCCACGGAATCCTCAATGTCTATCTCGGGAACGTCTGACACCGGCGAGAATGAAGCCGATAATGCACAGGACGATAGCTAAGGCTGCGACAAAGACCAGAACCCGGTTCATTCCGTGGCTTTTCGATTCCGTGCTGTCTGCTTCGGCAAAAGGATCTTCAGCGCTCAAGTACTTACCCTCCGCAATCAGCGAAAGCGCATATTCCAGCATCACGTCCGTCTCTCCGTCAGCGCCGCACACCGATTCATTGTAGGTAAGTGGCAGCGGATAATCCGGGAGCAGTCCCCGTCCCTTGGGTAAACGCTCGCAAATAGTCGTGTCAAAAACCATCTGTACCAGAGGAATCCGGATGGTCTGCAGCGAATGGGGCAGCTGGATATCGGCAAACTTGTAGGCGGTCATATAGTGATAGCCGGTGCCGGTTTCACGGCCGACGCTCACCCCGCGACGGTTGCGTACCAGCACGGCAGGGAACAACGTGGCGGCCGACAAGGAACTTCCATTGGTCAGCACATAAACCTTTCCGGCATATTGCACCTGAGGATCCGGCAACACCACGGCACAGGTTTCCAGGGTATCCCGGGTATAGAAGCCCTTCTCTCCCGGTTCATAATCCGGGAAGATTTCCGAATCGTCCGCATAGTTCAGGCTGTGCGCCAGGCTGGCAAAGTTTCGCTGCTTGTTTACCCGTGCGTAACCGCCCTTCTGCCGCTCCATCGGCTCGGTGGCAAAGCAGGAAAGCAGGTTCATCAGCACTTCGCTGTGACCGCCGGCATTGTTGCGTACGTCCACGATCAGATTGGGTGCCTGGAGCGTGTCCAGGAACGCCCGGACCTGTTCCACCTGGGCGGTGAGCATTTCAAAGGTCTTGATGCCCAGATAGGCCGTCGAATCGTTGATCATCCGGGTTTGGAACACATCATTATCGTCTTCCCTCCGGTTCAGGTTATGCCAGCCTAACATGCGCCTGTAGGTATCCGTGGGCATGAACCGCGGCCGTTCATAGAAAGGAATTCTCACCGTATGGCCGTCCTCCAGTTCAAGATCGTGGGCGCTGTCTTTCCCGGCATGCAGATGCATCAGGGCACCGTAGCGGCCCAACAAGAAGCTTTCTTCTTCGGGAGTGCTTTCGACGCCGTCGTCATACATATTTAACAGAAGATAGGCCTGCCGGGCATAGTCAGCGGCCGGAATGCCATTGATCCGGTTCACTACCCGGCCCTCATATTGCTTGTACTCCGGAACTGCAAACAGAATGCGTACTGTATCGTCACAAAACATAAGGAATTCGCCCGGAGACCAATACCGTTTATCAGGATTCGGCACGGGATCCGGGTACAGGCCGATATGGCTGTCCGGAATCTGATGCAGGATGTTACGGAGCATCTGCCGGAAATCCATGGGAACATCCACCGGTCCGGTAACAGTCGTTTTCAGGGAATCCATAAAGGCGCGGAAAGCGGCCTCGCCCATACGGTCATCCAACGAAGGATAGAGTTCACAAAAGGCTTCTTCCAGAACGTCCAGGTCCTCCCGTATCTTGTCTGCAGGGAGCGGATTTTCACGCGTGAGCGCCTGTGGTTCAACGAAGGATGTCTTCAGGCCGAACGGCGTCATGGGATCGGCCGGCTTACCGCCTGGGGTCGAAATGGAGACCAGCAGTGACGGGTCCTTGAAAGCTTTGTAAGAATAATCCACCACGCCCAGGGTATCGCCCCTGGAGAGTTTCTGCCCGGTCTTGAAGCTTCGGTCGCTGAGAAAACCCTGCAGGTACAGTTTTTTTCCATCGGCCAGTCGCATCATGATGGAACCGGTATACAGCAAGCCTTCCTCCTGCCTTTGGGCAAGCACGTTTTCGGTCAGACTCAGCGTTTCCTGGCAACGGGCCCCGAGCATATACACCATACTTCGCTGATAAGTGGGGCCCACAGATGTGATGATGCCATCGGCAGGACAGAGTACAAGGGCGCCAGGCTCGGCACCGATGAAAAGATCGTCTCCATTCAACTCATCCCCGATGTAGTTCTGCGGGCGGGACAGGATGTCCGCTCCCGCCGTCTTGCCGGCGATGGGCCAGAGAAAGGTTTGGTGTTGGGCTTGGGCTTGTGCCGCAAAAGACAGGGCCAGAAATCCGATGATGGCCAAAATTATCCTGTTCCATTTCATGACAGCCAGGATAACAAAAACAATACCGCTTTAATTATTGTTTTTTGTACGTGCAGTTCTCAATCTTGTAGCTCATGTACGGCCCCCAGAAAGAGGTGAGCGGGGCAGGTCCGCCAGCGCCGGCTGTATACCAGCCCCCGAAGCGGTAGCCTTCCCGGAATGGTGAGACTTTAGCGTCGGCCGGCAGGATGCTGCCGGTTGAAGAATAAGAGAAGAAATGTGATCAATTTCTGCATACGGCAGCAAGACTGGGATTACCCGTAGCTGACAAGGTACGGACGGCAAAGAAATAGTTGTCCTTACTATACGGACATTGGAAGGAAGGTGCTTCTCCGGCAGCGACCGTGCCTAGGACCTGCCATTCGGGCTGGTCGGTTTCCCGGAAAAGGATCTCATAAGAGACTGACGGATTGACCGGATCCCACGCGAGGACCGTATGGTTTTCCAACTCACGGGCATTGGCGATACGGACGTTCTCAGGCCGGGCCGGAGACTGGGCCAGATTCATCACCGTTGCCAGATTGATGCGGATATTCCGCGTCAGCGAGGGAATATCGACGCCTGAAAGCAGGTCGCCGTAATCGATGCCGTTTTCCGTGCGGACATCCTGGTGCGTCCGGTCGTAATTCTCGCAGTATTCACTCATACGGACGGCCGTGAACCCCTCCCGCAGGAAGGGTGTGTGATCTCCGCTGCGGCGATAGCGGTCGTTGCGGTAGATGAGCTTTACCTCCTGGTCCGGCACATAAATACCGGCCGTTTCCTTGATGTAGCGTGCCAGCTGACGCGGATTGCTGTCCTCGCCACTGCGGCTTTCCGAGAAGACGCGCACTTTGTGGTCTTCCTTCATACCTGTCCCGCTGGCAACGGCGTTGCCGATCATGTCGTTGTTGATCATCGCCTCTATCGGCCATCCTTCCGCCTTCGCCCTTGCCGCCATATACCGCGATCCATCGAGACCCTGCTCCTCACCGGAGACGAATAGACATTTGACCGTCTGCTCCAGGGGGACTACCGACAGGATGCGGACGACCTCAAGCAGGCACGCCAATCCGCTGCCGTCGTCGTTGGCGCCCGGGGCAAACGCGGTGGAATCCATCACGTCTGCCACACGTGTGTCAATGTGTGCGGAAAGCAGGATTTCCCGCTCTGCTTTCGTACCGGGCAATGTCACCATAACCTGTGGTGCCTTCAATACGCGGTCGTAGCGTCCACCCTCTTCGCCCACCGTATAGTAGATAACTTCCACACGGGGAGCCGGACGCACACCCTCGGAATGACGGCCCCAAGCCTCGCAGCGAGAAGCGATGTATCGCACAGCTGCGCCGATACCCCGCTCAGGGTCTGTCTGTGTGCTGAGCGTATGCCGGGTATGGAAGGCTACAAGTTCCTCGATCCAGGTACGGATACTGTCGGGACTGACCTGCGCAACGGCATCGGAGATAACCGGGTCAGGATAATGTGCCTGCAGCGTCGGATGAACACGGCTCTGGCATGATACGGCCATGATGAAGATGCCGGCGAAAAGGAAAGAAATAATTGAAAAGCGCATCATAAAGGCATGGGATCTATCATCACAAATATAAATAAAAAACTGTCGTTTATAGGATGGTTTATTTAAATTTGTGCATTCAAGCATCCAGCACCATGAATCTGATAGAAGCCATTCATTCGCGCCACTCCGTCCGCCGATACCTTGACCATCCCCTTGAAGCCGCCATCGTGGACACGCTCCAGAAAGCCATTGCAGAAGCCAATGCCGAAAGCGGATTGAACATGCAACTGGTCGTGAACGAGCCAAAATCTTTCAAAGGCCTGTTCATCAGCACATACGGCCAGTTCCACGGTGTCAGTGACTACCTGGTGCTGGCTGCGCCCAAGGGCAAGGGATGGGAAGAGAAGGTGGGCTACTATGGCGAAAAGATGGTCCTACTGGCCCAAACCCTGGGCTTGAACACCTGCTGGGTGGGCCTGACCTACAAGAAGATTCCCGGCGCCATCAACCTGCGGGAAGGCGACATTATCCATTGTCAAATCGCCTTGGGATATGGCGAAAACTCCGGCAGGCAGCATCCCATGAAACCCGCCGAAAAGTTCTACGAGGCTTCCGGGACCGTGCCGGACTGGTTCCGTTCCGGCCTGGAGGCTGCACTACTCGCCCCCACTGCTGTCAATCAGCAGAAGTTCAAGTTCATTCTCCAGGAGGACGGCAAGGTCGCCACCAGGACGTTTTTCTCTCCGTGGGGCTACACGCAGATCGACCTGGGCATCGTCAAGTATCACTTCGAAATCGGCGCAGGAAAGGCTAATTTCGAGTGGGCTTAAAGTTCCGATGACGGCGTCCTGTTCCGGCAGGACCAGGATGTACTGGCCGTTCGCGCCTGCGCTGACGGAAGATACCTGGGCGGACGACATCTCTTTCACCCAATCCGCAGGAATCACCTGCTTGCCGCGGAACTTGCCGCCGTCAAGCAGGCAGAGCCCCATACGGGCCAGGTCAGCGAAAACCACCATTTGGAAAACATAAAAAAAAAGCATAAATTTGTAGATAAACCCATTACTCCCAAACTTAATGGCTCTCTCCATCAAGCTCAAACGCTGGCAAAAGGTGCTTCTGCTGTGCCTGGCAGGCGCTTTCGTGGGTGGCGGATGCCTCTTTCTCTACCTGATGCGTTTCCATACGTATCTGGTGGGAGACGACCCTTCCGCCTGCGTGAACTGCCATATCATGCAGCCTTATTACGCCACCTGGAACCATTCTTCGCACGGCCGGGGTGAAGGGGCCGTCGCCACCTGCAACGACTGTCACGTCCCGCACGAGAACGTAGCGCGCAAGTATGCCTTCAAGGGTCTGGACGGCATGAAGCACACGGCCGCCTTCCTGTCCTTCAGCGAGCCGCAGGTTCCCGCAGCCAAAGACCCCAGCGCCCAGGTCATCATGAACAACTGCATACGCTGCCATACGGAACTCACCACGGAAATGGTGAAACTGGGCAAGATGGACTTCAAGATGACGCAGGACGGCGAGGGAAAAGCCTGCTGGGACTGCCACCGGGACGTCCCGCACGGCGGCAAAAACAGCCTCTCCGCTACGCCTGATGCCAAGGTTCCTTTCCCGGAATCTCCTGTACCCGAATGGCTGCAGAAAGCCATCGGTCATCATTCACCCCACGGACATCTTCACGGAAAATAAAAACACAACAATATGAGCGAAAAGAAACTCAAACCCATTCACAGCTGGCTGATCTTCGGCGGCGCCATGGTGATCGTCTTCCTCCTGGGCCTGCTGGTTTCCTCCCTGATGGAGCGACGGGCCGAAGTGGCGAGCATCTTCAACAACCGAAAGAACCCGATGCAGGGCATCGTTGCCCAGAACCAGAAATTCCAGAGCGATTTCCCGCGGGAATATGAGACCTGGAAGGCCACCGAGGAGACGGATTTCCGCTCCAAACACATGTCTTCCGACATCCAGGACGTGCTGGCGGAGCGCCCCAATATGGTGGTCCTTTGGGCTGGATATGCTTTCTCCTGGGACTACAACAGCCCCCGCGGACACTTCCATGCACTGGAAGACCATCGCGAGATCCTGCGCACCGGCTCCCCTACCACGCTCTACGACGGCTCCAACCAGCCCGGCACCTGCTGGACCTGCAAGGGCCCGGACGTGCCACGCCTGATGGAGGAAGTCGGCCCTGCAGAATTCTACAAGGCCAACTGGGCCAAGTGGGGCGCTGATGTTGTGAACCCCATCGGCTGCAGCGACTGCCACGACAGCGAGACCATGGACCTGCACATCTCCCGTCCCGCCCTGCGCGAAGCCTTCGCCAGCATGGGCAAGGACGTGGACAAGGCCACGCACAACGAGATGCGTTCGCTGGTATGCGCACAGTGCCACGTCGAATACTATTTCCACGACTATCCCGAAACGCCCGAAAAGGACCAGTACCTCACCTTCCCCTGGAAATACGGCCTCACGCTGGAGGATGCAGAGAAATACTATGACGAGATGGGCTATGCCGACTACATCCACGCTCTGTCCAAGGCCCCGATTCTCAAGGCACAGCATCCCGGCTATGAGACCTCGCTGCAGGGCATTCACGGCCAGCGCGGCGTCACGTGCGCTGACTGCCACATGCCTTACGTGGCCGACGGCGGCGTAAAATACTCCGACCACCACATCCAGAGTCCGCTCGCCAAGATGGACCGCACTTGCCTGAACTGCCACCGCGAAAGCGAGGAGACCCTGCGCAAAAACGTAGAAGAACGCCAGGAGAAATGTCTGGAAGTACGTGACCGACTGGAAGATCTCCTCGCCAAAGCACATATCGAGGCCAAGTTTGCCTGGGACAAGGGAGCGACGGAAGCCGAGATGAAGGACGCCCTGCAGGACATCCGCAAGAGCCAATGGCGCTGGGACTATGCAGTGGCATCCCACGGCGCTTCCTTCCATGCACCGCAGGAGGTGCTCCGCCTGATGGGCGACGGTATTGACTATGTCGGTCAGGCCCGCCTGAAGATTGCCAAGGTACTGGCCAAGCACGGCTTTACCGGGGAAGTCCCCATGCCCGACATCTCCACCAAGGCCAAGGCTCAAGCCTACATCGGCCTGGACATGAAAGGCATGACCGAAAAGAAGGACAAGTTCATGAAAGAGATTGTCCCTCAGTGGCTTTCCATCGCAAAAGAAAACGGCAAACTGCTTGACTATTGAGTCGTATGTGGGTTAAACCCTGGAACATGAAGGAGGGCTTCCTCATCGGAGGAGGCCTTCTTGTTGTCGGCCTGTTGTTGCAGATCACACTGGGACCCATCGACTGGAGCCTGCTGGCCTGGCCGGTGAATCTGGTTCTGCTGGTCCTGGTGCTGGCGGCTGTCGGCATCCTGTATGCGTTGCGGCGGAAGGTCTATGCTTTCGAATGGATGATGCACACAGGGGCGGCTGTCCCCTGCCTCATCTTTGCCGCGACCCTTACCATCCTGATGGGGCTGCTTCCGCAAGTCAAGGGAGAGAGTGTGCCCTGGCTCAGCCAGATGCTGCGCTTCTGGCCCTTCGTGCTCATCTGGACCTGGATGATGGTGATTTCAGCCCTGGCTGCACTGAACCATCTGCTGCGCTGGAAAGTGCGCGAAATCCCCTTTATCCTGAACCATCTGGGCGTCGTGGTAGCCATCGTCGCAGCCACGCTGGGAAATGCCGATATCCAGAGCCTGCAACTCACGGCCTTTACCGGCGAGCCGGAATGGCGGGCGCTGGATGATGCCGGTATGGTGCACGAACCCGGCCTGGCCATCGAGTTGCACCAGTTTACATTGGAAGAATATGATGACGGAACGCCGAAACGGTTTGCTTCGGATATCACCGTCTACACGGAGGATGGCAAGAACGTCCGCGGTACGGTGGAAGTGAACAAGCCGCTGAAGGTCAACGGATGGAAAATCTACCAGTACGGCTATGACGTCAGATATGGTGCAGAAAGCCCCTACAGCGTGTTCCAGCTTGTACGCGACCCCTGGATTCCGTGGGTGTATATCGGCATTTTCATGATGATAGCCGGTGCGTTGTGTCTGATGTTGTTTATGGCCCCTAAACCAATGAAGTCATGAGTTGGGATTCGTTTATCTGGTTTGCACTGGGAGCCGTGCTCCTGTGGGCCGCAGGCGCTTTCTTCGCCTGGAAAGAAAAGAAAGCCCTGGTCTATCTCTGCACGTTGACCGGCATCGCCGTTTTCTTTGCCTTCATCCTGGGGATGTGGATTTCGCTGGAGCGTCCGCCACTACGTACGATGGGCGAAACCCGGCTCTGGTACTCCTTTTTCCTTCCTGTAGCCGGCATCATTGTCTACAGCCGCTGGCGCTACAAATGGATCCTGAGCTTCTCAACGATGCTCTCGTTCGTTTTCATCTGTGTTAATCTGTTCAAGCCGGGTATCCACTCCAAGAGCCTTATGCCGGCGCTGCAGAGCCCCTGGTTCGCTCCGCACGTCATCGTGTACATGTTCTCCTATGCGCTGTTGGGCGCCGCCACTGTAATGGCCGTCTATATGCTGATCCGGAAGGACAAGACCACGGAGAAAGAGATCAACCTGACGGATAACCTGGTCTATGTCGGCCTCGCTTTCCTGACCTTCGGCATGCTCTTCGGCGCCCTGTGGGCCAAAGAGGCGTGGGGCTCCTACTGGACCTGGGATCCCAAGGAAACCTGGGCTGCCGCCACCTGGCTCTGCTATCTGGTGTATTTGCATCTGCGTAAGGCAAAGCCCGCCGAGTGGCGGACAGCCTGCGTCATCCTGCTGGTAAGTTTCGTGTGCCTCCAGATCTGCTGGTGGGGCATCAACTACCTGCCTTCCGCCCAAGGCCTGTCCATCCACACCTACAATGTGAAATGAAACATATCCTGCACTTCTTCCCTTGCTTGTTGCTGCTGGCCCTCACGGCCTGCACGGGCGTTTCCCCGGTCGAATCCGGCGTCAGCCGCGAGCTGGCCCGGGAGCGGGCGTCGCGGATTACGGATCTGCATTACGACCTGGCCTTCAACATCCCGGCGTCCCTGGAAGAGCCCTGCGACGGGATGGTCACCCTCCGTTTCAACCTCAGCGGAAAGGGGCAGTTGCAGCTCGATTTCCGGCCGGGCGCTGACGCAGTACACGACCTCACGGTCAACGGCCGGGAAATGGAGGCTGATGTTCGGGATGAGCATATCGTCATCCCGGGCAAAGCCCTGAAGCAAGGACAGAACGAAATAACCGTTTCCTTCACGCCGGATGACGCCCCGCTGAACCGCCGGCCGGAGTTCCTGTATTCCCTCCTGGTCCCGGACCGCGCCCGGACGTTGTTCCCCTGCTTCGACCAGCCCGACCTGAAAGCGACGTTCTCCCTCACGCTGGACATTCCGGAAGAATGGGTGGCCGTCGCAAACGCAGAAACACTGGAAGAAAGCGTCGCGGAAGGGCGCAAGCATCTCCGTTTCAAGGAAAGCGCGCTTCTGCCCACCTATCTCTTTTCCTTCGCGGCAGGCCGATGGAACATCGCCTCCTTCGACCGCGACGGACAGCCCGTCCATATCTATTACCGGGAAACAGACCCGGCGAAGCTCGCCCAGCTGCCCGAGATCTTCCGGCAGATCGACTACGCCCTGGACTGGATGGAAGACTACACGGGCATCCCCATGCCCTTCCCAAAGTATGACTGCGTCATCGTACCGGGCTTCCAGTTCGGCGGCATGGAGCACCCGGGCGCCATCCTCTTCAACGAAACCCGCCTGTTTCTCGGGGAGGCCCCGACAGACGTGGAGAAGCTCTCGCGCACAGACCTGATCTCCCACGAAACTTCGCATTTGTGGTTCGGAGACGCTGTGACGATGGAATGGTTCGACGATGTCTGGACCAAGGAGGTCTTCGCGGGACATTTCGCAGCCCAGATCACGCGGCCGCTGTTCCCGGACGTCGACTTCCGTACCCTTGATTTCCGCAATTTCAATGTCCGGGCTTATGAAGAAGACCGTACGGAAGGGACGACGCCCATCCGGCAACGGCTCGACAATCTGCAGGACGCCGGCCTTATCTACGGCAACATCGTGTACGACAAATCGCCTGTCGTGATGCGAATGCTGGCCGATACGCTGGGCACAGATGCCTTCCGCGAAGGCCTGCGCGAGTATCTCAACCGGTATCTGTACGGCAACGCCACCTGGCCGGCCTTGATCGACATCCTGGACGAATACACGGACGCAGACCTCAGGTCGTGGAGCCGGTACTGGGTGGATGAGAAAGGCATGCCGGAGTATCCGGAATCCGACTTCCTGCCCAACCTTTCCGCGCTCGGATATGGCTATTACCCCATGTCCGGCGAGGCCATCGCAACGGCGCTCTCTTCCGTCACGTCTTTGGAAAAGCCTTATGAGCGGCTGTCAACGCTGGCCAACCTGTACGAAAACATGCTGCACAGACGCCTGACGCCGGAACAGATGCAAGCTTGCCTGGGCTCCGTGCTCCGGAGCGAAAAGGATCCGCTTGTGGCTTCTTCCGCCCTAGGGTATTTGGGCGAAGTCTGGCGCCACTGTCCGGCTGAAGTGGAATCGCTGCTGCATGACCTGGCCAGGGACAGAGAAATTCCTGCGCAGGTGCGGCTGTCCGCGTTCCGGAGCCTGGCGCATCTTCACAGCGACGCGACCATTGACGAAGCGCTCTGGCAGATCTGGCTTCGGCAGCGGCCCTGGCCCGGGCTGGAGCTGTCGGCAGAAGATTACAACACGCTCGCCTGCGAACTGGCGCTGCGACGGCCTGCCGAAATGGAACAGATCCGTTCGGTCCAGCGGAGCCGCATCACCAATGCCGACCGGCTGGCCCGCTTCGATTATGTGTGGACTGCCCTGTCTCCTGACAAGAACGTGCGGGACTCCGTATTCACTTCCCTGCTCGAACCCGAAAACCGCGCCACGGAGCCCTGGGTGCAGGAGAGCCTGCGCTATCTGAACCATCCGCTCCGGCAGCAGGAAGCGCTGGACTACATCGCGCCCGCCCTCGATGAGATGCAGGAAATCCAGCGCACCGGCGACATCTTCTTCCCCAAGAACTGGATCGTTGCCACGTTCTCCGGCCACGACAGCCCCGAGGTCGCCGCCCTGGTCCGAAGCTGGCTCGATGCCCATCCGGACTACCCGCCCCTGCTCCTGAACAAAATCCGCCAGGCTTCCGACCCGCTGCTGAGGAATAATTAGATACCGAAGTACTCCCGGTAACGGTCGTATAGGTGTCCTGCCTGCAGATAGGCTGACTGCGGGGACATGAAGTGGGAGAATTCGAAGGTGATGGCCTTGTCATAGCCGCAGCGGGCGGCTGCTTCCAGTTTGAGGCGGAGTTTGTCGAACTTGATGGGCAGGAAATGGATGGGCATGTCACGATCGAAGGTCTCGGCGTTGGTCCAGCACTGCATCCCGTATTTGTCGGCCAACTTCTTGTTCACGGAGAAGAAAGCGTCCAGCTCGTCGTAGTCGATATGCCCGTCCTGGAAGGCGCAGGCGTCCACGTATTCGTGAATGCCATCGAAGATCTCGTCCCATTCCCGCTCGTGCTGCTGCACGGAAACAGCCTGCTCCTTGGTCAGCGAGCCGCTGGCCGCATCGACGGCCTTTTTGCCGTCAATCCACGGAGAGATGAAGGTCGGCAGCCCGTCCGAAACCTCCTTGCATTGCCGGCCCATCGTCCGGAAGCTCTCGATGGCGCCTTTGGTGGCGCGGGAGATTTCGCCGCTGATGTACCAGCCGCCGAAACTCTTGTATTTGCTGCCATATCGTTCCCATACCTCGTCAATCACGTATTTGTTGGCCTCGACCTCGTAGCTCATATCGCCCGTATCCCAGTATTTTCCGGAATCATATAGTCCCAGCCAGAACTTCATCCCGTACTTCTGCGCCAGGCGGCAGAACATGTCGATCAGGTCGACGGACGGCATGTAGCAACCCTTTTTCAGCAGATACGGCGAAGGATACGTGATGAATTTGCGGTAGCCGCAGCGGATATCGATCACGGTATCGATGCCGATGGCCTTCATGTACCGGAAATCGCGGTCCCACTCACGCTCGCCCCAGTTCTGGTGCGGGATGTCGTGAGAGATCTCGTCGAGAAATGTTCCGGTGATGGGCAGGGCCTTGCCGGGCTCGACGATGAGTCGGCTTTCGACCGCCGGGTCTGCCTCTATGCCCCATTTGTCTTTCGTCGGCGCAGGCTTGCAGCCGGTTGCCAGCAGCGGCGCGGCAGCGGCGGCCAGCGCACTTTTCTTCAGGAAGTCTCTTCGGTTTGCCATATCGTAATTGTGTCTTATTCAGGAATATTTACCCAGGTTTCATTCGCCCAGCCCACCGTGCGGCCGATACCGCGCACTTCACCACGGACGCCCCGTTCCTGCAGCTCGCGGAAACCCGGATCGCCGGGCTTGAGATCCAGGAATGGAAGCAGGTAGCAGCCATGGTCCAGCAGCACCGACTGCACCTCGGCAGCAGGGATGGCTGATGGATGCCGGCCGCTGCGGACGGCAATAGCCGCCAGGGCGCCGGCAGCCTGGCCGAGACCGAGCAGCACCGGCTGGAGCCGGACCGCCCCGTTCATCTCCCAATCGACAGAAACGGCCTTGTCTGCAACGAGCAGGTCTTCGACATGGATGGGGATTACAACACCCAGGGGAACGCTGAAGGACGGGATGGGCCCAAGGCCCAGGTGGGATAACTCTTTCCAGTCTGGATTGGCATAGTGGTGGTGGTCGACGGGATAGTCGCCGACAGCCACAGCACGGGTATAGCGGTCAGAAGCGTACGGATGTTTCGCCGCGTCGACGGTCATCGTGTCCCGGCCGGCGATGCGCCGGGCTTCGCGGAAGTACGGGAAGAACGGCAGGCCGTCCTCCGTCGGAAAGACATCGTCAGCGATGCCGATCGGGGTGTAACCCAGCTCATGCTGGATGAAATAGATGAAGCCAAAGGTAAGGAGTTTAGCCTGTTCAAAAGCCTGCCGACGCTCTTCCGGCGACATGTCGAGGTAGTCCGCGTAGAAGTCGTTGCCCGCGATAGGCCAGTTGATCATCCTATATCCGTCGGGCAACCGGCCGTAGGAGAGCATCTGGGCGGGCGACCAAAGTTTCTGTCCCTTGGGGTTGTTGCCGCCAACATTCTCTGCCAGCGGGTTCAGGCAGCAGTTACGGTAATTTTCTATGTCGTAGCCTTCGGGCTTCTCCATCGGCACGTCGTGGTCATATTCTTTCACGACAGCCACATAGGTCAGGTCCTGAACGGTACGGCTGTCATTGAGTGCTTCAGCCCCCACAGTGGCGGCCACGTCACCCAATTCGGTACCGTCAACCAGTATTTTGGCACGGATGCGCGTGCCGTCCGAGAGATGGACTTGCCAGCGCTTTCCCTCTTTGCCGCGCCGGATCTCCGTTGCCGTCGTTCCGAAGCGGATTTCTACGCCGGATCCCCGGGCGATGTTTTCCAGGATCTCCGCCCCGACACGCGGGTTGAACAGGATGTTGGACACCCAGCCGGAACGGAGTGTTTCGTAACCGCCATAGCGCAGGGCAAGGGAATCGGCAAACTCTCCAAAGATACCGCCACGCAGCTTGTAGTTGCCGTCGACGGCGCTGACACCGGCCGATGTCAACACACCGCCCAGCCAGGCACTTTCTTCCACGACGAGCGTCCGGGCGCCGCAGCGCGCCGCCTCTACTGCCGCAGAAGTTCCTCCCGCCCCGCCCCCGATCACTACGACGTCATAGGTAGGCGTGCAGGCCGTCACGGCCAGTATAAACAGCAAACTCTGAAATAATCTCAACTTAATCAGCAGCAGTTGGTTACCGGGTTATCGCAGACCATTTCGCGGCGGACCCAGCCTTCGATCTTGCCCCAGCGGACCTTGACCCATTCGAGGTCTTTCGTCACGTCGATGGGTTTGACTTCCGCCGCCTCTTCCGTGACCGTTCCGGCTACCGGTGCATCATCACGCGGCTCCGTACGCAAGTCGACCGGTTCTCCGACGTAGTTCCGGAGGCCCAGTCCCAGCTTCGTCTCATTGATCCAGTACGGCCCGCTTGGCAGGAAGAAATTCTCCCCTTCCACGGCCCAGATCATCCGGCCCGTAATCCGCCACCAGCCATTCGTCGGTTCCGCTACGCTAAGATAGTAGATCTCCGGCGGGACCTCCAACACGACTTCACCGCCGGGCCTGTCGCTCAGGCTGATCTCCGACTTGCCGGAGATCAGAAAAACGCCGAGCCCCGGCTCCACGGGGCCGGGCACGAGATAGTCCGGGCCATCAAAACGGAAACCGTCCAGGCCGACATATTCATATCTGGCCGGATCTTCGGTATAACGGCAGATAATCTCGATGTCCTTTCCGATGCGCGGCAGCTGGAAGTTGCAGATCGTATGGTCGATCTGCACGTCGAGCGGCGTCGGGTTCAGCGCCACCATTTCATTGCGCGCTACATCATAATCATAGAAGCGGAGGAAAGGATACGGGTCCGGGTCATAAATGTCGTGCAGCATGACGGCGACGCGCTTCCTGCCGTCAGGCAGGTTCCAGTAACACATCTCCATTTTCTGCAAGCCGTCAGATACCATCTGAAGTGCCAGATAGCCCGCCTTGCGGTCGAGCGTAAACTCGGCTACGTCTTCTTGTTCATCATTCTGGCCCGTCATCAGCCGGATGAGCTCGTCGGTAAGCACCATGCCCTGATGGCCGTAGGCGAAGGCCAGGGCGAAATCGGCGATGCCGGGCTTTGCAGGGCGTGTCTGCAGGCCGATGGCCTCATTGCCCCACTCCTCGCGAAGTTCCTGGATGGTAAAAGAGTCCTGCGCCCGAAGCGGCAGCGAACACAGCAGTACCAGAACAGTCAAGATCAATTGTTTCATATTCGTATCAATTTAATTTGTCGATATAAAGCACGCCATCGAGGTGGTCGACCTCATGTTGGAAAATGACGGCGGTGAACCCTTCCACCCGTTCCGTCGTATCACGGCCACTTTCGGGAAGGCTGTAACAGATGTCAATATCCCGGTAGCGGAGCACCTCGCCGCGCCGGCCGGGAACGGACAAGCAGCCCTCAGGGCCGGGCTGCAAATCTCCCCGAAACGCAGTGATGCGGATGTTCGGATAAACCTCGAACGGCTCCCCGTCCTTGTCAAAACGCTGCACGGCAACGATGCGTCGGGAGATACCGACCTGCGGACCGGCGATGCCCACTCCATCCTGTTCCGGAGAAGTGACCGTAGCCAGCATCTTGGCAGACAGTTCTGCGTAAAGCGGATCCTTGAGCGAGCGGGTAGAAAGGTCGTTGCATATCGTCCTGAGTACGGCCAGATCCTCCGGGTCATCGACTGTCAGCACGCGCATAACCGCGGGCTGGTCTGCAATCACCGCCCGCTCCCTTTGCGTCCAGTCACCCGGACGTTGACAGGAGGTAGAAAGGACAACGACACTCACCGCCAGGAGCATGGCACCTTTGTGGGAAAGCATGGACCGGGACTTGAGCCAGTGATTCTTGAGCCATTCACGAACCGGTTCGTCGTAGACCTTCAGCAGGCCATAAGCAAGCACGATGGAGAGGAAGAAGATGCCGACTGCCACGACGATATGCTGCCACAGCGGGGCGTCCGCGTGAGCTGCCACCCAGTCCATCTGCATGTACATCAGCGGGTAATGCGTGATATAGATGGGATACGAGATTTCACCCAGCCACTTGCAGACGGCCGTGCTCTTTGCATCCGTCGTCTTTGATCCGGCGCCTGTCAGCACGATGAGCGGGAAGAGGATCAGGATGCTCAGTGCCTGGTAGAGACCGTCAGCCACTCCCTGCTTTCCACCGATGCAGGGAATCGCCAGAATCACGACAATGGCCAGGCTGCACCACCAGAAGCCTCCCTTCAGATGGATCGGTGAGCCGCTGGGATTGCTGTCGCTGCGATGGGAAGGAAGGATGCGGGAAATCAGCAGGCCGCAGAGGAATGGATACAATAGGCGCGTGAAACCGATATAAATCTGGTCAGGCGCCAGGCTCCAGCCGCCGATCACATTGTACTGCGCCTTCGGAAGCAGGCCGAAAACATTCCAGCCCATTGTCAGATCCAGGGTGAAAAATGCACAAACGACACAGAGGATTGCCAGCACCACCTTCGGCAAATGCCTGAGAATGAATGCATACAGAATGTTGCCGATATACTCGAAAGTCAAAGTCCAGCTCGGACCGTTTAGGGAGTTCATCTCACCCCAGCCGCGAATATCCAGTCCGTTTCCGCAAGGAATCAACAGCAAGCCCATCAGGATACAGAGGGCGAACTTCCAGCCCGGAGTCTGCAGTGTCTGGGGAAAAGCCGTTCCGGAAAAGAAAAACAATGCCGCACCCACCAGCGTACCCATAATCACCATCGGATGAAGACGCGTAAGACGGCGCTTGAAAAAGCCCCACGTGGTCATCTTATCCCAGCGATCATCGTAAGCGTATCCGATGACGAAGCCGGAGAGGACAAAAAAGAAATCTACAGCCAGATAGCCGTGATTGACGATCTGGTACGCGGGACCTTTGCTGTACGTCTCAAAAATGTGGAATAATACCACCATCAATGCGGCGACGCCGCGTAGCCCGTCCAGTATTTCATATCGGGGCTTTGATTCCAGATATACGGTCTCTCTAGCCATTACCACTGCTCCCAGTGGATGTTTTCGGGTTTCCACTTGTCTTTCGGCGTCGGGTTCTCGGCCGGAATGCCGACGGGAATGATGCAGAGGGGAACTACACCGGCAGGGATACCGAGCGCTGCAGCGATGGGCGCGATCCGCTCTTCTGCGGGATAGCCCGCCGTCCAGACAGCGCCGAGGCCCTCGGCCGTCGCAGCCAGCAGGATATTCTCGGCGGCTGCCGAGCAGTCCTCAAACCAGAACTTGTTGGGCACTTCGGTCTCCGGGGCATCCGGCTGGCCAAAAGGCCGCATCATCATGGTCGTCTGTCCGCATACCACGATCACTGCGCCCGCGGTCGTAAACATGCCGCTGCGCGGACCTGCGCCGAACACTTCGGCAATCTTGTCCTTGTCAGTCACCACCACGAAGCGCCACGGCTGGACGTTCATGGCCGTCGGAGCAGCCATGCCGGCCTTCAGCAGGACTTCCAGCTGTTCCTTTGACACCGGATCACCGGTGAAATTGCGGATACTGGTCCGGGACATGATGACGTCCAGGGCCGAAGCGGGACATTCCTGGGGCTTGCAATTGCAACCCGAAATAAGCAGCGTCGCCACCAGGACGACAAAGAGGCTGATCTGTTTCATGATATCGTATAATTTGTGTTATTGTTCCTGCTTTTTGTCGAGGGCCGCCTTGACGAATGCGGCGAAGATGGGCTGCGGGGTTTCCGGGGTGCTCTTGAATTCGGGATGGAACTGCGTCCCGATGAAGAACGGATGGGACGGGATTTCCACGATCTCGACCAGTCCCGTATCGGGATTGGTACCGGAAAATACCATGCCGGCCTGCTCGAATGCGGTGCGGTAGACATCGTTGAATTCATAGCGGTGACGGTGGCGTTCCTGGACGACCGGCTGCCCGTAGATGCGGGATGCCAGCGTGCCGGGCTTCAACTGGCAGGCATAGGCGCCCAACCGCATCGTACCGCCCTTCACGGTAGTGGTCTTCTGCTCCTCCATCAAGTCGATGACGGGATGCGTCGTGCCCGGGTTCATTTCCGTGGAAGCCGCGTCGGCATAGCCCAGCACGTCACGGGCGAACTCCACGACGGCCATCTGCATGCCGAGACAGATCCCAAAGAAAGGAATCCCGTTTTCACGGGCATGGCGCACCGCGGCGATCTTGCCGGGTATTCCCCGTTCCCCGAAACCGGGCGCCACCAGGATGCCATCCATGCCGGCCAGCATTTCGGCCACATTTTCCTCGCTGACCTGCTCGGAGTGAATCGTCTTTACGTTCACCTTGCAATCGTTGGCCGCTCCAGCGTGGACGATCGCTTCCTGGATTGACTTGTACGCGTCCTGCAATTCCACGTATTTGCCCACAAGCGCGACATTCACTTCACACTTGGGATGTCTCAGTCGCTCCAGGAACTCCTTCCACCTGCCAAGATCCGGCTGGGTGAAATTCTCGATTTCGAGTTTGCGGACAGCCAGCTCATCGAGATGCTCTTCGTGCATGTTCAGCGGCACCTGGTAGATGCTCCACGCATCAATGCTCTGGATCACATGGCCGGGGCGGACGTTGCAGAACAGGGCGATCTTCTTGCGCAGTTCCGGCGTCAGGGGCTTCTCCGTACGGCAGACGATGATGTCGGGATGCACGCCGGCGCTCTGCAGTTCCTGCACGGAATGCTGCGTAGGCTTGGTCTTGAGCTCCTTGGCAGCCTTCAGGTACGGAATCAGTGTGAGGTGGATGCTGAGGAAGTCCTCTTCCGGCAGTTCCCACTGCAGTTGGCGCATGGCTTCCACGAAGGGCTGCGATTCCATGTCGCCCACCGTGCCGCCCACTTCCGTAATGACAACGTCATACTGGCCCGTGCGTCCCAGCAGGAGCATGCGGCGCTTGATCTCGTCGGTGATGTGCGGTACGATCTGGACGGTCTTGCCCAGGTACGCACCTTCACGTTCCTTGGTGATGACGGTGTTGTAGATCTTGCCGGTGGTAACGTTGTTGGCCTTCGACATGTGCACGCCCAGGAAGCGCTCGTAATGTCCGAGGTCCAGGTCCGTTTCGGCGCCGTCTTCCGTGACATAGCACTCGCCATGCTCATACGGGTTCAGCGTCCCCGGATCGATATTGATGTAGGGGTCGAATTTCTGGATGGTGACGCGCAGGCCGCGTGCCTGCAGGAGTTTGGCCAGCGAGGCCGCCACGATGCCCTTTCCCAGGGAAGAAGCCACGCCGCCCGTTACAAAAACATACTTCGTGTTCATTGCTGCAACTATCCGTTTTTGGTACTCACAAAGATAATTATATTCCGATATAAAGGTTATCTTTGCGTAAGATATTTATTCGATGAAACCCGCTGTCCTGCTGTTGTCGGCCCTCATGCTCGTCTCATGCGGAAGCGCCAGGATGACCGGCGCCTCGCAAGGGCGGGAAAGCGACTTCATCCGGAATATCGAAACCCTCGATTCCGTCATCCCATACCAGCAGGACAGCCTGATGCTGGTGGATCCGGCGGGCGACGCCCACCTCATCCGCAGGCTCGACACCATTCCCGCCCTTCTGTTGCATCTGGTCGTGAAAGGCTCCCTGCCACAAGCCGGAAGCCGGACGGAAGAACAATATCGGATCCGGAAAACCATTCCCATCGATATCGACCGGCTCCAGAACCAGTTCAGCCAGATTATCCGGAGGCACTATCCGGACATCGAGCCGGTTCGCGGGCAGGAGCACGAATGGTCTCCTGAAGCGAAACGATACCTGCGTTATGGCTTCTGGCACCGGCTCCACCGCTACGCAAACTACGACCAGGCCGAGTTTCCGACACCGCTTTTTGCCAGGAGCAAGCTCTTTCTCTGCCTGGCGTGCGGATGGTCTTCCCGGTATTGCGCTACGGGCCAGGAAAAGGCGCTGGAAGAGCGTATCCTGCAGCGTCCGGACCGGAGTGTCCAGATCCACGAACTCTTCGAAGAAAGCTATATTCTCAACAACGGCAATATCTATCTGACCCTTCTGACCTGCGAGAACATGCTGGCCGCCTACCCCCACCGAAAAGACCGGGACAACGATCCGCTGCAGAAGAAACTGGCGTATATCCGCCACGATTCCAAGGAAATCGGAGACAATTACGGCGCCTGGTACCATTTCTTCGGCATCGCACTGTACGGTTTCGTACGGAGGGATTTTGTCAGCCGGTTCGTAGCCAATACGGAAAGCCTGGGATCGCTCATCCTGGAAGGCGCAGACACGCAGGAGCGGTACATGAACCACTACGGCGTCATTTTCGGCCAGAAACTCAAAAGAATGATCAAGGACGGCACCTGGCGGTCTCCGTTGCAGGAAACCGACCGTACGGACTATATGCTACCCAACACGCTTTTTCCGCAGGGAGAGTCCAAGGTACGACAGGGCGCCCAGGATGAGCACCAGGATGGCGTGTAATTCGTGCTGCAGCGTGGCGAAAAGCAGGCCCGTCTCCCAAGTCGCGCCGAACAGCGTAGAGGCCGATACGGCGATCAGGTAATGATAGGCGCCGATGCCGCCGGGAACCGGAATGACCGCCGCCAGATTGCCCACCGCCGTGAAGAAAACAGCGTCCTCTATGCCCAGCGAAGCGAGCTCCGGAACCGCTTTCTGGATGCTAAAGCACATCATGAGATACATTCCCCAAATCCCTATGGTATAGAGGAAAAAGAGCCACTTTCTTTTCATTTCGCGGAAGCTCGCAAAACCGGTCACGATGGAACCGAACAGGTCGGCGACTTTCTTGCAGAAACGGTTGCGGTCGCGATAATGGAATACCGCCCAGAAGAAGACGGCCACGAGGATGACGAGCAGGGCGACCAGCCACCAGAGCGAGAAATTGAGGTTGTTGGACAACGGCGTCCAGACCTGATCCCGGAAGAACGGGCCAAACTTGTCCCGGTCGAGGAACAGCGCCCCGACGATCATCAAGATGATGGCCAGGATGTCCCATACACGCTCCATCACGACGGTGCCGAACACGTTGCCGTACCCTTGCTTTCCCGTCACGATGCCGCAACGCAACAGCTCACCCGCACCGGGAATGGCCACGTTGGCCAGGTTGCCCACGTTGTTGGCATCCCAGACCGTCAGGTGCGAAACGGGATGGCCGGAGGACTTGAGCAACGCCTGCCAGCGGAACATGCGGAAGACCAGCGCACCGATGGATGCAGCGAAGAACGGGATCAGATAAACCCAACGCGTCTGCCGGAGGCCGTCGAGGAACGACCCCCAGTCGACGCTGCGGAAGGCGTACCATACCAGGAACACCGCCAGCGCAAGTGACAGGACGTATTTGACGATATCCCTGGCCTTCCCTTTCATCGGAGATACGGTTCGAGGAACGCGGCGCGTTCTTCAGCCCATGACGTCTCCTGCCACATAGCATGGCCGCAGGTCGGCACGCAGAAGAAACGCTTGTCGCTGGTTCCCAGGTTGTTGTAAATTGAAAAATTCGTATGCGGCGGGCAGGTGGGATCCTGCAGGCCGAAAGCCATGTATACCGGGCAGTGGACGCGCGGCGCAAAGTTTTTCACATCGAAGTACGAGAGCATCCGGAACAGTTCACCGCGGTCGATGCCCGCGGCATCGGCCGTCTCGAAGACTTCGTGGACCGGCCACCAGACAATCTTAGCATAATCGGGATAATCGCCCAGGAACGGAACGGCAGGCGCCGCCGCCTTGATCCGGTCGTCCAGCGCAGCGGCAATGAACGTGAAGGCGCCACCCTGGCTCTCGCCCATCGCGACCATGCGGTCCGGATCGGCTTTTTCGAGCGAGGCCGCAAAATCGACGGCCCGCTTCACGTCGCTGAATGCGCCGCGATAGTAGAACGAATCGCGCGATGCCAGTCCGCGGTCGATCCAGCGGTCCTGGTTGCCCTTGAAGATACCCTGGTCGCGGACGCTGACAGCGAATTCAATCTGGTCGGCTGCCGCATTCGGATCGAAATAGTATACCGGCGCACCGTAGCCCATGTATTGCAGGGTGACGGGATACTTCCCTTCCGCATTCGGAATCGACACGATGCCACCGGCCGTAGCGCCACCCCACGATGCGTAGCGAACCTCGTAGCACGTACGCAACTCGTTGGAGAACTCGGGAATCACGGTAAATTCGGGCTCCAGCGGCACTTCAGCCAATTCTGCAAGCGTCTGCGCCCAGAATTCGTCGAAATCGGGCTGCGCATCGGGAGCGCTGACCACGGCGTCCGGACGGACACCGATGTTCCAGCGGACGGAATCGTTCAGGCGGACCTGATAAAAGCCGGGAGCGAGTTTGCCGAGCGGCACGTTGATCGTGCTGTCGGACGCGACCGACACTTCCTTTGACAGGATGACTTCCTGAGCGTCGGCCATCAGCGAAAGGTCGGTCACCAGGTCGAAGAATGCCGGCCCGGGAGCCGCATCCACCTTCGTCTGAAGGGTATACGGGCCCTTCCCCAGAAAAAGCCAGCCCAAATCGGGCACCGAAGTGCCCGTGGGCTGTTCCATACGGTTCGTGCAGGCGGACGTCAGGACCGCCAGCAGCAGGATGGCAATCTTCTTCATTGCAGTCGGATTACCGGGTTGCCTCCATCATGTCACGGACTTTCTGGAGAAAATCCTTTACGTGCTGCTTGTACTCTTCGGGATACTTCGCGTAGGCGTTGGCATGGACGGCACCTTCCGCCACCCACATCTCCTTGTAGCCCTTGGTCTTGGCCTCGTAGTTCCGCTGCAGGTGCTTGAAGGGCACGAAGTCGTCGGCGTCGCCGTGGATGAAGAGCATCGGACGGTCGCACTTGGCCAGCTGCTTGACGGAAGAAGCCTCCCAGAAGCCCCAGCCATATTTGTTCTTCGTGACCACGCTGGCGCTCTGGAGCACATCCGGCGGGATGAACCAGAAGCTCTGGCGGCGGTTGTTGTTGAACTGGGCGATGACGGAAGCATAGCCGCAGTCCTCCACGAAGCAGCGGACGTAGTCGGGCAGCGGGTCGCCGCTCGTCATCATGACGGTAGCCGCACCCATCGACACGCCGTGCAGGACCATGAAGTCGTCCTGGAAGATGCCATGCGCCACTTCAATCCATTTTTCGACGTCCAGACGGTCATACCAGCCCATCTGGATATGGTCGCCCTCCGAATAGCCGTGATACTGCAGGTCGGGGAAAAGCACGTTGTAGTTGAAATCGTCGCGGTACATCCGAACGAGATACAGGAACACCAGGTGGTTGTCGCCGTAGCCGTGGACGACGATCGCCGTACCCTGCGCCGTTGCAGGATCCTTGGCGGGCACGTAGCAAGCATGCACCTTGAAATCGCGGTAGCCCACGATGAACGTATCTTTCAGGATACCCTGGGCCTTGAGGCCGTCATACCAGTCGGTACTGCCGGGCATCAGGGAATCAGCTTTGTGACGGGTACGCTCGATGTCGTCGACGCCATGCGGGGTCGGCGTCAGCGCATAGCCCGACATGTACTTGCCGGCCACACAGCCATTGAGCGCGATAAAAGTCGCAAGAATCAATAATACGGAAAACAGTCTTCTCATTTATGCGGTATTTTTTAGGTTTTCTCTCTGCAAAGATAACGAAGTTTTGTAAATTTGCAGAATATGAATGCCAAAGAATTTGACGTCATCATCATCGGTGGCGGAATCACGGGAGCCGGCACCCAGCGGGACTGTGCCATGCGCGGACTTCGGACGCTTCTCATCGAACGTTCCGACATCGCAACGGGTGCGACCGGCCGCAATCACGGACTCCTCCATTCCGGCGCACGCTACGCCGTCAACGACGCGGAATCGGCCGAGGAATGCATCAAGGAAAACATGATCCTGCGGCGCATCGCCGCCCATTGTATTGACGAGACGGACGGTCTTTTCATCACGCTTCCGGAAGACGACCTGGCGTACCAGAAGACCTTCGTGGAAGCCTGTCAGAAAGCCGGCATCAGCGCTGAGGTCATCGATCCCGCACTGGCCCGGCGGCTGGAACCTTCTGTCAATCCCGACCTCATCGGAGCCGTGCGCGTGCCGGACGGCAGCGTGGACCCTTTCCGGCTCTGCGCAGCCAACATGCTGGATGCCAAGATGCATGGCGGCCAGGTCCGGCTGCATTCGGAGGTCGTCGGCTTTATCCGGGAGCAGGACAGCATCATCGGCGTACGGACACAAAACCGGCTGACGGGTGAAATTGAAGAATACTACGCGCCCGTCACGGTCAACGCCTGCGGAATCTGGGGACACCATATCGCAGAACTGGCCGGCGTGAACATCGGAATGTATCCCGCCAAAGGCGCTCTCCTGATTTTCGCCCACCGCATCAACAACATGGTGATCAACCGTTGCCGAAAGCCGTCAAACGCAGATATCCTGGTTCCGGGCGATACCGTCTGTGTCATCGGCACCACGTCCACGCACATTCCGTTCGAAGAATGCGACCACGTAGCCGTGACACCCGACGAAGTGACGCTGCTCATCACGGAAGGCGCCAAGCTCTCCCCCGCCCTTTCCTCGACCCGCATCCTCCGGGCGTACGCCGGCGTGCGGCCGCTCGTCAGTGCGGATGACGACCCCACCGGACGCAATATTTCCCGCGGAATCGTATGCCTGGATCACGAAACGCGCGACGGTCTGAAAGGCTTCATCACGATCACGGGCGGCAAACTGATGACCTACCGCCTGATGGCCGAGATCGCCACGGACGCCGTCTGCCGCAAGCTGGGCATCGACAAGCCCTGCGAAACGGCCACGACCCCGCTTCCCGGATCGGAAGAACGATCCTACGAAGCGGTCGCCCAAAAGATATGGGAAAAACCCTCCATGGCTCAGAAGGCCGCCGCTTCCCGCATGGGCACCGGTGCCTTCCATATACAAAGTGGCGACCGCCAGGATGACGCGCTGATCTGCGAATGCGAGGAAGTCTCCGTGGGCGAGATCAAGTTCGCCATCGAGCGGATGGATGCCTCGACGCTGACCGACCTTCGTCGGCGCACGCGCGTGGGTATGGGAACCTGCCAGGGAGAATTCTGTGCCTGCCGGGCAGCCGGCCTGCTGGCCAAGGCAAACGGATGCGTGGAGAAAGAACGCAAGGGCCTGGCAGAATTCCTCCAGGAACGATGGAAAGGCAATTTCCCGATTGGCTGGGGCGACACGCTCCGCGAGGCCGAGTACACGCAGTGGGTCTATAAACACGTACTGGGACTATGAAATTCGATACCATCATCATCGGCGGCGGACTCGCCGGGCTCGTTTCGGGCATCAGCCTGCAGAAAGCCGGGCAGGACGTCGCCATCATCAGCACCGGACAGAATGCCCTGCATTTCTTTTCGGGCAGTTTCGAATCGGTCGAAGAACCGCCTCAGCGGATGGCCGACCTGTTTTCCGAAGCCGGCATCCGGCTGCAATACCGTCCCGGTGTGCGGTTGATGCCATTGGGCACGTTCCGTCCTGCCACGCTCTCGCTGGACGACATCAATTTGTTCCCTACGCCCCGGTTCGCGAAAAAAGCGATGATCGTCAATTTCACGGGCTACCACGATTTCTTCACGGACTTCCTGGCAGAAGGACTCGAAAAGCAAGGCATCCCGTGCCGCGTCCAGCTCCTGCAACTGCCCGAACTGGACGTGATCCGGCAAAGCCCGAGCGAAATGCGGTCCGTCCAGATCGCCCGGACCATGGACCGGATCTGGGAGAAGGTCGTGCAGGAGATCCGCGTGCGGCTCGACGACGAAGACACCGTGATCCTGCCGCAGGTATTCGGATTGCAGGACCTTTCCGTACCGGGACGCATCCGCCAGGGCATTCCCGCCCAGATTGTCTTTGTCGGCACGCTGCCTCCCTCCGTACCGGGCATCCGCACACAGATGCTGCTGAAACGCCGCTACGAAATCCTGGGCGGGACCTATCTCATGGGAGACGAAGCGCTGAAGGCCCATATCCACGACGGCGTCGTCCACAGCATCGTCACCCGGAACCTCGACAGCCACTACCTGGAGGCGGACAACTTCATCCTGGCCACCGGCGGTTTCTTCTCCAAGGGCCTGAAGTCAAACCCGTTCCGGATCTACGAACCTGTATTCGGCCTGGATGTGACCTTTGCCGAAGACCGCAACACCTGGTACAGTCCCGATTTCTCCGCCGACCAGCCCTATATGGACTACGGCGTAAAGACCGACGCATCGCTCCACGCCCTGCAGGACGGTAAACCCTTGAAGAACCTGTATGTCATCGGTTCCATCCTGGGTGGAACGCATCCCGAATTCGGCACGGCCGCCGGACTTGCCGTCCGTAGCGCCTTCGCCGCCGTCGACCAGATCCTTTCATGATATGAAACTGCAGGAATATACCATCAGCAAGCATAACTTCGAAGAGTGCATGAAATGCACCGTCTGCACGGCCTATTGCCCTGTGCTGCAGGTCAATCCCATGTACCCGGGGCCCAAGCAGGCCGGTCCGGACGGAGAGCGTCTTCGCCTGAAGGACCCGTATTTCTTCAATTATGCGCTCAAGTATTGTATGAACTGCAAGCGATGCGAAGTCGCCTGCCCTTCCGACGTCAATGTCGCCGACCTGATCCAGGCGGCACGCATCCGGTACGACCGGTCGAAACCCAAGCTGCGCGACCGGATCCTGGCCTCGACCGATTTCATGGGAACGCTGGCCCGGCCGTTCGCCCCGGTCGTCAACGGCGTCACCCGTCTCGGTGTCACGAAATCCGTGATGGATGCCACGCTGAAGATCGACCACCGACGTTCCTTCCCCAAATACAGCAGCCGCAGTTTCGAATCCTGGCTGCGCCGGCATGCAAAAGAACAGGCCGCCTTCCCGGAGCAGGTCGCCTATTTCCACGGCTGCTACGTGAATTACAACAACCCCGGCCTGGGCCGGGACCTGGTGAAGGTGCTCAACGCCCTGGGGGTGGGCGTCCAGCTGCTCGAAAAAGAGAAATGCTGCGGCATCGCCTTGATTACCAACGGCATGTCGGACAAGGCCACGCGTCATGCAACACACAATATCGACGCGATCCGCAAGGCCGTGACCGACCGCGGGCTGACCGTCGTCACCACTTCTTCCTCCTGCACGCTCACCATCCGCGAAGAGTACCCGAACCTGCTGGGCGTCGACAACGCCGATGTGCGCGATTCCGTGCTGATGGCCACGCGCTACATCTTCGAGCGGCTGGAAAAGGGTGCTACGCTCCGCTTCCGGACCGACTATCACAAGAAGATCGCCTACCATACTCCCTGCCATATGGAGCGCATGGGCTGGGGCGTCTTTTCCGAGAAACTGATGCGGATGATCCCGGGCGTGGAATTCATCCAGCTGGACTCCGCCTGCTGCGGCATCGCCGGCACCTACGGATTCAAGAAAGAGAACTACGAAGCCTCACAGGCCATCGGCGCTCCCCTCTTTGAACAAATCCGCGCCGTGAATCCGGACATCGTCGCCTGCGACTGCGAGACGTGCAAATGGCAGATCGAAATGTCCACGGGCTATACCGTTGAAAATCCTATATCCATCCTGGCTGACGCCATAGAAAGTTAATCACCATGCTATCTTTCCTCAAACAACCCGCCTACAAGCCGGCCGAGACCGGTCCCGAGGCCGACGCGAAATACAAACGGCTGCGCCTGCAGGTCTTCCTGGGCGCATTCATCGGCTACGCGGGCTTCTATCTGGTACGGAAAAACCTGTCGATGGCCATCCCGGCGATGGCGCCGCTGGGCTTCGAGAAAACGGAGCTGGGCTTTGTCCTGGGCCTGAACGCTGCTGCGTACGCATTGTCCAAATTCCTGATGGGCAGCGTCTCCGACCGGTCGAACGCCCGTGTGTTCCTGCCGCTGGGCCTTGTGCTGACGGCCATTTCCATGTGTTTCATGATCGTCCCGATCCAGGCCATCGGCGCGGAACGGAAAGCCCTTGCCATCCTGGTGATGGGCATCCTGAACTTCCTGGTGGGCTGGTTCAACGGAATGGGTTGGCCCCCGTGCGGCCGCGTAATGACGCACTGGTTCTCGCCGGGTGAACGCGGCACGATGATGAGTATCTGGAACTGTGCACACAATGTGGGCGGTGCGCTCGTCGGCCCGATGGCCACCTACGGCGCTGCCTGGTTCGGCAGCTGGTTCTACGGCACACACGAGGAACTCTACTTCCTGATCGGCACCTTCGCCTTCCCGGCTGCAGTGGCGCTGTTCATCGCGCTGCTGGCCTTCATCCTGCTGCGTGACACGCCGCAGTCCTGCGGGCTCCCTTCCGTGGAGGCATGGCGCGACGACTATCCCAAGAATTATTCTGAAAAGCACGAGCAGACGCTCACGACCCGTGAGATCTTCTTCAAGCATGTGCTCAATAACAAGTTCCTGTGGTACATCGCACTGGCCAACGCTTTCGTCT
>LUZE01000065.1 GCA_001602845.1 Bacteroidales bacterium Bact_13 | reverse complement strand
TGAAGGCCGTCTGGTCCATCACCTTGAGGTTGTCGGCAATCGCCTTGTCGAAGGTAAGCATCTCATAACGCTTGGCTTCGGGGTGCTTTTTCGGATCGGCGTCGTACACGCCGTCAACTTTCGTGCCTTTCATCAATGCGTCGCAGCGAAGTTCGCATGCGCGGAGCGCAGCTGCCGAGTCGGTGGTGAAGAACGGGTTGCCCGAACCGCCTGCAATCAGGGCCACTCCGCCCTGCTTCATGTAGGCATCCACTTCGTCACGCATATAATATTTCGCCATCGGGCGCATCGGCGTCGAAGTGAAGACCTCGGCGTCCAGCCCTGCATTGCGCAGGGAAAGCGAAAGGCCGATGCTGTTGATGACCGTGGCCAGCATGCCCATCTGGTCGCCGCGGACACGGTCGAAACCGCGCTCGATGCCGTTGAGGCCGCGGAAGATATTGCCGCCACCGATGACGATGGCCACCTGGACGCCCTTTGCGACTACGGCCGCGATCTGCCGTGCATAGGCCGCCATGACATTTTCGTCGAGACCGACGCCATCCCGGCCGCCGATAGCCTCGCCACTCAGTTTGAGGAGAATTCTTTTGTAAACCATGAAACAAAAGTAGACAATAATTATGTTTTTATCAAGTTTCAGATTATCTTTGCATAATTAATGCGATACAAATAACAGAAACTATGGCAAACATATTCAAGTCCTCCATCGGCAAAAAGCTGATCATGAGTGTCACGGGCATCTGCCTCATCCTCTTCCTCACCTTCCATATGGTGATGAACCTGACATACGTGTTCGATCCTGATGAGGTGGTTTACAAGACCATCTGCGAGATCCTCTCGATGGGCTGGGTCAACGTCGTGGTGCCCATCCTGGCAGCCTTCTTCGTGATCCACATCCTGTATGCCTTCATCCTGACGATCACCAACCGCCAGGCCCGCGGCCAGCAGCGCTATGAGATCTCCAACAAGGCGAAGACGGACTCCTGGTCGGCCCGCAACATGTTCGTGCTCGGCCTGATCGTCCTCTGCGGCATCGCGCTGCACCTGATCAACTTCTGGTCGAAAATGCAGCTGACGAACTGGCTGGGTGGTGCTGAGGCCAATCCGTACGAGTTGATGACCAACACCTTCGGACAGTGGTGGTACCTGCTGATCTACATCATCTGGTTCGCCGCCCTGTGGTTCCACCTTACCCACGGCTTCTGGAGCGCACTCCAGACGCTGGGCTGGAACAACCAGATCTGGTTCAACCGCTGGAAATGGATCGGCTGCATCTATGTGACCCTGTTGATGCTCGGCTTCGTGGTGGTCGCCATCTTTGCTTACTGCAAGGCGCACGGCTGCTGCTAATCGGGGAACAGGGAGCGGATGATGCCGTCCGAGACGAAGAGTTCGCCGGCCGGAATCCGCACTGAATCTGCAGTTACCATGAGTTTACCGGTCTTGGACAATTGTTCCAGGACCGGTTCTTTTTGTGCGAGCATCGCCCGCTCGGCCTGCGTGAGTGTCGAAAGCGTCAGGCCTCGCACCGTGCGCAGCGCGAGCATCAGTTTTTCTTCATACACCTCGCGGTCGGAGAGCGTCTCCATGCCTCCGGGGCGGGTGGCGACGTAGGCGTCGATGTCGGGCGTGTTCCAGCGCCGTGTGCGGTCGCCGTCGAAGGAGTGGGCGCCGGCCCCGATGCCCAGGTACGGTGCACGGGTCCAGTAGGCGCTGTTGTGCCGGGATTCGTGGCCGGGCAGTGCGAAGTTCGAGATTTCGTACTGCCGGTAGCCCGCCGCGGCAAGCCGCTGCTGCAGTTGTGCGTACTGGCGGCGGCAGCGTGCCTCGTCCGGATCGGCCCAGCGTCCCGTCATCTGGTAGCACGAGATGTGCTCCGGGCGCAGGGCCAGCGCGCGGTCGAGACTCTGCATCCAGTCCGCATCGTCCAGCCCCGTAAAGCCGAAGATCAGGTCGAGCGACAGGTTGCCGAACCCGGCCTGGCGCAGCGTGCCGAAGGCCTCCTCCGCCTGGGCAGCGGTGTGTCGCCGGCGCATCCAGCGCAAATGGTTGTCGTCGAACGACTGCACGCCCATGCTGATGCGCGTGGCTCCCATCGCCCGCCAGGCCGCCGCCTTTTCGGGCGTGACATCGTCGGGATTGACCTCTACCGTAAACTCGTCAAAGGCCTGTACGCCAAAGGCTGTCTGAGCCGCCTCCGCCACGCGGGCCAGTTCCCCGGCGGGCAGCAAAGAAGGCGTCCCCCCGCCGAAATAGAGCGTGGCCGGAACTAAAACGTCATTGTCGGAGATTTCGCGGAGCAGTGCCTCCACATAGGGTTTCCAGTCTTTCCGCACCCGCGCGTAAAAGTCGCAGTAGCTGCACTTGGCGGCACAGAAGGGGAAATGGACGTAGAGGCCGGCCATCCTACTTCAAGATCATCTCGGCCGTACCGAGCTTGGTCTCGTCGGTGTAGATGTCCACGGTATACTTGCCCTTCTCGAAGCCTTGCGACGTAGCGAAGTAGAGGCAGATCTCCACTTCTTCGCCCTGGTAGTCCACTTCACGTGAAGCGGAGTAGACCATCTGCTCGCCGGCGCAGGTAAAGACCTTGCCGCTGTCGTCGGTCATCAGGATGTCGTCCGGACCCTTGACCCGGATGTAGACCGTGCGCCAGCCGCGTTCAGCGATCGAGTTCTCGATCAGGCTCAGGCAGGCGCGGAGCTTGCGGGCCCGGCTGCTGCGGTCGGTAACCTTGTTCGACTCGTTGATGGCCACCAGGTTGAAGCCGCGGCCCTTGACCACGGCGCCGGCCGAAGCCTTGGCTGACAGCTGGTCGGTGGTGGTGCGCAGGTCTTCATACTGGCGCTTGCTCTCCTGGGCCTCGCGGCGGGCTGCCGTCGCTTCGTTCCGCAGGGAGACGTTGAGGGTGTTGAGCGAGTCGATCTGCCGGATGTACCCTTTCATGATCGAGCGCAGCGTGCCGAGTTCCTGCTCATACTGGCGGATCTTGGCGCGGTTCGTCGCCTCGGTTTTCTGCAGGCGTTCGATGAGCTGGCCGACCTTTTCCTTTTCGACGGCCAGGGAGTCGTTGAGCGCTGCGTTGGTGGTGGTAATGGCGTCGTAGTCGCCCTGCAGTTCGATGAGTTCGTTGGTGAGGTTCTGCTTGTCGATATTGAGGTCTTTCACCAGTGCGTTCTTCTGGCTCAGCATCCAGATGAGCGCGGCCAGCAGGGCTGCTGCCACGACACCCAGCACGATGGCCAGCGTCTTCATCGATCCGCCGCCGTTTCCGGACGGCCTGCTCGGATGATCCTTCTCGAACTGGATCATTTCTTCATCAAGTTCTTCCATATCCCAGATCTTTTTTCTTTAGTTTTGCAAAAATATATAAATTTGTAAACATTAACAATTTCACATTCTGTATGAAATACCTTATCCGCGCCCTCAAATACCTGGTTTATTTCGCCGTAATGTTCTTCATCATCGTCGGCATCGTCTATCTGTTCTCATCGCAGAAGGCGTCCGGCCTTTCCTTCGTCGAACTCTTCAAGGAAGGCTCGCTGCCGAAGATCGCCTTGTTCTTCGTCGTTGTCGCCGCCATTTATCCCAAACTGAGTTTCTACAAGAAGGAAATCCACCTGAACGGTGACTTCACAAAGTATGCCGAAATGTTTGACGAGGTGATGAAATCGATGGACTACGTGCCTGAGAAAAAGGAACCCGGCTGCGTGACCTATATCAAATCCGGCGTGTACGCACGGCTGACCCGCATGTTCGAAGACCGTGTAACCTTCGACACGACAGGCAACCCCGTCATCGCGGAAGGCTACCGGAAAGACCTGGTCCGCATCCTGAGCGCCATCAATTACCGGCTCCGGGAAGAAAGCCGCGAGCAGGATATTGCCTGACGCATCAACGCATAATATCTGTCTGATTATGAAAGTTGTAGCTGAATTCTACCTGGAATACGAAGCCGAGATAGCCAAAGGCCGTCTCGAAAGCGAAGGCATCCAGTCCGTCGTCATGAACCTTAACAGCAGCTATCCGGGTGTCCAGATGGGCAAGCACGGCATCCAACTGATGGTCAACGACGAAGACTTCGACACCGCCCGCGCCATCCTCGCCGCCCCCGCCGACCCTGCGCCCGCCGAAGATGTGCCCGCCGACACTGACGCGCCTGCGGAAGGCGACGTATAACCCTTTCGTCCTGCCCAACTTGATCCTTTCGTCATGCCCGGCTTGACCGGGCATCTGCTGCCGGGGCACGTTTTCGCCTGGTTTCGTGCCCCGAAGGTGAAGAGCGAAGCAAGCGCAATTGCGAGTGGCGTTCCGGCTGAGCGAAAAAATTGCTATCTTTGTACGAATATGCGCTTTTCGGAAATCATCGGCAATGAAGAGCTTAAGCAGTCGCTGGTACGGATGGTACGGAGCGGCCGGCTGGGGCATGCCATTCTCCTGACGGAGGAGAGCGGCGGCGGGGCGTTCGCCTTCGCCCTCGCCCTGGCGCAATACGTCAACTGCCGCAACCCGCAACCCGCAACCGGCGCCACTGCAGGCGACT
>LUZE01000064.1 GCA_001602845.1 Bacteroidales bacterium Bact_13 | reverse complement strand
GGGGCGGCGCCGAACAGGAGGCCGAGCGACAGGGCTGCGGCCAGGCCTGACAGTGTGGCGTTCAGGCTAAGTCTGATTGTGAGGGCGGCAGGCGCAAGCCGTTGCAGCAGGAGTGTGGCTGCCCATACGAGCCCGATCCCCACCAGCCCGCCGGACAGCGACAATTGCACCGCCTCTTTCAGGAATTCCCGCTCGATTACGCGCCTTTTCGCTCCCAGCGCCCTGCAGATCCCGATCTGCGGCTTGCGCTCTTCGACAGACACATACAGGATGTTGGCCACGCCGAAGCCGCCGACCAGCAGCGAGAACAGCCCGATGATCCAGCCCAGCTTCGAAACCATCCGGAATACCTCCGTCATTTCGTCGACCAGGAAAGACAGCCGGTTGAACGCGAAATCATCCGGCTTGCCCGGCGCCAGCCGCCGCACTTCCCGCATCCGTGTGCGGATGACGTCCTCCTCCGCCCCAGCGACCAGGATACTTGATCGAACGGCATCGCCCTGCATCGCCTTGTACGGAATGAGGCAGGCCTGATCGATATCGATCGGGCAGACTGTTCCGGCCCCAGCCTTCGTGAAAACTCCGATGATCCGGTATGGGGTTCCGTCAATCCACAGCATCGACCCGTTCCGCTCTACGTCACACCCTACCATCACGACGGGTGTTCCGCCTGCCAGCTCTTGCTCCGTAAAGGCACGCCCTTCCTGCAGCGGCTGCCGGACCAGCAGCTGCCAGTCGCCTGCCACGCCGGTGCTGGCGCGGCCATACGCCACAAAAGCCATCGAAGTATAAGACCCCTGCGCTTTTTCCTGCAGATACAGGTATTCCCGATAGGAGACTGCCGGGCGGGCTGCATACTCCCACCAGCGAAAGATTCCGTCCTCGTTCAGGTCCGGTTCCAGCGGCTCCCGTTCAACGAACAAGATGTCGCTGCCGAACGCTTCGAAACTGTCCCGGACTGCATTCTGTATCGAATCAACGACGGTCAGCGCGGCCACGATGGCGAAGACGCCGATGGCCACACCCGACAACGACAGCCCCGTCCTGAAACGGTCACCCTCTCTCATCACACATCTCCCCCTCTTTCAGCCTGTTTATTTACATCCGATTTTCTTTTTCAGCCCGCGCAACGCATCGAAAGCGTCGAGCGGAGACATTTTGTTGATATCCATCCGGGTCAGCTCGTCCTTGATGTCGACCAGCAGCGGGTCGTCGAGCTGGTACAGCGAGAGTTGGACGCCGGTGTTGGCGGCGGCGCGCGCTTCGCCCGAAAGATCGGGCGCTGCGGCCTCCAGTTCGCGCAGCTTTTTCTCGGCACGGTACACCACGTCGGACGGCATGCCCGCCAGCCGCGCCACGTGGATGCCGAAGCTGTGCGCGACCCCGCCCGGGCACAGCTTGCGCAGGAAGATCACCTTGCCGTCCACTTCCTTGACCGCGATGTGGAAGTTGTGCACGCGGGGATACAGTTTCTCCAGATCGTTGAGCTCGTGGTAATGGGTGGCGAACAGCGTCTTGGCACGCGACTGCCCGTGCAGGTGTTCCACGATGGCCCAGGCAATCGACATGCCGTCGAAGGTGCTGGTGCCGCGGCCGATCTCGTCGAGCAGCACGAGCGAGCGTTCCGACAGGTTATTCAGGATGGTCGCCGTCTCGAGCATTTCGACCATGAACGTCGATTCGCCGCGTGAAATGTTGTCCGATGCTCCGACCCGTGTGAATATTTTGTCCACAATGCCCATTTTCAGGCTTTTTGCCGGCACGAAACACCCTGTCTGGGCTAGGAGGCATATTAGGGCCGTCTGCCGCAGGAAGGCCGATTTTCCGGCCATATTGGGGCCGGTGAGGATAATGATCTGCTGGGCGTTGTTGTCGAGGTGCAGGTCGTTGGCCACATATTCTTCGCCGTCGGGCATCAGCTGCTCGATGACGGGGTGGCGGCCCAGCTTGATGTCGATGGCCAGCGAGTCGTTGAGCACGGGCCGGCAGTAGCCCCAGTCGCCGGCCAGCCGGGCGAAGCCGGCGAGAACGTCGAGCCGTGCCAGCGTGGCGGCGTTCCGCTGGATGGCGGGTATCTGTTCCTGGATGGCTGCCACCAGGCCGGCGTACAGCTGCGTCTCCAGGGCGAGGATCTTCTCCTCGGCCCCCAGGATCGTCTCTTCGTATTGCTTGAGTTCCGCGGTGATATAGCGTTCCGCCCCGACGAGCGTCTGCTTGCGGATCCACCCCTCCGGCACTTTGTCCTTGAAGGTGTTGCGGACTTCCAGATAGTATCCGAATACGTTGTTGTACCCGATCCTGAGGGACGAGATTCCCGTGGCGTCGCGTTCGCGCTGCTGGATGTCCAGCAGGATCTGCCGCCCGCCGTGCAGCGTGTTTCGCAGGGTGTCGAGTTCCGGCGAGACGCCTGCGGCGATGACGTCGCCCTTGCCCAGTGCGGCAGCGGCTTCCGGCAGCAGGGTCCGGGTAATGCGGTCGTACAGCTCGCTGCAGTCGCTGAGCGCTTCGCATTCGCGCTGGAAGGCGGGTTGTGCGATGGACGCGTGGATGGCGGCGGTGCTGCGGAGGGCGCGGGCCAGCTGCAGCGCTTCGCGGGGCAGCAGTTTTCCCGCCGCGGCCTTGGCGACGATGCGCTCCAGGTCGCCCACGCAGGCCAGTTCGTCGCGCACGACGGTCAGCAGGGCCGTATCAGCCTTGAAAGCGTCCACGATGTCGTATCGTTCGTTGAGCCGGGCGATGTCCTTGAGCGGCAGGGCCAGCCATTCGCGGAGCAGGCGGGTGCCCATCGGCGAGACGCACTGGTTTATGATGTCGATGAGCGAGCGGCCTTCGGCCCCGGCCAGCGACTGGAACACCTCGAGGTTGCGAAGCGTGAAACGGTCCATCCAGACATAATCGCCCTCGTCCAGGCGCGATACGGTGCGGATGTGTCCCAGGGCGCTGTGCTGCGTCATCTCCAGATAGCAGAGCACGGCGCCGGCGGCCGAGACGGCCAGCGGCAGCCCGTCGATACCGAAGCCCTTGAGCGAACTGACGCCCAGCTGGTGGCAGAGCTTGTTGAAAGCGGGTTCGGCGGCGAAGGCCCACGCGTCGAGGGGCGTGAGGCAGGCGCGCTGCCCGAACCGCTGGCGGAAGCCGTCGACGAACGTGCGTTCCAGCAGGATTTCCCGGGGCGTCATCGTGCCGAGCAGCACGTCGGCATAGTCGAGCGAGCCCTGTGCCACCTTGAAGGCGCCCGTCGAAATGTCGAGGAATGCCATGCCCACGTCCTTCCCGCTGAAATGCAGGGCGGCGAGCCAGTTGTTCTCGCCCGACTTGAGGAGGTTGTCGTTGTAGGCCAAGCCGGGCGTGATGAGCTCGGTCACGCCGCGGCGCACCAGTTTCTTGGTGAGTTTCGGATCTTCGAGCTGGTCGCAGACGGCGGCCTTGTAGCCGGCGTTCACCAGTTTGGGCAGGTAGTTGTCGATGGCGTGGTAGGGAATGCCCGCCATCTCGATGAAACGCCCGTTTCCGGCCGATTTGCGCGTGAGCACGATGCCGAGCACGCGGCTGGCCGTAAGCGCATCTTCCCCATAGGTCTCGTAAAAGTCGCCGACCCGGTAAAGCAGGATGGCTTCGGGATATTGTGCCTTGATCTCGAAGTACTGCCGGAGCATCGGCGTGGCCGGAGTGTTTTTCTCTTTCATGGAGAGCAAAAATACCGAAAAAATCGTCGTTAAATGCTATCTTTGTAAGAGAATTTTGGTCCGCTTTTCCAAATTCGGCTTCCAACAACCTGAAAAAACCTCCAAAAAATGAAAAAACTCCTCCTTGCCGCCGGCCTCGTCCTCGTCCTGATGCTCTCGGGATGCGAAACGCCCGGTCAGAAATTTGAAAAAGACATGCAGGCATATCTTGACGAGATCCAGGCCGTCGGCGTGGCCTGCGTCGTCGTGAAAGACAACCAGGTGGTGTATCACCACAACTTCGGCGTGAAAAACCTCGAGACGCAGGAACCCGTCGACGACGCGACGCTCTGGCGCATCGCCTCCATTTCCAAGTCGTTCACGGCGACCAGTCTCCTGCAACAGGTGGAACAGGGCAAGCTCTCCCTGACCGACGACGTCAGTGACCTGCTCGGCTTCACGGTCCGCAACCCGAAATTCCCCGACACGCCCATCACGCTCGAGATGCTGCTGTCCCACACCTCCAGCCTCAACGACAACCGGGGCTACTGGACCACGATCGACATCCTCAATCCCGCCCTGGACCCGGATTATGCCGGATGCTACAACGATTATGAGCCCGGCAGCGGCGGCTACGAGTACTGCAACCTGAACCTCAATCTGGCGGGTACGATTCTCGAGCGCGTCTCCGGCGAGCGGTTCGACCAGTACGTCGTGAACCATGTGCTGCGTCCGCTTGGCCTGTACGGCGGCTACTGCGTGGATTCGCTCGATAACGCCCGTTTCGCGCATCTCTATGCCTGGAACGACGAGAAAGGCGGATACGACGACAATTCTGACGAGGCTTATGCGCCGCGCCGCGAAAAGATCGCCGCCTATGTCATGGGGCACGACGCCCTCATTTTCTCGCCGACCGGCGGCATGAAGATCTCGGCCCTCGACCTGGCCCGCTACATGACGATGCACATGAACTACGGCACGACGCCCGACGGCGTGCGGATCATTTCCGAAGAGAGTTCCCGCAACATGCAGGTGCCGCGTTCCGAGCCGGAGCATTACGGCCTGAATCTCTGGCTGGCTGACGATTATGTGCCCGGCATCACGCTCGTGGGCCACACGGGCGGTGCTTACGGCTTGAGCAGCGCCATGTTCTTCAAGCCGGATGAGAAATACGGTTTCGTGATCATCTGCAATGGCTCGCACGATGCCGAAGGCACGCACAATGTGCTTCACCAGGGCATTGCGCGGATGTACAAATATTTCATCGAGCCTTGATGAAGGGCCGTTCAAAAGATCCTGCGCGTTCGGCGTCGGCGGTCCGGCCCAAGAAGGCACTCGGACAGCATTTCCTGACGGACCAGGGTGTGGCGCGCGCCATTGTTGACGCGCTCCATAGCCGCGGTTCCGTGCTGGAGGTCGGGCCGGGGACAGGCGTTCTTACGCAGTATCTGTTGCAGGATCCGGCCATCGGCCTGAAAGTCGTCGAAATCGACGGAGAGTCGGTGCGTTATCTGCTGGAGCATTTCCCGCAGCTTGCGCCTTCATTGTACGAAGCTGATTTCCTGAAGATGGATTTGACGCGGTTGTTTCCGGCGTCGTTTGCCATCATCGGCAATTTCCCATACAACATTTCGTCGCAGATTTTCTTCAAGGTGCTGGATGTCCGCGAGCGGGTGCCGGAGGTGGTGTGCATGATTCAGAAGGAGGTGGCGGAGCGGCTGGCGGCCGGTCCCGGCTCGAAGACGTACGGCATTCTGTCGGTGTTGTTACAGGCGTGGTATGACATCGAGTATCTGTTCACGGTGGGGGAAGGGGCGTTCCTGCCGCCGCCGAAGGTCAAGAGCGCCGTCATCCGTCTGACGCGCGGCAGCCGCGAGCGTCTCGGCTGTGATGAAGAATTGTTCAAGCGCGTCGTCAAGACGGCCTTCAACCAGCGGCGCAAGACGATTCGCAACTCGCTGAAGCCCATCTTATCCACGCTGCCTTCTCTCCCGGCCTACATCCCGTATCTCGACGCCCGCCCCGAACAACTCTCCGTCGACGAGTTCATCGAACTCACCCTTGCCCTGCAGCCCCGCTGACCCTGGCGGGATAAAAGTTGTATTTTTTCGGATTCTTCGAGAATCAATAAATCTTCTCTCCGAGTTTTTTCTTGAGGGTCGGGCAGGTGTATATTTGCCGGAAGAATAAACAGATTATGTGGCGGGAGATTGGTGCGGCCCTCGGGGCGATGGTGATCATGTTCTGGAACGTCGAAAACTATTTCGATCCGTTCGATGATCCCTTGAAAAATGATGATGAATTCACGGCGCGCGCCCAACGGCATTGGACGTGGCCGCGCTTTGAACAAAAACGCGACGGAATTGCGCAGACCATTGTCGCAGTTGGCGACATTACGGGCGAGTTGCCGGCGCTGGTAGGATTAGCGGAGGTGGAAAACCGGATGGTGGTCTCTCAGTTGGTGCACAAGACGATGCTGGCCGATCTGGAGTATGGCTTCGTGCATCGGGAGTCACCCGACGAACGGGGCATCGATGTGGCGCTGCTCTATCGCCATGATCTGCTCCGGGTGGAAACAGTCGATTCGCTGCGCATCCCCGGCTTCACGACCCGCGACATCCTGTATGTTCGCTTCAAAATGCTCTGCACAGCCGGCCATAATTGTCACCCCCGACCTGATCGGGGGTCTCTCCATGTCCTGGTGGTTCATCTTCCGTCGAAGCGGGGCGGCGCCCGCAGCTCAGATGCGCGCCGCGAGGCTGCCCTGGGCGTGCTGCAACAAGCAGTCGATTCCCTCCTGACTGATGATCCCTCGGCGCAGATCGTCGTGATGGGCGACTTCAACGATACGTCGCCGTCCGTCTCCGGGCTCTCCGCCCCGGGGCGCGCCACGCCCGACGCTGCCCTGCAGGATGTCCCCGGCACGCTCCGTTACCATGGTCGCTGGGAACAGATCGATCATTTCCTGCTCTCGGAGGCCATCAACGCGAAAGATACTACAAACGAAGCTCCCAAGATGATCATCTTCGCCCACCCCTTCCTGCTGGAACCAGACAAGGCCTGGCTCGGCGTCAAACCGCGCCGCACCTACATCGGCCCCCGCCACAACGGCGGCCTCTCCGACCATCTTCCCATCGTCCTGGTGTTCTGACGCGGAAAAGCTAAATCCACTGGAACACTGCGATGGCCAGGATGGCGGCGGGTGCGACAAAGCGCAGCAGGACGAGCATGATGTCGATGACCCAGTTCGGAATCCGTAACTTGCCGCTGTTCGTAAGCTCGTCGTGCATCTCCTTCCGCCCCAGCTTCCAACCCACAAAGACCACGACCACCAGGCCGCCGATGAGCATCAGCACGTTGGCCGATACATAATCGAACAGGTCAAAGATGTTCTTGCCGAAGACCTTCCAGTCGCCCAGCACGCCCAGCGAAAGCGAGCAGAGACAGCCCAGCACCCAGATGACAAGGAAAACGAGAATCGTCGCGGGACGCCGTTTCATCTGGAACTCTTCCATGACAAAGGCGATGATGACCTCCATCACGGAAATGGATGAGGTAAGTGCGGCCAGCAGCAACGCCAGGAAGAAGAAAATGGCGATGACCCCGCCCAGCGGCAACTGTCCGAAAATATGCGGCAACGTGATGAACACAAGCCCCGGGCCCTCGCTCGGACTGATGCCGAAAGCGAAGACAGCCGGCATGATGGCGCAACCGGCGATCAGCGCGAAAATCGTGTCAGCAGCGGCCGTCTGGGCGCCCAGCGACAGGATGTTCGCATCCTTCTTCACATAGGAACCATAGGTGATGACCATGCCGCTGCCCAGCGACAGCGAGAAGAAGGCCTGCCCCAGCGCCGCCAGGAAAGTGTTGGCCGTAACCTTCGACCAGTCGGGATGGAAAAGATACGTAATGCCGGCGCCGGCACCCTCCAGCGTCAGCGAACGGATGGCGATGCCCACCATGATGATGAAGAGCACCGGCATCATCACTTTCGAGAACTTCTCGATGCCGTTCTTCACGCCGGAAATCACGATGCCCGCCGTGGCGGCGAGAAAGACCGTATGACAGATTAGCGGAGGCCATACCGACGTGGAGAACGACGAGAACAGGTTCTCCAGGTCTGAGCCGTCCCCGCGGGTGAAATCAAAGCAGAGAGACTTGAACAGGTACTCGCAGCCCCATCCGCCGACCACCGAGTAGAACGAGATGATCAGCGTGCAGCAAAGCACGGCCAGCACGCCGGCGATGCCCCAGTGTCCGCCCGGCGCAAGCGCCTTGAACGCGGCCCGTGCACTGGCTTGGGAGCGCCGCCCGATGATGAACTCCGACAGCAGGATGGGCAGGCCCAGCAGGAACACGAAAATGAGGTAGATCAGGATGAAGGCCGCACCGCCGTTCTGCCCCACCAGGTAAGGGAAGCGCCAGAGGTTGCCCAGCCCGACGGCGGAGCCGGCCAGCGCGACCAGCACGCCGAAGGAACTCCCGAAGGAATCGCGCGTGCCCGGATGATGCTGCGGCTTACTTGCGTCTTTCATACAGCAGGAACGTATAGTCCAGCCCGGAAGCCTCGTCGTGATAGCGGATGCTGCGCAGGGTTTCGACCCAGAGAGCCGGATCGATCTCGGGGAAGAGGGCGTCGGCCGGCTCCACGACCGTATGGATGCGCGTCACATAGACGCGGTCGGCCCGTTCGATCATCTGCCGGTACATCATGCCGCCACCGATGATGAAGATCTCACGCGCTCCGGCTGCGGCGGCCAGCGCCTCGTCGGGCGTGGAGAAGAACTCCGCACCGGAAGCCTTGTCCGCTTCGGTCAGCGGCTGGTCGGTCACCACGAGGTTACGGCGTCCCGGCAGGCAGCGTTCGCTGAAGGACCGCCAGGTGCCCAGCCCCATGATGACGGGATGGCCCATGGTAATGCGTTTGAAGTACTGGAAATCGGCGCGGATGTGCCACGGAATCAGGCCGCGGTAGCCGATGGCGTTGTTTTCGGCGGCTGCGCCGATCAGGCTGATATTGTCTTTCATACAGCAACGGGAGCTTTGATGGCCGGCCACGGGTCGTAGCCTTCCAGGGTGAAATCTTCGTAAACGAAATCGAACAGGTCCTTCCGCGCGGGATTGAGGATCATCCGGGGCAGCGGGCGCGGCTCGCGCGAGAGCTGCAGCGCGACCTGTTCGTGGTGGTTGGCGTAGATATGGACATCGCCGAACGTATGGACGAAGTCGCCGGGCTCCAGGCCGCAGACCTGCGCCACCATCATCGTCAGCAGGGCATAGGAAGCAATATTGAAGGGCACGCCGAGGAACACGTCGGCGCTGCGCTGGTAGAGCTGGCAGCTGAGCGGAGAGCCATCCGGTCCACTTCGGCCGGATTCCAGGCCGATACGATGAGCCGGCGGCTGTCGGGGTTGCGGCGGATCTGCTCCACGACGTTCGACAGCTGGTCGATGGTCCCGCCGTCCGGCGCGGGCCAGGAGCGCCACTGGTGGCCGTACACGGGCCCGAGGTCTCCGTTCTCGTCCGCCCATTCATCCCAGATCGACACGCCGTGCTCTTTCAAATAACGGATGTTGGTGTCGCCCGCAATGAACCAGAGCAGTTCGTAGATGATGGATTTCAGGTGGACTTTCTTGGTGGTCAGCAGCGGAAAACCGTCCGCCAGGTTGAACCGCATCTGATAACCGAACACGCTTCGCGTGCCCGTCCCCGTGCGGTCGCCCTTGTCCACGCCGTGCGCTTCAATGTGTCGCAGCAGATCGAGGTATTGCTTCATGCAGACAAAGATACAAAATATCCGGCATCGTCACAAACAAACGAAGGGTGGCCGGAATGGTCACCCTTTGGTTTGTATTGGTACTGTGCGTCCCGGGGGACGACAGGGTTTAGAAGCGAACGCCAAATGAGAGTTGCGGGAATGCGAATGCGCGGAGGTTGTGGTTCGAAGCGTAGTACGACTCCTGGCCCACTGCATACATGTGCAGCAGCGTGTACTGGTAGCACACCGGAGCGACTTCGAAGCCTACGAACAGGCCCTCTGCGAGAGCATACTCAACACCGAAGTTGATGCCGCCGCCGAAGCCCAACGCCTGGCCGTAGCGAGGCGTACGGTACATATC
>LUZE01000063.1 GCA_001602845.1 Bacteroidales bacterium Bact_13 | reverse complement strand
GTCGCCGATGCAGGCGAAAGGGCTGATGCAGCTGCGCGATGTGGCGGCGGTCCATTACGGGATGCCGGAAGCGGACCTTTTCGATCCGGAGACGAACATCCACATCGGCACCCTGCTGCTGGACGACCTGGTCCGGCAGTTCCGGCAGGAAGGCATCGAGGAAGCGGACGTGATCCGGTTTGCCATCGCATCTTACAATGTGGGAGGCGGATCGCTGGCGCGCCGCCGCGCCGAGACCGACTCGCTGGGCCTCGATCCCAATGTCTGGTCAGACGTAGCCTCCGTCTTTCTGCGCGACAGCATCACGACGCCTGCCTACATCGACGCCGTCGAAGCCACCTACCAGAGGTACAGTTCTATCATTCAGTAAACGCCCCTCCTATTCGACCCGCATCGTCCGGTCAGGAGACACGCGTGAGATGAATCGGGAGGACAACGAGACGATGGCGAGAATCAGGATGGCTGCTATTACATTGAGCAACACGAGGGAAACGATGTTGAGCCGGATGGGGACGAAGCTGACGAAATAATTGGCCGGATCCAGTTTCATCAGATGCGTGAACTGTTGCAGAAGGCAGATGCCGATGCCCAGCACATTGCCCCAAAGCAGGCCTTTGCCCACGATGCCTCCGGCACGGAGCATGAATACATGGCTGACCTCCCGCGACGTCATGCCCAGCGACTTGAGCAGCCCGATGGTGGAAATCTGCTCAAAAAGGATGATCAGGATGGCCGAGATCATGTTGAATCCCGCTACCAGCACCATCAGGACGAGGATCATCAGGACATTCAGGTCCAGCAGGTTGAGCCAGTCGAACAAATGCCCGTACAACTTGCGGATATCCAGGGTAAACAAGACGGTGTCATCTTCCAGTGCCTGTTCGATCACCAGTTCGTCCACCTCCCGCCCGATCCGGTCCAGGTCGGCGTCGCGCTTCGTCCGGATCTCCAGCGAAGAGACCTGGTCAGAATCCCAGCCGTTGAGCCGCTGCACCTGACGGCGGTCGGCAACCGCCATCCGGGTATCGATCTCCTCAAATCCGGCATCATAGATGCCACACAGCTTGAACCGGCGCACCTTCATCTCGTCCCCGACGAAATACACCGTCACGTCATCGCCTACCGAAAAGCCCAGCTTCTCCGCCGTCGTGCGCGACAGCATCACGTCATTGGAGATCCGGCCGGTATAGGACGGGATGCTTCCGGCGACCAGGCATCCCTCGAAGAACGAAAAGTCGTACAGCGAATCGACGCCCTTGAAATACAACCCGTCAATGTTGTCTTCCGTCTTGATCAGGCCCGAGCGCCAGGCGACGCCCGACACGGACATCACGCCCGGCACGTTCTGGATCGGATCGGCATACGACAGATTCTCCGAAAAGGGATAATGCTCGTTGATGGGCGACTGGCCCGGCTGGACCAGCATCAGCGAGCCCATGAATCCCGCCACGCGTCCCCGGATCTCGGACTTGAAGCCCGCCACCACGGCGACGGCGATGATCATGACGGCAATGCTGAGACAGACCGAGACCCACGCGATCGTGTTGCTCGTCCGGCTCAGCCGGTCATCGCCGCCCGCCAGGCGGGACGCTATGAAGCGGGATGCGCTCATGCTGGCTTACTCGAAGGCAAAGACAATTGTATTCTCGTACACCTGCCTGGGTTTCAGGCTCTTGAACGGGAACTTGGGACGGTTCGGGGAATCGGGGAAATACTGGCATTCCAATGCGACGCCATCGTAGTCGGCATAGGCGCGGCCGCTTTTGGACACCGGGCAGCCGCTGAGCCAGTTGCCCGTATAGACCTGGATGCCGGGTGCATCCGTGCTCACGGTCAGCTTGCGGCCGGACATTTCTTCCGTCAGCACGGCCACAGGGCGCACGGCTCCCTTCTTCCAATCGTCAATCACATAGCAGTTGTCATAGCCCTTGCCGTAGTTCAAGGCCGGGAAATCGGCCTTCAGGTCCTGTCCGATCGGCTTCGGCGTCGTGAAATCCATCGGCGTCCCGGCCACCGGGGCCAGTTCACCCGTCGGGATCAGGGTCTCGTCGGTGGGCAGCCAGCGGGAAGCGAACAATTGCAGCTTATGGCCGGTTACATCGCCGGCATCCTCGCCTTTCAGGTTGAAATAGGCGTGGTTGGTCAGGTTAACGATCGTTTCGGCATCGGTCGTGGCTTTCAGCCAGAGCGTCAGCTTATGGTCGTCGCTCCAGGTATACCGGGCTTCCACATGCAGGTTGCCGGGATATCCGGCGTCGCCGTCCGGGCTGTCGAGCGTGAAACGCACGCCGCTGGGCAGTTCTTCGGCCTGCCAGATACGGTTGGCGAAGCACTGTTCACCGGGACCGCCGTGCAGGTGGTTCGGGCCGTTGTTGATGGCCAGTTCATAGGTCTTCTCTCCCAGGGAGAAACGGCCTTTCGCGATGCGGTTGGCATAGCGGCCGGGCACTTTGCCCATGCAGGGGCCGTCTGCGTCATAATCGGCGGGGTCATGATAGCCCAGCACGACGTCGGCCATCTTTCCTTCCCTGTCGGGCACCACCACCGACACGATGCCGGCGCCCAGGTTCGACAGGATCACTTCGGAGCCGTCGGCATTGACGATGCTGAACAGCTTGATGTCTTCCGGATTGATCATGGCCTAGCACTCTCTAGCTCCGTCGGAGATTTCCACCTCGATGACACGCGGATCCTTTCCGAACTTGTCCAGATACTGTTTCTTGACATCGGCGATATAGTCCGCAGCGGCCTCTTCCTTCACCAGGGCGATGACGCAGCCGCCGAAGCCGCCGCCCATCATACGGGCACCCAGCACGCCGGCGTGCGTATGGGCGATGCCGACGATGAAGTCGAGTTCCTCGCAGCTTACGCCGTATTCCTTGCTCAGGCCCTCATGCGCAGCATAGACCTGGCGGCCCACTTCCTCGAAATCATCTTTCTCCATCGCGGCGCAAGCGGCCATCAGGCGCTTGTTCTCGTTGATGACGAAGGCGCAGCGCTTGAACGACACGGGGTCGATCTCGGCGCGGTGCGCTTCGAGTTCCTCGATCGTCACGTCGCGCAGCAGTTCCACTTCGGGACGGTATTTCTTGATGACGGCGACACCTTCCTCGCATTGTGCACGGCGCACGTTGTATTCGGACGATGCCAGGGTATGCTTGACCATCGTATCGATCAGCACGATTTCGATGCCTTTGGGGTTGAACGGGACGAGGGTGTATTCCAGGCTCCGGCAGTCGAGCCGCACGACCTTGCCTTTCTGGCCGAAGATTGAAGCGAACTGGTCCATGATGCCGCAGCGCACGCCGATATAGTGGTGTTCGGTCATCTGTCCGATCTTGGCAAGCTCCTCCTTGGTGAAGCCCAGATTGAAGATCGTATTCAGGGCAGTGCCGACACAGGATTCGAGGGCTGCGGAGGAGGACATGCCGGCGCCGAGCGGGACATCGCCGCCGAAGACGGCGTTGAAGCCGCCGACGGTCGCACCACGCTGGCGCATTTCCTCGATGACGCCATAGAAATACGAGGCCCACTGTTCTTTGGGCTGGGGGCCGCCGATTTCAAAGGTGCAGAGGGCGCCTTCATAGTCGAGCGAGCAGAGGGTGACGGTATTGTTTCCGGTGGGCAGGATGGCCATGGAGATGGCTTTGTCTACGGCGCCGGGCAGCACGAAGCCGCCGTTATAGTCGGTATGTTCGCCGATGATGTTGATGCGTCCGGGCGCGGTGAACAGGCGCGGCTGGCCTTCACCAAAAGTCTTCCGGAAGTTGTCCTTGAGGATGTTGTTGTCGATCATGATTTATTTTGTTTTTATTGTAATACTATTGGAAGTTAGTCCTTCGGCGGTGGCGGTCAGGGTGATGGTGCCGGGGGTGTCGGAGGATTGGACGATGGCGGTGAGCTGGCCGCTGAAGGCGGGCATCGTCTGCGACTGGAAAGGCACCAGACAGGTTGCATCCCCGTTGGCGGCAGCCCGGAAGAAGCCGGCGCCGGAGACATCAAAGGTCACCGCATCGGTAGCCGCCGGACAAAGATTGCCGTCGGCGTCAACGATGCTCACCGTCACGTACGCCAGATCCAGCCCGTCCGCATCGATCACCTTCCTGTCCACCGACAGTTTGATGCCGTCAGGCGCGCCGGCCGTGCGGACCGATACCCGGTCCATCTCATAGCCCTTCTCATCGTAAGCCACCACTTCGATCTCTCCCGGCTCATAGATGACGTCGGGCCAGACGAGCCGGTAACGGCGCAGCAGGTCGGACGGATCGAACCGTGCCACACCCTGCGACACGCCGTTGACGAACAACTCCGCCATCGGATAACTCGTGTAGCAGACCACGGGCACCTTCTCCCCTTCCCGCCCGGGCCAGGTCCAGTGCGGCAGCACGTGCAGCGTGGGACTCTCCCGGTTCCACTGGGAACGGTAGAGCCAGTAACGGTCCTTGGGCAGCGATGCCAGGTCGAGGATGCCGAAATACGAGCTGTGGCTCGGCCATGCGTCCACATCATACGGCGTGGGCTCGCCCAGATAATCAAATCCCGTCCAGACGAACTGGCCGATGGTCCACGGCAGGTCGTCCTGCAGCGCGAAATCCACGTCCGGCACATTCGACCACCAGCATACCTCCAGGTCATAGGAAGAACACTGGTTGTCAGCATATTTGACCCCGGACTTCAGCTCGGCCGGGAACTTGTACACGCCCCGCGAACTGACCGTCGAAGCCGTCTCGGAACCCAGCAGCAGCTTCTGTGGCAGGATGTCGTAGGCCTGCTGATATTTGTGCGTGCGGTAATTGAACCCCACGATGTCCAGCAACTGCGCAAAACCATTGGCCACCACACAGTCAGCCTGGTCCATGCCGGCCGTCACCAGGCGCGTGGGATCCTCCCGGTGACAGATGTCCTGCAGGAACGCGGCCACCTTGTAGCCTTCCGCGGCACATTGGGTCGGCACTTCGTTGCCGATGCCCCACAGGATGACCGAAGGATTGTTGCGGAAATGCCGGATCATGTTCACCATGTCCATCTCCGCCCATTCATCGAAATACAGATGATAGCCGTTCTCGCACTTGGCGATGTCCCACTCGTCGAAGGCCTCGACCATCATCATGAAGCCCATCTCGTCGCAAAGCTCGACAAGCTCCGGGGCCGGCATGTTGTGCGAAGTGCGGATCGCGTCGCAACCCATGTCCTTCAGCAGCGCGAGCTGGTGCCGCAGCGCCGCCTTGTTGACCGCAGCGCCCAACGGGCCCAGGTCGTGGTGATTGCACACGCCCTGGAACTTGCGCAGCTGGCCGTTGAGATAAAAGCCTTTGTCAGGCACGAGTTCGAAGGTCCGGATGCCGAAGAGCGTCTCGTAGCGGTCGTAGGTGCGGTTTTCATCATACACGCGCGCAACCGCCGTATAAAGGTCCGGATGCTCGGGCGACCAGCGCTGCGGGTCCTTTACCCGAAGGACCAGGGTCTGCTCCGTGTCGGCAATGGTATCGAGCGATGCCCGCTGGTAGCCGTCGGCATCGTAGATCATCGCTTTGAGCCGCATGCCCTCCTCCACGTTTTCGATGCGGATGCCGAATTCCACCGTCGCTTCCTTCTCCGACACGTCAGGTGTACGGAGGTAAGTCCCCCACACGGGGACATGGGTCCGATGCGTACGAATCACGTGGACGTTGCGGTAGAGGCCGGCGCCCGGGTACCAGCGCGAAGAATTGGGCAGGTTTTCGAGGCTGACTTCCAGGAGATTATCTTTCCCGTCCGGATTCAGGTATTCTGTCACGTCGGCGTGGAACGCATTGTAGCCGTAGGGCCATTCCATGACGAAGCGGCCGTTGATGCGCACCTTCGCCTGGCTCATGGCGCCGTCGAAGAGCAGGGCGACCATCATGTTTTCCGGGTCGAACTCCGTCACGTCGAACATCGTCCTGTACCAGCCCTTGCCCATGTAGGGAAGGCCGCCCGTGCGTCCGGTATGGGCCGTCACCGCTGTCTCGAAGTTCTGGGTCACGAGCACTTCCTGCAGGTCGTTCGCCCGGTCGAACGGGCCCGTAATGGCCCAGTCGTGCGGCACGGTGACGTTTTCCCAGTTGACGCTGTCGCGGCTGAATTCCCACTGCGTCAGCAAGGTTTCCTGACGGGGCGATACGACCGCGTCGTTACAGGCGGCCAGCAGCAGCAAGGCCAGCAGTGTCAATATACAATATCGTCTCATCTTTTATCGTCGTTATTTAAAGGCATCCAACGCAATCGTAGGTTTGCCGTTATTGTCAAAGGCACATTTCGAATAGCCGCTCCAGGCAAAGTAGCCCTCCGGTTCCCAGTAAAGGACACCGGTGCAATGGCTCGCCGGAGCCTGGGCGCGCGCGATCAGGTCGGTCAGGAAACTTTTGCAGACGGCGGCATCCGTCCACTCCATGCCCACTTCACAGATGATCGTCTCTTTCTGATATTGATTATAGAGCGTCTGGATGTTATTCATGATCTGCTGGTTATAGGTCTGCCAGCTGGCCTTTTCGGGGTACAGGGACAAGCCGATCAGGTCGTATTTCCCGCCCTTGAGGTCGAACGAATTGAAAAACCACTTCAGTGTCTCCCATTTCCATCCGTTGTCCACGTGGACCATTACCCAGGCCGACGGGAAGACAGCCTTCGCGGCGTCATAACCTGCGTTATGGAGTTGCACATAATTCATGAAGCCGGCGTCGGTATAATTCTGTCCGTCAGGCCAGAGCATGCCGCCCGTGGTCTCGTTGCCGATCTGGATCCATTCTGGCGTGATGCCGGCCGTCTTGAGCGCATTCAGCACGTCGGTGGTATGGTTGGCTACGGCCTTTTTCAATCCTTCCAGGTCCAGATTCTTCCATGCGGCGGGCTTGTTCTGCTTGCCCGGATCGGCCCAGGAATCGCTGTAATGGAAATCAATCATCAGTTGCATGCCCAGGTCCTTCACCCGCCGCGCCTTGGCGACGACATCGTCCTTCCCGCACCAGCCGTCCTTCGGATCGACCCACACGCGCAAGCGGATGGCATTCATGCCCAGGCTTTTGAGCAGGGTCATACACTCGGTCTGCTTACCGGCCGTATCATAAAAACGGCAGCCTTCCTTCTCCATCTGGGTCAGCCAGCTGACATCCGCGCCTTTAGCGAAGGCTGTCACTACCGGATCGGGATCCGGATCAGGTTGAGGCTCCGGCCCTGGTTTTTCACAACTGGATGCAGACAGGGCCAGCACGGCGAACAACAGGAGGAAGACTCGTTTCATGCGGGTTTTTCTTTTAACCTTTAAAGTTAGTAAAAAAATCAAAACACCACATCGACATAGACAGGAAGATGGTCGGAGGCGGCCAGCACGTCGCCCGAAGCGAAATCCGTGGCAATGGCGCCGCCCCCCACAGCCACGCGGACGCCGTTGTGCAGGGCGAAGATGTAATCGATGCACACGTGCGGGTTCTTGGCAGAATAACTGTCGCCCAGGGGCGAGAGCAGCGTCCAGTCGCGGCTCAGCTGGCGGATGACGGGGCTGTCCGGCACGTCGTTGAAATCGCCGGCCAGGAAGACGGGCTTGCGTGCGGTCCCGTAGCGCTGCTGCAGCGCTTCCGTCAGCACGCGGGCCTGCACCAGGCGGGCGGTGTCGCCGATATGGTCGAGGTGGCAGGCGGCATACACGTAGCGCGGCGTTTCAATGACCACGCAGACGCGGGGCTCGCTCCCCTCTTCTTTTGGCAGGGCGATATTGAAATGGTCCACGATCTTCGCACGCGTCACAATGCCGCAGCCATACGCCCCGCCGGCATACGCCATCGCCCGGCCGAACCGCCCGGACCAAGGTGCCCCCAGGCACGCAGCCAGATGTCCCACCTGATCGATATCGTGCCGCCGGTTGCAGCTGTCCAGTTCGTTGAGTGCCACCACCTCCGCGCCGAGCTCGGCGATCATCGCCGCAATCATCGGCGCACTGTCTTCCAGTTCCTTACCGAAGGCGCCCACGTTGTACGTCATCAGTCGCACCGTCGTCGGGCGTTCGCAGGCGACGAGCATCAGCAGGGTCGCACACACAGCCGCCAGCATCCATAGAAATCTTTTCATATCCGAAACTTTTTGTATATTTGCATTCCCATCGCGGTAGTAGCTCAGTTGGTAGAGCGTTGGCTTCCCAAGCCGAAGGTCGCGGGTTCGAGACCCGTCTACCGCTCAAGGCCCCATCAGGGGCCTTCCTTGTAAAATTACGGCTTTTTCGCAAGCTTTGCAAAAGAAACGGATAGAAGTGGTGGCGGCGGTGATCCGCCGGGACGGCGCGGTCTTCGCGACGCAGCGGGGCTATGGCCCGTATAAGGACTGGTGGGAGTTCCCGGGCGGGAAGA
>LUZE01000062.1 GCA_001602845.1 Bacteroidales bacterium Bact_13 | reverse complement strand
ACGCCATCTTCATTCTGGCGACCACCGAGAAGCACAAGATCCTCCCGACGATCCTCTCGCGCTGCCAGACGTTCGATTTCAACCGGATCAGCATCGAGGACATGGTGCGCAACATGAAGGACATTGCGGCGAAGGAGGGTGTGACGATGAGCGAGGATGCGATGCACATCATTGCCCAGAAGGCCGACGGGGCCATGCGCGACGCGCTGACGCTTTTCGACCAGACGGTGGCTTTCTGCGGGCGCGAGGTTACGTACGAGCAGGTGATCAAGAATCTCAATGTCCTGGACTACGATTATTACTTCAGCCTGACGGACAACTTCTTGCAGGGCGATTACGCGCAGGCGATGCTGACTTTCGACGAGATTCTCTCGAAGGGTTTCAATGCGCAGAGTTTCATCGGTGGCCTGAGCACCCATTTCCGCGACCTGCTGGTCTGCAAGAGCGGCGCCGCCCAGACCCTTCTCGAGCTGGCTCCGACCGTCGCGCAGCGCTATCGCGATTATGCCGCCCGCTGTCAGACGGGCTTCCTGTTCGAGGCCCTCGGCATCACTTCGGCCGCCGAAGCAGGCTACAAACAGAGCGGCAATCCCCGTCTCCTGATTGAGTTCGCCCTGATGAAAATCTGCAATTTAGCGGCTCGCTCGCTCAGCCCTGTAGCGCAACCGGAACCGGTCGTGGCTGCGAGCCCTCGCCCGGCCCCCGGCGACGCTAAGGGCGAAGTCGCGGGTGGTATCCGGAGCCGCGAGCATTTTTCTGCGAGCGGGACGGATACCAGAGCGACGGAGTCCGCAGCAAAAGAGTCTCCAAAGGCTAAGCCATCGGGACTCTCGCTGAAGGCAATGATGGCCGAAGCCGAAAAAGGACCCGCTACGACGGCGAAAACCCAGACGGCCGCCAACCAGGAGCCTCAGACGCTGACCCTGCCCGACGCCTGGAAAGCCCTCGCCGAAAGCGAAGCCAAGGCGCCCCGCCTCTCGTCAGCCATCCTCCAGGCCACCCCGACCCTCGAAGGCAACGAAATCCTCTTCGAAGTCGGCAACGCCGCCCAGAAAGACTGGATCGACCGCAACTGCCGCCTCCGCATGGAATCATTCCTCCAGCGGAAACTCGCCCGCGAAGATATCCGCCTCACCGTCACCGTCAAGAAAGCCGAAGAAACCGGCAAGGGCATGTATATGCCTTCCGACAAGGCAAAATATTTGCAGGAAAACTCGCCCGAATACAATGCACTCCGAAAAGACTTGGAATTGGAGGTAAGCTAGCATGAAACTTTTCTGTACGAACCTGGTCAAGAAATATGGGAAACGCACCGTCGTCAAGGGCGTTTCCATCGAAGTGGAACAAGGTGAGATCGTCGGTCTGCTCGGCCCGAACGGCGCCGGCAAGACGACGAGCTTCTATATGATCGTCGGCCTGATCAAGCCCAACGACGGACGCATCTTCCTGGACGAGCAGGAGATAACAAAGCTCCCGATGTACAAGCGGGCCCAGATGGGCATCGGCTACCTGGCGCAGGAGGCGTCGGTGTTCCGTACGATGAGCGTCGAGAACAACATCCTCTCGGTGATGGAGATGAATAACTTCGATCGGGAATATCGCGAAAAGCGCGTCGAGGAGCTGATCGACGAATTCGGCCTGCAAAAGGTGCGCAAGAGCCTGGGCGTGCAGCTGTCCGGCGGCGAGCGGCGCCGTTGCGAGATTGCGCGGGCGCTGGCCATCAATCCCAAGTTCATCCTGCTCGACGAACCTTTCGCCGGCGTCGACCCGATCGCTGTCGAGGACATCCAGCACATCATCGCCAAGCTCAAGAAGATGAATATCGGCGTGATCATCACCGACCATAACGTCCACGAGACGCTCGCCATCACCGACCGCGCCTACCTGCTGTACGAAGGAACGATTCTCGAAAGCGGTACGGCCGAGCAGCTTGCCAACAACCCCGAAGTCCGCAAGAAATATCTTGGCCAGAACTTCGAGCTCCGCAAGGCCGTCTTACACGAACGCATCGAAGATTAGCGCGTCTGCGCGCCGAAGGCGCACGCTTCGCAGCCGCCGGGCGGGCAG
>LUZE01000061.1 GCA_001602845.1 Bacteroidales bacterium Bact_13 | reverse complement strand
CTTCGAACGCCGTTGTGTCCGTGCCCTGGAAAATGATGCGGGCGGGATAGGCCTTTCCGCCCATCAGCAGCTGCATGGGGAGGGGTGTTCCGTCCGCAGGGAAGGTCCGGAAGCGGAGGTCGTGGATGAGCGAAAGCAGGTCCATCGTCCGGCCGTCCAGCGGGAAGATCGTGGTTTCAGTCTTGTCCGGGCCCTTTACCGCGAGCGATTCGATTTCCCGGGTTTCGGCGTTGTACACGTATTCGAAGCGTCCTTCCTTGAACGGATTGACGAAGAAGAGCGGCGAGAGGTCGTTGCGGGAGAGGTAGGCGTCGGCCGTGTAGTCGGATCCCAGGAACAACTTGAAGACGGGCGTCGTCCGGATCAGGGCGTGCGAATGCCAGGCGGGCTGCCCGTTCCACTGGTCTTTTTCAAAAGAGATGGTCGCGGTAGCCACCTTGGTGTTCAGGACGCCCAGCTTGTAGCGGACGTCATAATCGACCGCCCCCAGTGCTTCTTGGGTAACATTCCCGGCTCCGGGGGCGGATCCTGATGCCACAAGGGCGAGAAGGAAGATCAGGAGTTTCTTCATCCTTAAGCCTTGGGCTCTTCGGGCGTCTCCTTGCCTTCTTTCTTCTCTTTCAGATTCTCGATCTTGTCCTTTGCCAGGTCGAATTTGTCCTTCGCCTTGTCGGCCAGGGCTGCGGCGTTCTCTTTCATCTCGCCGTAGATCTCCTTGGCTTTCGGAGCGGCCTTCTCGTAGAGTTCCTTGGCGTTGGCCTTCACTTCATCGGCCACTTCGTTGAGTTTCTCGCCAGCCTTGCCGGCTGCGTACTTGATCTTTTCCTCGAGGGTCACTTTGCCGTCGCCGTTGAGGTCGCGCGGGTCTTTGATGGTTTCTTCGCTCATGGTTGTATGGGAATTATTGGGTTGATTAGTCTTTATAGAGGCCTTCCCTGGAGAGCAGGTGGTCGAGGTTGGCCAGGCCGTAGAGGGTGACGGCCGTCACGACGGCTGAGTGCTCCATGTATTCGGGAATCAGCTTGTTGAAGATGTCGCGCTCGGTGTGCCAGATCTCGCGGTACTCGAAGTTGTAGCCCTTCGGATCGGTCTCGCGGAAGGAGATGGTCGGCACGCCGTTCATGGCGAAGTGTGCATGGTCGCTGCCGCCGGCGCGGGTCGGGCGCGGCTGCGGCGGGCCCTGCCGTTTCTCGACGGTGAACGGGAATTCGGGGTTCATGTTCTCGAGCGGCTTGCATACCTCCACGAAGTCGTCGTACATGGCGGCCGGGACGCTGACGCTGGTGGCGCAGAGCGGGCCGCCGTCGCGGTTGAAGTAGTTGGAGATATTGTCGAGGGGCACGGTCTTGTTCTCAACGAAGAATTTGGAGCCGAGCAGGCCGAATTCCTCGCCCGTCCAGATGCAGAAGAGGATGGTGCGTTTGGGTTTCGCGCCGGCGGTGGCCAGCAGGCGTGCCGCTTCCATCGTTACGGACGTGCCGTTGCCGTCGTCCACCGCGCCGGAGCCGATGTCGTAGGCGTCCAGGTGTCCGCCTGCCATCACATATTCTTTCGGGTATTTGCTGCCGCGGAGGATGCCGATGATGTTATGGTATTTCACGGGGCCGCGGTAGAAATGGTTGCGGATCTCGAATTCGAGCTGGAAGATATCTTTGCGCAGCACTTTCTCGCGGATCACCTTGAACTGGGCTTCGTCGAGCAGGATGTCGCACACCTTGGGAAGCGTTTCCATCGTGATGTCGTAGCAGCAGGCCCGGTCGTAGAGCACCTGCAGGGGTACTTTTGCGGAGCGGATGAAGCCCTGCACACCGGCTTCCACCATCTCCTTGTAGAACGGTGCCGTGACTTTCTCGTACGGCTTCAGTTCCTTCTGGTCGTCGGGGTGCTCGAAGTTCCAGCGGCGCAGCTCGTTGTTTTCCCGGTCGATTTCCTCGTTCTTGGCGATGACTTTCGCACGCTCTTCGTTCATCTTGTCGGAACGGTCGATGGCGAGGCCGCTGCCTTCTGCGTCGAGCAGCACCCAGGCGCCCTTGAGCGCACCTTTCATACGGTCGAATTCGCGGCGGGTCTTGGGCTCGATGAGCACGTGGCCGGTCTGTTTGCCGCGGGTGCCGGCGGTGTAGGCTGGTGTGCCGAAGTGAAGCACCATGCCGTCTTCACTCAGCATCCGGCCGAACCAGGGGCCGCGGTTGAAGCCCACGTTGATTTCGCCGGCTTCCTGCACCATGACTTCGAGTCCCCACGACTCGAACTGTTCCTTGACCCAGGCTTCGGCTTCGGTGAGAGCGGCGGAGCCGATGAGCCGGCCGCCGATGACGTTGGCCAGGAAATCGTCGTGCTGCATCGTCCGGTTATCGGTCTGTCCGATCTCGATGATCTTCTTCACGACCTTGTCTTGCGCCATGGCGTCCATAGCGCCGCCGAGGGCCACAACGGCCGCCAGCATAAGGGATAAGCATCTTTTCATCGTCTGCAAGTTATTTCTACAAATATAGCAAAAGTTTTTAACATCTTGTCGCCGACGATGGCGCACCCTTTGCCGTTGCCCTCGTTGGTGGCCATCTATTGTCGCTCCACTTGGGTCTTGGCCCCGTGGCGCAGCCGGAACCGTTTGGGGCTGCGGGTTCTCGCCCCAAACGAGCCGCGGCTGCTGCACCAGGCCCACGCAATGCCGGCGGTCCGCTGATGCGGACTTGTTAGTGCACGAATATGGTTTTGCCTGTGTTC
>LUZE01000060.1 GCA_001602845.1 Bacteroidales bacterium Bact_13 | reverse complement strand
CGGCCGTCATCAGCCGCCGTCTGGAAGGCCTGGCCACTCCGCCGGCCGATGCCGATACAATCACGGCGGCGCAGATCTCGGCCGAGCGCAAGCCTGCTTTCTACAGGCCCGATCGAATGGTTGGGCCCTTTTCCACCGTTTTCGAGTGGCGACAGGTGAAACTTCGGGATGAACTTCAAAAGTACGACGATATGGACTTGATGGCATACATTTCATCAAAGTTCAATGGACTCTTTGTTACCAGCTCTGTAGATGGTCTTTCTACCGGTAGAGAGATGTACACAAACCGCTCCGGATCGGTTACTCAAAGAGTGACTGTCAGCCATGGAGAAGCAAAGTACATTAATACAGTCAGTTTTAGTCCAGTTGATCTATATATCAACGGCGTTAAACAGCCGGACTGGGATGAAGCAGCCAGCTTGACTGTAAGCAACGTTCAAAACCTATATGTCCTGCGGGGAACGGAAGCGGCCTTATACAAAGCTGCGGCTGTCGTGCTGCTGGAACTGCGGCGTTTTGACGAGAAGCTGCTGGAAGAACAGCGGAAGAATGAGCGCAAGAATACCATCGGCCTGCTGCCGCTCGGCTACCAGATTCCGAAAGCCTTCCCGGCAGATGCGGTCGACGAACTGCCATCGGGGGCTGCCAGGGGAGACGCTCACCCGAACGGCACGCTATATTGGAATCCCTGCATCCGCACCGACGCCCAGGGCCACGCCTCAATCTCCCTGCCGGCCCACTCCGACGGCTGCTATATCCGCATCGTCGGCCAGACTCTCGACGGCCGCTGGTTTTCCGCTATATGCGAATAATGCGTGGTGCGCAAGTGCTTGATTTAGGGCATTTTGCGTAAAATCGGTTGCGTAAAACGACGCAACCGATTTCAAGTAATTGGCTGATAACCTGTCTGTTATCTGCCACGGGAGCAGCGGATGCGCAGCGTGGTGGACGACCTCGTTGACGACGTATCTCCCTGCTTCCATAACCGGCGACGGACGTATTTATCACCACAGAGGGACTCTATTATTATCTCCATTTAACTAATTTATTTAGTTGGACAATGAAATTTTTTTGTTACCTTTGTAAGGAACACCATTTGTCCTATGAGAAAACTGACCCGCAAGGAAGAAACTATCATGAACCTGTTCTGGGAGTACGGAGAACTGTTCGTCCGCGAGCTCCGGGAACACTATCCCGATCCGAAACCCCACTTCAACACGCTTTCGACGCAAGTGCGGACCCTGGAAAGTGCCGGTTTCCTCACCCATAAAGCCTATGGGCCGACCTATCAGTACTGCCCTGCCGTCACACGCGAACAGTACCAGGAGTCAACACTGACCAGCATCGTAGACAAATTCTTCGGCAACTCCTATCTGCGTGCTGTCTCGGCTCTGGTTAGGGACGAGAAGATATCCATAGCTGAGCTCAAGGAACTAATCCGGGAGATTGAAAACCAATAGTGTAACGACATGGAAGCCTTTCTGCTCTACAACCTCAAGGTCGCACTGGTGCTGACGGTATTCTATCTGTTCTGGCGCCTGTGCTTCCGTCGGCTTACCCTGCACCGGCTGAGCCGCGCCTTCCTTGTAGGCATCGTACCGCTTTCCTGCCTGCTGCCCTTCTGCGTGCGTACCTTCCGGCAAACGCTGCCCCTCTCGACCGTGACACAGGTCTCCGACCTTTTCCCGCAAAGCCATCCGCTGGTTGCCGAAGTGTTCAACTTCCAGCCCTTGGAGCACAATGCGCCGTGGCTATGGCTGCTGATGCTGGCCTACTCGGCCGGCGCCTTTTGGATGCTGGTGCGACTGATCCTTTCGGTACGGCAGGCGGCCGGCCTGATCCGAAGCGCCGAGGAGTTATCGTCCACCGATGGCGATAGGATCCTCGTGTCTGACACGACACCGTTTTCTTTCAGCTGGTTCCGCTTCATTGTCCTGGCGCGTCCTGACTTGGAATCCGGACGACAGGAAATCATCGACCATGAACGGGCGCACGTCCGGCTGCATCACTCCCACGACCTTGCGCTGGTCGATCTGTTCGCCGTGTTCCAGTGGTTCAACCCCTTTGTCCGGTTCCTTCGTGCCGACCTGTCCGCCGTACACGAATACCAGGCCGATGTGGAGGTATTGCGTGGCGGTGCCGACTCGAAGGCCTACCAGTTCCTGCTGGTGCAGAAAGCGGCTACCCGACAGGGTTATTCAATAACTAACCCATTCTGCGCTAAACTCTTGAAGGATCGGGTACGAATGATGCTGAGTCCTGCTACCCCTAGTTGGAAAGCCTGGCGTCTGCTGGGCTGCCTGCCGCTGCTGTATCTGGCGCTTCTGGCCAACGCACAGGTACAGACATGCGGATTCAACAGCAATCTTCCGCCCATTTTGGTTTTTGCCGGCGAGACCGTCTCCATAGAGGAGGTACCAGACCTACAGGATCAACTCTCCGGAACGGTTACGACTATATTCTGGCGGGAGGCTTCACGGGTATTCGGACTTACCGTTCCGGGGGGCGTCATACAGCTTGATGCCCTTCCCGCACAGGCAGATGAAAACGGCAGGGTTGCTTTCCAAGCCATTCCTGGTTTTAACGTGTCGGACCCCCAAGCCTATCCACTGTTTATCGTCAATGGTGTCGAGTTTCCCTATGAACGGCGGCGCGAATTCCTTTCAGACCGATGGGTCTGGAAGTGGCATGTTTTCCTGCAGGCCGACCAGTCCCAGCGCCTCTACGGCGACAAGGCCCGCAACGGCGCTTTCATCCTGAATCTTGTCCGCAAATAAAACCCTTGTCATGAACGTTTTTCCCAAATGGCTTCTGCCCGCTGTCGTGCTGCTGCTCATCATTCCTGGTTCCTGCCGGAAGGAATCCGATCCCGCCAAGGTGTTTTCGTCCTCCGAAGATGAATATCTGGCTGCCCTCGAGTTGGTGAACGAAAAGCAGAAAAACATTTATTTCCAACATCTGCCAGGCCGGGAGGAAAACCGCCTTGTTCGCGAAATGAACGGCGAACGCCTGCACCTGGCCGTCCTCCACGCCTCCACCTCGCCTACGGCGCTGAGTACTGTGACCAACAGCTGCGACCTCATTCCCCGTCAGGACGTAAAGGCCGTGTATGATGCGCTGAATCCCGGCATGAAGAAGACCAATCTGGGGAAGGCGATAAAAAAGCACGTGGACAATAAAACGGTATTGGTTGGCGATCTTTTGCCGCATTTTGAAGGGGTAGGGCTGGATGGTAAGCCATTCGACTGGTCGGTGACAGCGGGGAAGCGGGTACTGCTCATCTACGAGGGATGGGGCTGGATCAAGCGCAGCACACACTTCTGGTTCAAGGACCTGCTGGCCGCAACGGATCGCGATTCCCTGGCCGTAGTGACCTATGTCTATGCTGATTCCATGGCCGACTTGCGTAAACGGGTCAAGTCTTTCCAACTTGATCCCTATCTGGTCATTTCCGACCTGAAAGGAAAGGAGGGGCCGCTCGACAAGCGGATGGGCATCCGCGGCATCCCTACCTATTATTATACCGACCGGCAAGGACGGATACGCTGTATCATTGCCGGCTTTGATGAAAATCTTTTCACCTATTATACCGGCCTCTCTCCGAAATGGGGAGAGAATTGGACGGATGATAACGACTGATTATATGAGAATCCGGCTTTTCTTCTTTTTCGTGTGCTTGCTCTGCGAACTGCTTGTTCCGCAGCGGATGGCTGCTCAAGTTGTTTATATCAGCGACCCCAATGCGGGAGTCGTCAAACTGAAGGTCGTAGAAGAAAAGACGGGCAAGCCGATACCGTATGCCACTGTTTACGTCACGGCGAAGAACGATACCCTCATCACGAACTTTGCCCTGACGGATACGCTGGGTGTGGCGCAGCTCAAGAAAGTCACGAGAGGCACCTACAATGTCAACGTGGAACTGCTGGGCTACAAGAGCTGGCAGAAGGAACATTATTTTGGATTTTCCTGGCAAAAGCGGGAATACGATCTGGGCACGGTTGCCCTGGCGGAAGATGTCGAGATGCTTGAGTCCGCCCGCATCAGCGCCATCGGCAATCCCATCGAAATCAAGCAGGACACCGTCATATTCAATGCCGCTTCGTTCCAGCTTGGACAGAATGCCATGCTGGAAGACCTGCTCAAGCGAATGCCCGGCATGGAGGTATCTGAAAGCGGCACCATCAAGTATAACGGCGAGACGATCCCGCGCATCACGGTGGGTGGCAAGACATTCTTTTCCGATGACCCGTCCATGGCGCTGAAGAATCTGCCGGCCAAGATTATCGACAAGGTGAAAGTCATCGACAAGAAGAGTGATGCGGAAGCGTTTACCGGTGTGGCGGCGGAACGTGAAAAGGTGATGGACCTGGAATTCAAGCAGGAGTTCAAGCAGGGATGGTTCGGTAACGTGGAAGCCGGCGCGGGCAGCACGCTGGCTGGCGACCGTGCCGCGGAATTGATCGACAACCGGGGTTTGATCTACAACTTCAACGGACTGGTATCGGGCTACACGGAGAAAGACCAGCTGACTGTCGTCGGGAAAGTTTACAATGCGCCGGGCGGCGACGGGAGCGTCGTGGTCTTCTTTGCTGATGGCGGAGAAGAGCCGACCAGCCTCGGAGGCGGAGGCCTGGAAACCCGGGCTCAAGCAGGAGCGAACCTCAATACAACACGCATCAAAGGTTTGGAGACGACTGTTTCGGCAAACTACAACCACAGTTTCTCCGACAGCCGTAACCAGGCCATCCGTACTACTTCCGTGACGGAAGGCACTGACATCTTTTCAGACAGCGAGAGCAAGACTTTTACTCTGAACAATACTGTGCGGGCTGACATCGAGTTGAAGAACATCGACCGCAAGAAGTATCTTTTCAATTTCCGACCCCGTTTCTCGTATAATCAAGGAACAGGCGAGGCCTACAACGACGATGCATCGAAAGAAACGGGAGGAGGGTTTCTCAACAGTTCCGCATCGAGTACGTTCCGCCGCTCGGGTAACTTTCAGCACAGTGCCGGTATCAGTTTCGGCCTGCGCAACCTGGGTGGCAAAAAAAGCCGCAGTTTGACGTTCGATGGCAGTTGGTCTCTATCGGATTATGATGCGGGTAGCCGTGAATACTCCGAGACCCGGCTGCGGGGCGCAGATACCACCGTCGTCAAGGATCTTTTCTACGACACTAACAATCGAAGTGTTGGTGGAAGCCTCTCCATACAGTGGGTAGAACCCCTTTCGGAGCGTTGGAAACTCTCGACTTCTGTGAGGGGATCGTATACGGGACGCAACAATGAAAAGGATGCTTTCAGCCGTACTGCGGGAGTAGCCCATTTCGATGCTTCCTTGCTCGACCGGGAGGATTATCGCACGCCCAACAGTTATTATTCAACGGCTTCAAAGACCCGGTATGTCAATTTCCGGCAAAATATTCAGTTCCAATGGGAGAAAAGCCCGACCTCGGTCCAACTTGGCGCAGACTTGCAGGAAACGCTCAATGAAGTGACATCCCTTTCGCGCGGCGTTACCACGCAAAGCGGCATCGGGGAGTGGCTTTTCAACTGGAGCCCGTATATGCAACTTCGTTGGAGAAAAGGCTCACAGGCCAATTTCAGCACCTATCTTTCCGGCCGATCTTCCATGCCTTCCTCCCTGGACCAGCTTCCGGAACTCGACATCTCCGTTCCGACAAGGCTGCGTCTGGGCAACATCTACCTGCAACCCTCTTATCGGACGAATCTGAGCTTCAATGCAGCGTTCAGCAATGCAGAAAAGCAACGGAGCTTCATGGGAAACGCTTCGGTCGCCGTCAATTCCCGAAGCCGGGTAACCGCCAGTTGGTTCGATCCCTCCGGCATAGCCTACAGTATTCCCGTGAATGCGGTAAAGCCTGCGCTCACCGCCAGCCTGATTTTCACGCTCAATACCCCGATATCGTCAGACAAACGCTTTTCCACCACTTTGAGCCTCTTCTCCAACTATGGCCGCTCGGTCAGTTACCAGAACGTGCGCCGAATCGAAGCGCTCAATCTGGATACCTTCGACTACGCCGCGTTCATGGCCGCGTTCTGGGGTGCGGATAGCCGTGGAGAGACTTTCTATAGCGGCGCCAGCGGCTTCAGCGAGAGCGTGACACGGACCATGGATCTGAATCCGTCGCTGAGCTTGCGTTACCGCGCTGACAACATCACGGTTTACGTTTCAGGAGGCACTACCATGAATGCCTCGCACTATTCTCTCGACAATTCTGCGGATACACGCACCTGGAGCAGCAGCGTGAGCGGACGTTTCAACTGGACGACGAAGCATGAATTTGAGATCGGCACCGACGCCAGCTACCACTTCTACGCCGGTTTCCCGGAGGGCTACAATAAACCCTATCTTCGCTGGAATTTTGAACTGTCCAAGAACATCAAGGCCTGGGCGCTGAGCTTCCGCATCGACGACATCCTCAACCAGGCCCGTTCCACCCGCCACATTACCACCGCCAACTACGTGGAAGACTCGATGCAGAACATGCTGGGCCGCCGCTTCCTCTTTTCCGTGAAATGGAATTTTGGAAAACTGAACGCTGCAAAAGGCCGCAAGGCAGATAATTTCAAATATCAATTATTGCGATAATGAGCAGACTTTTTCGGGTGCGGCTGGTTTGCGACCGACCGCAGGTTCAGCGTCAGGTCAGTTTTACAGTAGATAATCTGGCGGCACGTTGAGGCAGCGGGCCAGAGCGAGAAGGGTCTCTGCCTCGGCGCGGCACAGCGGCTGGGATCCTTGCTCATAGGCACGGATCATCCGGAGAGAAATACCCGATTTCTCTGCCAGAGCTTCCTGGGTGAGACCCATCAGTTTCCTCGCCTTTTTCAGCCGGGGGCCGCTGTCTTCCAATAGGTGCAGGAATACATCCAGGGTCTTGGTGATATCCGCTTCGTGCAGGGGATGATAACTCTGCAACAGGACGGGCGCGGAAATGCCCGACAGGTTCAGGTGCGCGAAGCTGCGCGCCGTGTACCACTGAAGATAGGCCAGCGCCCATCCCGCCCAGTACTCGGGGGAAGGGGAGACGTACAATTCACTATCGAACAGAAAACTGGAATCCTGGGCTTGTACGATGATGCGCTCTGCCAGCTCGATGCCCGACAGCCCGGCAATGTACTTCGGGTTGCCCTTTCCGAACTGGACGGCTTCTTCGCTCGCAAGGAACATCGCGTGGAAGCGTTCCATCGGAATGGAAGCCCCATTCACGGCAAAATCGAACATCCCGCCGAGGTTGCGCATAGCATCTTCCAGATATAGTTTATCGTAGGCGTGCATCATCGTATTTCCATTCTTGTCGCAGGATATCAAGGATATAGACACCTCCGCGAATATCGCCGTCCCTCTTTTCTCGCTGGAATTCGCTTCGGGCTTTCTGGTCGCGCGCGACCCGTTTGGGATAGTAGACAGCACCGGGGGCGGGAATGCTGCCCACAAAATGGATGGTCTTGAAGGCCCTCTCACTCCGAAGGACGACCTGCTCGCCCAACTGACCGAGATACATCGCCTGGCCAAGTTGTGCCAGTGAGATGGTGCCATTCAGGAAGGCATTGGCAAAGGCGAAATAGGAGTCATCGGCGCGATACCCGATGAGGATATCATAACACTTATAGTCAGGAAGGAATGTTTCCAGAACATAGCGCTTCGCTTCCGCGGGGAGCCCTTCCGATACTGCAAAGACACGATTCTCCAGGAGGATGGACAGCCAGTTGAGAATATGGTACGGGGCTTCTGCCAAGTGGCAGACTGTCAGCCCTTCCAAATCCAGTTCATATTGGTTGGCAAATCCATCGTTTTCTCTCGGACAGGCCCATTCCTTGGCCAGTTCTAAGTTTTCCGTGCAATAGAAACCCAATCCGTAGTCGTTCTGCGGATTCCCTTCGCCATATACCGGCGTTTCAATTACCTTGCTTGAACCGTGATAGAGTTGCATTGCAAAACTGACGTTATAGCGTTAGTTTTGCAAATATAGGATGTTTTATCCGGATGTCCAAATAATTTTGGCAGGCGGAATGAAATCATTATCTTTACGTTATGAAGCGTTTTCGGCTGTTGTTGTCTGCATTATTTATACTGATGCTCTGCCAACCGTCCCGTGCCGGGGAGCGGGTGAGGATGCACTGCGACCGGTCGTTGTATGCGGCGGGGGAGACGGTGTGGCTGCGCGCGTGGGTGCAGGAGGAGGCCCCGGGCGCTGATAAGGTGCCCACCAGCCGGTTCGTGTATGTCGAATTGCTGCGTGACGGCGTCGGTGGCGTGGAGAAGCGGGTGAAGCTGAAGGAGCGGAGCGGGCTGTTCATCGGGCAGATGGAGCTTCCGGAGGACCTGGAAAGCGGCTGGTATACGCTGCGCGCCTACACGCGGGCGCAGAAGGACTGGCCGGCCGAAATGCTGTTCCATACCCGACTGCTGATCAGGGGTATGGGCTCTGTGCCGGGCCTGTATGCAACGAAAACATCTGAAACGGAAGATTCTGATATCAAGGTTGCCTTATTGCCTGCCGACGGCCACCTGTCCGTCTCGCTGACTGACGCTGACGGCCATCCCGTCGCCGGAAATTTCGCGCTGTCGGTCGTTCCCGGGCGATACGGTGATTACGACTATCAGGCTG
>LUZE01000059.1 GCA_001602845.1 Bacteroidales bacterium Bact_13 | reverse complement strand
GCTGCTGCGGGATAAAGAGGGTCCCGCAGGCCCTGGCGAGGATAACCCTCGTGAACCGAGTGCTGGTAGCGTCCCATTCGTTGGGACGCTACCGTCAATAATAGTGTTCAGCGTGTTGGTTTGATCCCATTTGTGTGTCACGAAATGGATGATTCATCTATATGAAGCCTTTCGCGGACGGGAATTGGCCTTATTCCTGGAAAATGTTGACTCGAAAGGGAAGAAGCGGCGCTCTCATGGATTTCGTGACAGAAGGGGCGGCGCAGAGGATTTCAGATGCCCGGTCGGGGCCGGGCGTGGCGGATATTGCGGGCGAATAAAAAAATCGAAAAAAATTTGCAAAATAATTTGGTTTATAAAATAAACTACTTTATCTTTGCACTGTGATTCAAGATTGACCCGGTGCGCAACGGGCTGTTGAGGATCCGAAACCATTGTGAAACCGGAAGACGCAGGTAAACGACGGGCGGAAAGCCCGGAAAGGCCGGCGGCTTCCACAAAGAAACAAAAAGAAAATGGAAAACAACTTCTCAGCAGAAAGCAGTCTCCGCCTGATTACGGAGACCATCGAACGCAGTCGGCGCACGATTGCGAAGAACTCGGGTAAGCCGCTCATCCTTTGGGGCGCGCTGGTAACAATTACGGCCTTCGTCATTTGGATTCTCTGGTCAAAGACCGGCAGCCCGGCCTGGAACTTCCTCTGGTTCGGAATGACGGTCATCGGCTCCATCTGCCATTACTTCATGTCGCGCGGCAGCGAAAAGGTTCCGGAGACGGAAGTCAGCCGTACGCTCGGGAAGATCTGGAGCTGGTTCGGCACCTTCGCCATCGGCTTCTTTGCACTGGTATGGCTTGCCTGGGGCATCCGCCAGGGGTGCGGTGTCGAAGGCCCCCTGAAGGTCGACCTGTCGATAATCATCGTGATGCTGATGGGCATCTGTGGTACGATTTCGGGTTCCGTGCTCAAGATCAAGGCCGTTACGGTGTCGGCGCTTGTCGCCACGATCCTGTCGGCGCTGTTCCTGATGATCATGCCTGACGAGTCTGCCATCCGTATCCTGACTTTCGCTATTCTGGGTGTCTTTGCCCTGATCGTTCCCGGTGTCATCCTGCAAAAACAAGGGAGGGGATAGAGTATGCCCGAGAATGGTAAAACCTTCAAGCCGCTCGATCCGCTGCTCCATTCGGAACTTCGCCTGGCGGTGATGTCAATCCTGATTGATGCCGGAAGTGCAGACTTTGTCTACCTGAAGGCAGAGACGGGTGCGACCTCGGGCAACATGAGCGTACAGCTCGACAAGTTGCAGCAGGCAGGTTACATCGAAGTGACGAAGGGGTTCAAAGGAAAGGTGCCGCAGACGGTCTGCAGCATCACCGAGCGCGGCCGCGATGCCTTCGCAGCCTATGTCGAGGCGCTCCGCAGCTACATTTCGGCCGACGGCCGATGATCCTCTCCCAGATGAGGATGAGATGCCCGGTCAAGCCGGGCATAACAAAAGCAAACGGCAGCCGTATGGACTGCCGTTTGCTTTGAGATGCTGTACTTCTGCGAGCGGAAAACGAGACTCGAACTCGCGACCCCGACCTTGGCAAGGTCGTGCTCTACCAACTGAGCTATTTCCGCGTTGGGAATGCAAAGGTAAGAACTTTTTTCAAGTCTGCAAATTATTTTTTATTTTTATCGTGTACAATCACCGTTTGCCAATGAAACGCATATTTCTCTTTATCGCACTGGCGGCCCTGTTAGCGGCCGGTTGCTCCAAAAAATGTGAGAACATCATCAAGACACCGGTGCCGGCCCGCCCGGCCGGACAACAGGATGTTCTCGGCTTGACCGCCGAACCGATCGAAACCGTGCATATCGGCGTCGTCGGCCTCGGCATGCGCGGCAGTGATGCCGTCGAGCGGCTGTCGTTCGTGCCGGGCGCCGTCATCACGGCCCTTTGCGACCTGCTGCCCGACCGCGTGGAATCCAGCCAGGAGATCCTGGCGAAGCGGGGAAGACCCGCAGCGACGGGCACCTACAGCGGGGAACAGGAATCCTGGCGCGGCCTCTGCGAACAGGCCGACGTCGACCTGGTGTACATCTGCACCGACTGGCTGAACCACTATCCGATCGCGATGTATGCCATGGAATGCGGCAAACACGTGGCCATCGAAGTGCCCGCCGCACCAGATCTGGGGCCTGATCAACCAGTCTGAAAAGACCCGCAAGCACTGCATGATGCTGGAGAACTGCATCTACGACTTCTTTGAGATGACGACGCTCGAAATGGCCCAGCGCGGCCTCTTCGGCGAAGTGATTCACGTGGAAGGTGCTTACTGCCACAATCTGGATCCCTACTGGGATGAATACTGGAACAACTGGCGCCTCGACTACAACCAGAAGGTTCGCGGCGACGTGTATCCGACCCACGGCATCGGCCCGGTCTGCCAGGTCCTGAACATCCACCGCGGCGACCGCATGACGCGGCTCGTGTCGATGGACACCAAGTCGTTCAACGGCGCCAAGATCGCTTCCAACCATGAAGGGAAGCCGGTGACCGAGTTCGCCAATGGCGATGAGACCTCGACGCTGATTCTCACCGAAAAGGGCAAGACGATCCTGATCGAGCACGACGTGATGACGCCGCGTCCGTACAGCCGCATGTACCAGGTGGTGGGCACCGACGGCTATGCCTCCAAGTATCCTGTCGGGCAGTACTGCCTGCGTGTCGACAAACCGGCCGACAAGGTGGACGCCCGTCACATCAGCGATGAGAAGGTATACAGCGGCGAAGAGGCAGCTGCCCTCCAGGCTGGCTACCGCAACGTCATCCTGACGCCTGAATTCGAGGCGCTCGCCAAATCGGTCGGCGGCCACGGCGGCATGGACTTCATCATGGACTACCGCCTGGTCTACTGCCTGCACCACGGTCTGCCGCTCGACATGGACGTCTACGACCTGGCCGAGTGGTGCTGCGTGGCGCCGCTTTCGCTCGTTTCGCTCGAGCACGGTTCGATGCCTGTCGAAGTGCCCGACTTCACCCGTGGCGCCTGGAACCGCGTGGACGGCTTCCACTACGCCCTTGCTAAAGAAGACCAGTAACATGGACGAGAAACTCAACCGTATTGTCGGTCACTTTGCCATCACGGGCAGGGTGACCGATATCCATCCCTTAGGGAACGGATTGATCAACGACACTTTCCTGGTCGTCACCGACGGACCGGACAACTATGTGCTCCAGCGCATCAACCAGTCCATTTTTCAGGACGTGGACCTGTTGCAGCACAACATCGACTGCGTGACGCGGCACATCCGGCAGAAGCTGGAGGCCGCCGGCGAGACGGACATAGACCGCAAGGTGCTGCACTTCCTGCCCGAGCGCGAAACGGGCAAGAGCTACTGGACCGACGGCAAGGAGTGGTGGCGCGTTTCGGTGTTCATCCGCGACGCGCTGACCTTCGAGACGGTCACTCCTGAATACGCAGGCTATGCCGGCGTGGCGTTCGGCCGTTTCGAGGCGATGCTCGCCGACCTGCCCGACAAACTGGGCGAGACGATTCCCGACTTCCACAACATGGAGCTGCGCGCGCGCCAGCTGCGCGAAGCCGTGGCGGCGGATGCCGCCGGCCGGATGGCCGATTCCGAAGTGCGGGGGCTCGTGGAGGAGATTTTCGCCCTGGAGGAGGAAATGTGCCGCGGCGAGCGGCTCTTCCGTGAGGGCGTGCTGCCCAAGCGCATCTGCCACTGCGACACGAAGGTCAACAATATGATGTTCGACCGCGACGGCAGCATCCTCTGCGTCATCGACCTCGACACCGTGATGCCCGCTTTCGTCTTCTCGGACTTCGGCGACTTCCTGCGCACGGCCGCCAACACCGGCGCGGAGGACGATCCGGACCTGGACCGCGTGGGCTTCAACATGGAGATTATCAAGTCTTTCGCAAAGGGGTACCTTTCCAGCGCAGGCGTGTTCCTGACGCCGGTCGAGCGCGAGAACCTGCCCTTCGCCGCAACGCTGTTCCCGTACATGCAGACCGTCCGTTTCCTGGCCGATTACATCAACGGCGACACGTATTACAAGATCCGCTATCCCGAGCATAATCTCGTGCGCACGCGGGCGCAATGGAAATTATTCTGCTCTGCAAGGGAGAAAGTTCCGGAAATGGAATTATATTTGCAGAGTCTCTGAAAATTTTTTGAGAAATCATGAAAAGAACATTCTCCCTTATCCTGATGGCAGCGCTGGTCCTGCTGACCACCGCTCCTGTCTCCGCACAGGACAAGACCATCAAACGCAAGGTGGCCATCGGCCGCTTCACCAATGAAACCCAGTATGGGAAAGGCATCTTCTACGACAAGGAGAACGACCCCATGCGCAAGCAGGCGCTCGACATCCTTTCGTCGAAGCTGGCCCAGAGCGGGAAGTTCATCCTGCTTGAGCGCGAGGACCTCGACGTCCTGGTGGCTGAAGCCGGCGACCAGATGCACAAGATCGGTGCTGACTACATCATCCTGGGCTCCATCACGCAGTTCGGCCGCAAGAACGAAGGCAACGAAGGTGTCTTCACTTCCACCAAGACGCAGACTGTCGAGGCGGGCGTGAGCCTTCGCCTGGTTGAGGCTGCGACGGGCCTGATCATCTATTCGGACGAGGCCAAGGGCTATGCCGAGACCACCAGCAAGCAGACGCTGGGCCTGGGCGGTTCCGCGGGCTTCGACGCAACCCTCAGCGACAAGGCCATCTCCGCGGCCCTCTCGCAGCTGGTCGAGAACATCATCAACAAGTGCATGGACAAGCCGTGGCGTTCCTATCTGCTGGCAGAAGACAGCGGTTCCTACATCATCGCGGGCGGTGCTTCGCAGGGCATTGCTCCCGGCGACACCTTCAACGTGTATAAGAAGGGCCGCAAGGTGCGCAATCCGCAGACCGGCATCGAGATCGAACTGCCCGGCATGCTCATCGGCGTGGTGAAGGTGACGGCTTCGATCGGCGACACGCCCGAGACCGAGGTTTCGTTCTGCTCCTACAACGGCGAGGACCTGGACGAGCAGCATCTGGAAAATTATTACATTTTGGATGAATAAGCCATGAAGCGGATTTTGATTCTTCTTTCGGCAGTCCTGCTGTTTGCGGGCTGCGGTACCGGTACCCACACGGTGGTGTCCGGCAAGGCCGACGAAGCGGCTGTGGTATTCTTCGCAGAGAGCTCGCAGTCGATCGATGTGACCATCGACGGCAAGGCCTATCAGGTCAAAACGGTGAAGGACACCGAGTACAAGGCAAAGCGCGATATCAAGCGTACGGCTGAAAACTCGATCGTCGTCTCGCCCGGACAGCATGATGTGAAGGTCACCCGGCGTGGCGAAACCGTCCTGACGCAGAAGATTTTCGTTTCTGCGGGCGAAATCAAGGTCATCAAACTATGAGACTGAAAACGCTAGGCCTGCTCCTGGGGCTGGGGCTGCTGCTTTCATCGTGCATGCCTGCTGCCCAGATCCTGTATAATTGGGGCGGGGAGTACAACCATGTGACGGAGTACGAAAGGCTGGCCTACCACTCCACCGACAAGCAGAGTCCTGAGAGCATCTGCTCGATGCTGGTGCTGTATGAGCAGCTGGTGAAGCAGCCGGGCGGCCTGCGGCAGGTTCCGCCGCCGGGCATCTGTGCGGAATACGCATGGCTGCTCGCGCAGCCCGAGACGGCGACGGCTTTCGCGGAGTATGCGACTTCGCGGCAGAAGATGTCATTGGGCTTCACGACGGCGCAGTTCCTGGACCGGAGCCGGGAGCTCTTCGAGATGGAGATGCATTATTATCCGGAGTCTGTAACGTTTATCAAGCCGTTGGCTGAAAGGTTGTTCAAGTGATATGAGAAAGATAGTTCCCCTTCTTATACTGGTGCTGGTACTGTCCGCATGCGGACCGTCCGGCCGCACGCGCAGCAGCCTTTATCCCGGCATGTATGAAGAGCATCCCGTGACTTTGCTGGTGATGCCGCCGATCAACAACACGACCAAGGTGGAGGCGAAGGAGTTGCTCTACACTTCGATCAGCCGGCCGTTGGCGGAGGCGGGGTATTATGTGATTTCCCCGTCGTTGGCGATGGCGGTGCTCCGGCAGGAGAGTGCTTACGATGCAGAATTGTTCCTGGACAAGCCGTTGCGGCAGTTCCACGACTTTTTCGGAGCGGATGCCGTTGTGTTCTCGGTCATCGAGACGTGGGCGAAACGGCTGAACGGCATTCAGACGAAGATCCGGTACATCATCAAGTCGACGGTGACGGACCAGGTGTTGTTCGACCGCACGTGTGACCTGTATCTCGACCTGTCGGTCAATTCGAACACGGATCCCGACAAGAAGCAGAGTCTCTTGGCCGTTCTGATCGATGTGGCGGCGGGTGCGATCAACACCGCGCTGACGGACAACATCGAGGCTGCTCGCAAGGCGAATTACTACATTTTCCAGGATCTTCCTGTCGGGAAGTACGATGATCTTTACATGAAGGATCAGGATTTTGCGGCTGATCCGAAGGATGTAAGCAGGACTGTCAAATAGTGTTCGTCAGTGGCGTCGAAGGTGTCGGTTTCGGCACTGTCGATGTCTAGTTCGGCGATGACGGCGCCCTGTCGCAGTATCGGGATGACAATCTCGCTGCGCGACAGGGCGCTGCATGCGATATGGCCGGGGAACTGGTCGACATCGGGGACGATCAGGGTGCGTTTTTCTTTCCACGCTGTGCCGCAGACGCCGCGGCCGTAGGCGATGCGGGTGCAGGCAACCGGCCCCTGGAACGGCCCCAGAACGAGTTCCGCCGCCGGGGTGTCAGCGGTTGGCGCGCTGTCGGTTGGTGCGCTGTCGATGGGGACGACGCGGTAGAAGCCGACCCAATGGAAGCCGAATTTGGCGTAAATCGCCGCTGCAACGTTCGCCATGTTGGCGATCTCATCGCTCTCGCCCTCTGTGAGCCCCGCCACTTCCAGCCGCAGCTCCTCGTATTTCTGTTCTTTTGTCATATTCGTCCTATTTGTCATAATCATCTTGCCCCCTTTGTCATGCCCGGCTTGACCGGGCATCTGTTTTTTTCGTATTTTTGTAAAAATACACATTTTTCTTGAGATGAAACGTTTCCTCGTCATTTTTGCCCTGGCGGTGGTGGCCGTCGGGTGTAGTTCACATAAGAATGCATCACCGGCGGTGACGCCGATCTCTGTCGCAGACGTGCTGCCGGACGTCGTGAGCGCGTTCTCCGACGCTGCCGGGCCGGAAACGGTGGCGCAGCTGCAGCGTGGCATCGACCAGTGCGCAGCGCTCTGGCAGCCCGAGGACGGTTCGCAGGCTGATTTCGAGGCCTTTGTGCGCCAATGGCTGGCACCGACGCCGGAGGCGCGCTATACGCTTTACGAAAAGATTGCCCGCGCGCTGGAGATATTCAACACGCAGGAGAACCAGCTTACCATTGAGCTGGGTCGCCCGACGGTCCTGGCCGAAGGCGATCCGGGCGACATCGATTACCTGCTGGCCAGTTATGGCGCCGGGGCACATTTCTCCGATGATATGTTCGCCAACAAGCTGGCATTCATCACCATCCTAAATTTCCCGAACTATACGCTCGCCGAAAAGAATGCCCTCGGCCCGCAGTGGGACCGCCTGCAATGGGCCTATGCCCGGTTGGGCGACGTCTTCACGCAGCGCGTCCCCGCCTCCGTCAGCCAGCGGGTGACCCTCGCCCGCAGCGCGGCCGAAGCCTACATCGACACGTACAACATCAAAATGGGCCATCTGCTGACCGAGGATGGGGAGCGCCTGTTCCCGGAGGACATGTCGCTGCTGTCGCACTGGAACCTGCGCGACGAACTCAAGTCGAACTACGCCGACGTGCCGCACGCACAGGAGAAGCAGGAGATGATCTACCAGGTGATGGAGCGCATCGTTACGCAGGAGATTCCCGCCGCGGTGGTCAACAACCCCGCCTACGACTGGGCGCCGATGTCAAACCGCGTCTGGCGCGACGGGAAGGAAGTCTCGCTCCCGGCGGAAGGAAGCGTGCGCTACGGCCACATCCTCAGCCAGTTCCATGCCTTTCAGGAAGAAGACAGCTATTGCCCGGCCGAGCCGACGGCGCTGTTGCGCAATTTTGACGGCTCGATCGAGATGAGCGAGAACGAGATCAAGGATCTCTTCATCCGTTTCATCTCGTCGGAGCAAGTGGCGCGGGTCGGTGCGCTGATCCGGGAGCGGCTGGGCCGCGACCTGCGGCCGTACGACATTTGGTACGACGGTTTCAAGAGCCGCTCCGCGATTCCCGAGGACAAGCTGACCGCCGAGACGCGCCGCCGTTACCCGGATGCCGAAGCTTTTCACCGCGACATGCCGCGGATGCTCCGCAATCTGGGCTTCGACGCAGCGGAGGCGCAGTTCCTGGCCGACCACATCGTGGTTGAGGGGGCGAGGGGATCGGGCCATGCGTGGGAGTGCCTGGGCCGGACCGAGCCCGCCCGGCTGCGCACGCGCATCGGCGCCGACGGAATGGACTACAAGGGCTACAACATCGCCGTGCACGAGTTCGGACACAATGTCGAACAGGTCACCGATCTGTATCACATCGATTATTACACGCTGTTCGGGGTGCCCAACAATGCGACCACCGAGGCGATGGCGTTCCTGTTCCAGGTGCGCGACCTGCAGTTGCTCGGCTACGGCCGCCAGCAGATGGACGATAACGCGACGCTCGACATTTTCTGGGGAATGTACGAGATCATGGGTGTCAGTCTCGTGGACATCTACACGTGGGACTGGCTCTATGCACATCCATCGGCGACGGCCGAAGAGTTGCGTGATGCGGTGCTCCGTGTGGCGCGCGAAGTGTGGAACCAGTATTATGAGCCGGTGCTGGGCACGCACGATTCGCCGTTGCTGGCCATCTACTCGCACATGCTGGACTATCCGATGTATCTGCCGAACTATCCCGTCGGGCACATCATCCACTATCAGCTGGAAGAGCATCTGGCGCAATGCGGTAGCGACGCGGCGTTCGCCGCCGAGCTGCAGCGCATCTACCGTCAGGGCCGCCTGACGCCGCAGCTCTGGATGCAGGGCGCCGTCGGCGCACCAATCAGCGTCGACCCGATCCTCACGGCCGTCAGCCGCATCCTGCCATAATCATGCTTCGCGGCTCTGGCGCCTGTCACGCTCGCGAAAAATGCTCGCTTAGCCAGGACGCCATCCGCCGCTGCTCCCCCTCCCGTCATGCCCGGCTTGACCGGGCATCTGGTATTTGTGGCGCGCTGCTTTTGTGGACTTTGCCTGTGGCGGATAACCGTTTGGTTATTAGCTTTTTAACGAAAATCGGTTGCGTATTTTGACGCAACCGATTTCGTTTAAAACCTTGTCTATCAGGCAGCTGCCTGCCACGGCTATTTCAGGCCGCGGGCGCGCAGCAGGGCGTTCGGGTCGGGCTCGGCGCCGCGGAACTGCTTGTAGAGCGTCATCGGCTCTTCGCTGCCGCCTTTTTCGAGGATGTTGTGGCGGAAACTCATCGCCGTGGCGGGATCGAAGATGCCCTTCTGCTTGAACAGCTCGAAGGCGTCCTTGTCGAGCACCTCAGCCCACAGGTAGCTGTAGTAGCCGGCGCTGTAGCCGCTGTTGAAGATGTGGTTGAAGTAGGTGGTGCGATACCGCGGGATGATCTCGTCGATCAGCCCCATCTCCTTGCAAGCTTGTGCCTCAAAGGCCTCGATGTCGATGCCCTCGACGGAAGAGAGCTCATGCCACCTCATGTCGAGGATCGACGCAGCGCAAAGCTCCGTGGTCATGAAGCCCTGGTTGAACGTCCGGGCTGCCAGGATCTTCTCGACCAGCTCGTCGGGGATCACCTCGCCGGTCTCGTAATGCTTTGCATAACCGGTGAGCACTTCTTTCTGGAAGGCCCAGTTCTCGTTGATCTGCGAAGGCAGCTCGACGAAGTCGCGGGCGACAGAGGTGCCGCTTACGGTCGCGTAGTGGCACTGGCTGAGGAGGCCGTGCAGGGCGTGGCCGAACTCGTGGAACATCGTCTCCACATTGTCGATGCTCAGCAGCGACGGCGTGTCGGCGGTCGGCTTGTTGAAGTTGCCCACGTTGACGATGATCGGGCGGACCATCTGGCCGTCGATCGTCACGTACTGGTCGCGGACGTTGTTCATCCACGCACCGCCACGCTTGCTTTCACGCGGGAAGTAGTCGGTCAGCAGCACACCGATGAGGGAGCCGTCGGCGTCGGACACCTTGAAGGCTTCCATGTCGGGGTTATATTTCGGCGCGTCCTTGATGGGCTCGAACTGCAGGCCGTAGAGCTTCGAAGCGGTGTTGAACACGCCTTCGCGCACTTTTTCCATCTGGAAATACGGCTTGACGAGTTCTTCGTCGAGGTCATATTTGGCCTTACGGACCTTCTCGCTGTAGTAGAACCAGTCCCACGGCTGAATCTTGGCGCCTTTCTCCACCTTGCCGGCGGCGATGTCCTGGTCCATGATCTTCTGCATGTCCTTCACTTCTTCCTTCGCACGGGCCACGGCGTACTTGAAAATGTTGGCGAGGAAAACGTCCACGGCCTCGGGGGTCTTGGCCATCTTGTCGCTCAGGATCTGTGCGGCAGGGGTGTCGTAGCCCAGCAGCTTTGCTTTTTCTTCCTTGAGCTTCAGGATGTTGAGGATGATCTCCTTGGTGTCGAACTCGCCGCCGTTGTTGCCGCGGGATGCGAAGGCACGGAACATCTTCTCGCGCTCGGCGCGGTCTTCAAGCTGTGCCATCACGTCGCGATACTCGGAGATGGCCACGTCGAACTGTGCCTTGAAGGCGTTGTTCTCTTTGAGGAGATAGTTGCCGAAGCGGTTGCTGAGGGTGGAGAGCTCGTTGTTGATCTCCTTCATGCGTGCCTGGCCGGCCTCGTCGAGGGCGATGCCGTTGTCGGCGAACGAACGGTAGATCTTGTCGAGTACCATCTCCTGCTCGCGGGTCAGTCCGAGGGAAGCCTTCTGGTTGTTGACGGCTTCAACCTTTGCGAAGAGGTCTTTATTGAAGGTGATGTCGTTGCTGTGCTGCGAGACGAGGGTGGTAGCTTCCTCGACGATCTTCTCGAGTGTCGGGGTGTTGTCGGTCTCGGCGAGGTTGAAGAGGACGCCGACGACCTTGGAGAGCAGCTGGCCCGACTGGTCGTAGGCCGCGATCACGTTGTCGAAGGTCGGGGCCTCGGGGTTGGCGATGATGGCTGCGATCTCGGCGTCATGCTGCTTGATGCCTTCCTGGAGGGCGGGCAGGTAGTCAGCTTCCTGGATCTGTTCGAACGGAGGAATGCCGAACGGGGTGTTCCATTCGGCGAAGAAGGGATTGGTGCGTTTGCTTGTGCAGGCTGTCATGGCGATCAGGACCATTGCGATGGCAAAGATTCGTTTCATACAAATATTACATGTGTTTAAATGATTCTATCCGTTTAAAAACGTTTAAAAACGTTTCGAAGCGTCCACAAAAATACGTAAATTTGTCATTCCATCCGTAAAAATCAAACACTATGACCAAAGATATCTCTGCATCCGTCAAGTTCATCGGTGTCGACGATCTCGACCTCGACCTCTTCGAGAGCCAGTACGTCGTCCCCGAGGGCATGTCCTATAACTCCTATGTCATTCTCGACGAGAAGGTCGCCGTGCTCGACACGGCCGACGGCCGCAAAGGCGAG
>LUZE01000058.1:2305-2473 GCA_001602845.1 Bacteroidales bacterium Bact_13 | reverse complement strand
GTCTTGCCGCCGTCGGCCGGTGAACTCTTCACCGAGCAGACCGGCGCCGTGACGATGGCGCTGTCCTCGCGTGTCACGGCCTTCCGCTGCAGCAACGAGAAGACGAATGTGCCGATTGCCAGCGCGGCTACGACGCACGCCAGGATGAACGATACCTTCCGCAATCCC
>LUZE01000058.1:0-2255 GCA_001602845.1 Bacteroidales bacterium Bact_13 | reverse complement strand
GAAAGGCTGCGCCGCAGGTTGCGGAACCAGCTGACCAGGATGAAATCGGGCACGGCGTCGACGCGGTCAAGCGTCAGCTGCTGTGCGATGTCCAGGTTATTGCGTGCATCCGCGTGTGCCGGATCGAGTTTCAGGGCACGTTCGAAATAGAGGATCGCGTGCGCATTGTCACCCAGTTTGAAGAAGGTGTTGCCGATGTTGTAGTACAGGTCGGCGCTTTCGAGATTCTCGCCCTCGATCATCTGATAATAATTGAGGGCGTTCTGCCACTGCTCTGCCGCAAAGGCCTCATTGCCAGCCTTCCACAGCGAGGACACGTCGCCTTCGGCGTGTGCCGGTGCGGTGGAAAGGCCGAGTCCGATGAGGATCGCCAGCAGGGCTGCGCCCGCCGGTTTGCGGGAAGCCTTGCCGCTCTTGAGCTGTCCCTCGATCTCGGAGATCACCTCCACGGCCTCGTTGTATTCGTTCTCCATCTGGGTCTGGCCGCTGTCGGGTGCATACCGGGCGAATTCGCACTGGTCGATCAGGGCCGTCAGTTTGGCAATGCTCTCATCGCGCACGCCGCGTTCCCGCAGCGATTCGCCGATCTTGTCTTTCGACAGGTCTGCGGCCGGAATCAGCAGCTTGTCGGACACATATCCGGTGAGCGCTTTGAGCAGCTCTTCGTAGTAGGCCCCGCTCAGATTCTTGTGCAGGTAATCCTCGGCATTCTTCAGCCGTGCCCGGGCCATCTTGTTTGCCCGCCGGTTCTTCGAGCCGGCCACGTCGGCACGCCGTTCCTGTGAACGGTGTATCAGCAGATTGACGATGAAGAGAATGATGGCGAGTGTGATCATGATCAGGTAGAAAGCGGGCGAGCCGGCAAAGAAGGCTCCTTTTTTGTGAAAACGGCCGTCCCCCAGCGCAATGTACCGGATATCCTCCGACAGGCTGCGGACGCCCTGGCGGTTGACGCCTGCGACGGCTACGCCGCCTCCGGCGATGTCGTCACCCTTTTCGACCGTGACGGCGATGTCGCCCGTCGAGGTCGTGACGTATTTGCCGTGGGTGTAGTCGTAAAAACTGTATTCGATGGACGGTATCACGAAATCTCCGTGGCTGCGGGGAATGAACGGATATTCGAAGGTCTTCGAACCGCTCGTTCCGCTGGCCGATGTCTTGTCGGTACTCTTGAGGTCGTACACTTCGAAGTCCGGCGGGAAGTTGACCTTCGGCGCTTCCAGCATGGAGAGATTGCCGTTGCCCGAGATCGTGACGATGAGCGAAGCGGCTTCGTTCGACTTGATGCCTTCCTTGCTCAGTTTGGCCGAAACCTTGAAGTCGCCCACGCCGCCGGCGAAGGAAGCCGGTGCTCCGGCGGGCAGGTCACGCACCGTCACGGCGATGGAAGGCGTGCTGATGCGCTTGCGGATGGTCTGGAACTGGTCGAAGAAATCGTCGAAGATCGACATGCCGCTGCCGCCCGACGTGCGGACCCTGACCTGGCAGACCATCTCGGCCGGGTCGATGGTCAGCGTGCCGCTCTGCTGCGGGATCAGGACCCACTGGCGCAGCAGTGCTGAATTGTAAATGGCCCCGTTCACGTTCTCGCGGTTGAATTCGAGATTGCTGACCGTAACGGTCTCCTTGCTCCAGAAACCGTTGAACGTGGGGAACTTGATGTCTTCAATGCCCGAGATGTCGGTGCGGGTATAGAGCTTCAGCGTAGCGGTGATGGGCTCGCCCTTGACCACGTTGGTCTTGCCCAGCGACAGGCGGAGGAAGATGTCATTGCTGGACACGGTGCCCGTCGTGGCGGGATCGTCCCTGCGGTTGTCCGGCTGTGTGGTGGCCCCGCTCTGGCCGCCGGACTGCTGGCCGCCCTGCTGCGTGCCCTGTTGTGTGCCTTGCTGCTGCCCGGCTACCACCTCGATGCTCAGGGAAGAGGATGACACGTCGGTCTTGTCGATCTTCGCCGTGGCCCCGGGCACGGTGAACGTGCCGGTCCGTTTGGGCTGCAGCAGATAGGTGACGGTTTCCTGATGGGTGGACGTACGCTTGCCGTTGACGATGTTCGTGCTGGACATCGATCCTCTCTGCGGGCCCCAAACCACGTCGAAATCGTCGGTCCCCGGCCAGTCGAAATCACTCATCCTGGCGTCGGCCGTAAAGACGATGCGGAACGTCTCGTCGAGCGAGACGACCCGCGGTCCCTCCAGTTTCAACGATTGGGCAGCGCCCGTCACGGCGCTGAACATCAGCAATAGGGCAAGTAT
>LUZE01000057.1 GCA_001602845.1 Bacteroidales bacterium Bact_13 | reverse complement strand
ATCACCGGCGGCGACCAGCGGGTGCAGGGTCGGCTGGCGGAAGTATTGATTGAGTGTTGGTATATCCATGCTGCAAAATTAAGTAATTTCGGTAGATAATTTTGGTATGAATCAAATAAAAACGTAAAAATGGTATAAAATAAAGTAATTTCGATAGGCTTTTCCTGCTTCCGTCCCTCTATTTTTGCAACAAATTCAAAAACTGAAAAAGATGCCTGTCAAATTTTACATTTCGGAAAACCAGGTGCCGTTGGAAATGCACAAGGTCCGCGTTGTCCAGAAACTCAATCTGCTTTCAGTCGGAGACCGTCTCCGCGCCATCCAGGAAGCAGGAAACAATACATTCCTTCTCCAGAACCGTGATATCTATATGGATATGATCACCGATTCGGGCGTCAACGCGATGTCCGACATGCAGGTGGCATCCATGAGTATCGCAGACGACAGCTACGCCGGCAGCGAGACGTGGAACCGGCTGAAGGCTGCTGTCAAAGAGGTGTTCGGCGTGGACAACGTACTGCCGGCACACCAGGGTCGTGCGGCAGAGAACATCCTGGCGGAAGCCTTCGTGAAACCCGGCATGTTCACGCTGATGAACTTCCATTTCACGACGACCAAGGCCCATATCACCCGGTTGGGTGGGGAAGTGATCGAGCTGGTCGACAAGAAGGGCCTGATCCCGCAGAGCGACGATCCTTTCAAGGGAAATTTCGACCTGAAGAAGCTTCGCGCGACGATTAAGGAAAAGACGCCCGACAAGATCGCGTTCGTGCGCGTAGAGTCCGGAACCAACCTGATCGGCGGCCAGCCGGTCAGCCTGGAGAACATGCTGGCTGTCTGCGATATCTGCCATGAGTTCGGCATTCCGAGCGTGCTGGACGCCTCGCTGCTGCAGGACAACGTCTATTTCATGAAGACGCGGGAGCCGCGCTGCAAGTACATGGACACCAAGTCGATCTACCAGTTGCTCGCCAGCCGGTTTGACATCATCTACTTCTCGGCCCGCAAGCTCGGCTTCAGCCGCGGCGGTTTCATCCTGTCGACGGACCGCAAGTGGTGCGACCAGATGATGGAGTTCGTGCCGCTGTACGAGGGCTTCCTGACCTATGGCGGTATGGAGGTCCGTTCCATCGAGGCTGCAGCACAGGGCCTGCTGGAATCGCTTGACATGGACTACATCAGCCAGGGGCCGGAATTCATCGCTTATCTGGCCAAGGAGCTCGATGACTACGGAGTGCCGGTGATCAAGCCCGCTGGCGGCCTGGGCTGTCACCTGAACTGCTCGGAGATCGTCCCGGATATTCCGCACGACCAGTATCCGGCTGCAGCCGTGGGGGCTGCCGTGTTCATTGCAGGCGGTATCCGTGGCATGGAGCGGGGTACGATGTCGGAGCAGCGCGAACCTGACGGCACTGAGCGTTTTGCCGAACTGGAACTGCTGCGTCTGGCTGTTCCGCGCCGCGTCTTCACACTCAGCCAGATCAAGTACTGCGCAGACCGCGTGAAATGGGTCTGGGACAACCGCAAGCTGATCGGCGGTCTCCAGTGGACCATGGAGCCGAAAGTGCTCCGGTTCTTCTTCGGCCGCATGGAAGAGATCGGTTACTGGCAGGAAGAACTGGTTGCGAAATTCAAGAAGGACTTCGGGGATTCCTTGTAAAACAGGCGCAGAATGACTACATTTGCATGAGAATTCTGCAATGTAGCGCCAATGATTTCCTTCATCCTTGCCCTTGTGGCCCTCGTGGCCGGTTATCTGTTCTACGGACGTTTTGTAGAGCGTGTTTTCGGCGCCGACGGAAGACCGACACCTGCTGTGTCGAAAGCCGACGGCGTCGATTTCATTGTACTGCCGTCGTGGAAGATCTTCATGATCCAGTTCCTGAACATTGCCGGCACCGGGCCGATCTTCGGCGCCATCATGGGCGCAAAGTTCGGCCCGGCGGCGTATCTCTGGATCGTTTTCGGCTGCATTTTCGCCGGCGCGGTGCACGACTACCTGTCCGGGATGCTGTCCATCCGGAACGGCGGCGCCAATCTTCCGCAATTAATCGGCACATACCTGGGCAAGACCACAAAGACGATCATGCTCATCTTCTCGGTCCTGATGCTGATGATGGTGGGCGCCGTGTTCGTATTCAGTCCGGCCAAGATCCTGGGCGGCATCTGGGAGCCGGCAGCTATCGCCGGTACGCTGGGCCAGTACAGTTTCTGGATCATCATCGTCTTCATCTACTATATCATCGCCACGATGCTGCCGGTCGACAAGATCATCGGCCGTATCTATCCGATCTTCGCCTTCGCCCTGATCTTCATGGCGTTGTCGTTGATGGTAGTCCTGTTCGTCAAGTTCCCGGACATTCCGGAAGTATGGGAAGGACTGAAGGACACGCCGGGCGGCGCGCTGACGAAGAATCCGATTTTCCCGTGCCTGTTCATCTCCATTGCCTGCGGCGCCATCAGTGGTTTCCACGCGACACAGAGCCCGTTGATGGCCCGTTGCGTGAAAAGTGAAAAGATGGGACGCCCGATTTTCTATGGTGCGATGATCACGGAAGGCGTCGTGGCTCTCATCTGGGCGACGGTTGCCAGCTATTTCTTCTACGGAAAGCCGGAGCCGGCGTTCCAGCTGATTCCCGGCGGAGCCGACGCCATTTCCGATGCGCCTACGATTGTCAATCTGGTTTGCAAGGAATGGTTGGGCGTCTTCGGCGGCATCCTGGCTTTGCTGGGTGTGGTCGCTGCGCCGATCACCAGCGGCGATACGGCCCTGCGCAGTGCGCGCTTGATCATTGCTGATTTCCTCAAACTCGAGCAGAGATCCGTACGCAAGCGTCTGTACATCTGCATTCCGCTTTTTGCCGTCGTTTTTGCGCTGCTGATGTGGCAGATGAACGACAAGGCAGGTTTCGAGAAGCTCTGGGGCTGGTTCGGCTGGTCGAATCAGACGTTGTCTGTCTTTACGTTATGGGCGTTGACCGTCTATCTGGCCCGGGAGAAGAAGTTATTCTGGGTTACGCTCGTGCCGGCGCTTTTCATGACGTGGGTTTGCACGACGTTCCTGATGATTTCGCCCAACGCCTTCGCTTTGAACCTTACGGTTTCCTACATCATCGGCTTCGCCGCCGTCCTCGTCGCCATCATCTGGTTCTCCCTCTGGTACCGTAAACACAGTTCATCGTTTGCTTGCGCCTAGCAAGCAAACAGATGCCCGGTCGGGGCCGGGCATGACAGAGGCTAAAGGGGATAGATGAGGTTGACGATCAGGATGTTGGCGGCGAGGATGATGAGATTCATCGGGATGCCGATCTTCATGAAGTCGCTGAACTTGTAGCCGCCGGGGCCGTAAACCAGCAGATGGGTCGTCGAGCCGATGGGCGTGGCGAAACTGGAGGATACAGCAATCATCAGCGAAATGAGGAAGGGCATCGGATCGCAACCCATCGTCACCGCAGCATGATATACGATCGGGAAGAAAATGGCGCCCGCAGCCGTGTTTGAAATGAACTCCGTGACAAACGTCGCCGTCAGGCTCATCATAATCATCACCAACAAAGGCTTGCTGCCGCACATGCGCATCACCCCGTTCGCCAGCGCTTCCGCAACCCCCGTCTTCTGGATGGCCGTTCCGATGACGACACTGCCCGCAAAGATCATCAGGACGCTCCAGTCGATGGATTTCATGGCCTGCGAAGGCGTGCAGCAACGGAAAATCAGCATCGCGGCAGCCGCCACGACAGCACTCTGCAACAACGACATCACCTTGAACGACGACAGCAGGATCATAGCCAGCATGATGAGGGCGGAAATGACCGTCTTCACGCCGATCTGCGGCTGAGCCTCTTCGGCAACCGCCTCTTTTCCGGTCCCGTCTTCCCGGCTCTCCCGGACCGGCAGTAACTTGCGCATCGCCAGCGTCGCCAGAACGCCAACCACAAGACAGAATATGCCGGGAAGGGTAGGAGCAAAGAAACCGATGTGCTGCCCGCTGTTCTGGGCATAGAGACCCGCAATGATCATGTTGGGCGGTGTACCGATGATGGTGCAGATGCCGCCCATGCCCGCCGCATAGCTCAGCGGGATCAACAGCTTGGAAGGAGCAATGCCCAGCTTTTTCGCCCAGTCTTTCACAACCTGAACAAACAGCGCTACGACCGTCGTGTTGCTGAGAATCGTGCTGAGCGCCGCTACAGGCGTCATCAAACGCACAATCGCCGCAGGATAACTCTTCGGCGTGCCCAGGAAATGCTGCATGATCCAGCGGATCACGCCCGTGTGGATCAATCCGGCTACGACAATGAACAGTACGCCGACCAGCACGACAGAATCGGACGAAAAGCCCGCGAGATCCTCCTTCTGGTCCAGGATGCCGCTCAGGCCCAGGATGGCCATCGCACCCAGAAAGGCGATATCTTCAGATAGTTTTGTTAACAGGAGCACGAGGAACAGGGCGATGACCGTCACGATCGTGATCCAGCCGGGAAGCCCCAGGCCCAGAAAAGAAATACTGTCCATAGTATATTGAATCAATTTGATTTACGAACGAGGGAAACCACGTTTTCCACGTGGGTGGTATGGGGGAACATGTCGACGGGCTGCACATGGATAATGTCATATTGCGGAGCAAAGACCGCCAGGTCGCGCGCCTGCGTGGCAGGATTGCAGCTCACATAGACCATCCGCTGCGGAGCGCAGGCCAGCAGGACCTGTGCCACGTCCGGATGAATGCCCGCACGCGGCGGATCCAGCACGACGATGCCGGGCTTTCCGTGCGAAGCGATGAATTCCGCATTCAGCACGTCCTTCATGTCTCCCGCAATGAATTCGGCATTCCCGATTCTGTTTTCACGGGCATTGACCTTCGCATCTTCGATGGCCTCGGGCACATATTCAATGCCCACGACCTTTTCAGCCAGGGCGGACAGGAAGAGCGCGATGGTGCCAGTGCCCGTGTAGAGGTCGTAGATGACGGGCTTGACGCCGTCCTGAATACCCTCCCGGACAAAGTCACGCACCACGGAGTAGAGACGGTATGCCTGCGCGGAATTGGTCTGGTAAAATGATTTGGGACCGATTTTAAAGCGAAGGTCCTCCATCTGCTCATAAACGGCTTCCGCACCGCTGTACAGCGTGCAGGGAAGGTCGCCGTAGGCATCGTTGCACTTCGGGTTGATGACGTAATAAAGCGACGTGATCTCCGGGAAACGCGTTTTTACAGCCTCCAGCAGCGCTTCGACCTTCGGAAGGGAATCCGGGCCCTGCGCCTCGCCGCCAAAGCAGACGACCAGCATGTTCTCGCCTGTGGAGGTGGTGCGCACCATCAGGGTACGCAGGAATCCGCGGTTTTCACGAAGATCGTAGAAAGACAGCCCGTGCTCGATGGCGTACTGCTTGATGAACAGGCGGATGGCATTGGAGGGTTCCCGCTGCAGATGGCATTCCCGGATGTCGAGCACCTTGTCGAAAAAGCCGCTGACGTGGAAACCGAGTCCCAGCCGGTCCTCGTCGGAAAGCGTCGTCCAGTCTTCGCCTGCGACAAGCCAGCGCCGGTTGGAGAAAGTGTATTCCAACTTGTTGCGATAATGGTCCGTCTTTTCGGATCCGAGGATGGGGGAGACCTCTGGAAGTTGCAGATGGCCGATGCGCGTGAGCTGGTCCACGACCTGCTGCTGCTTGAACGCAATCTGCATTCCATAAGGCAGCGTCTGCCAGGTACATCCGCCGCAATCGCCGAAATGTAAGCAGAAGGGATCGAGGCGGTGTGGGGAAGGGGACTTTATGTTGACAATATATCCCTGCGAATACCCGCTCCGGACCTTGTTGACCTGGACGTCCACGACATCGCCTGGAATGCCCTGACGGATGAAAAGGACTTTTCCGTCCACGTGTGCAAGACCGTTGCCTTCGGCCGCCGTTGCCCCCACGGTAATGCCTTCGAGATAGGGTTTGTTCTTTCTGCTCATTTTTTAGGACTTTCTGCAAAGATACACAAAGAAACCCAAAGAATTTTGTATATTTACCGGAAGAAATATCATCATGAAACGGTCGATCATCCTTCTGTCAGCATTTCTCCTTTCGCTGTTGCCCCTCGCGGCGCAGGAGACCGTTGCATTCCGGCAGATTGCCGGAAAGGTCGTGGATAGCGCAACCGGCAAGCCGCTGCACTATGCATCCGTCAGCCTCGCCGGGACCGATGTTGCAAACGTTACGAACAAGGATGGCGTCTTTACCCTGAAAATAGATGCGCGTACGCCCGATTTCGCCCTGGTGGCCATCAGCCATATCGGCTATGCCGCCGTTACGCTGAAACTATCTGAATTTCAGGGATTTAGTATAGATAAACCGCTGAATATCAGCCTGATACCTGTTTCTCTGACATTGGATCCGGCGCTGATTCGGGCCCGGGATCCGGAAGAAATCCTCCGGGCGGCCCTGTACAAGATCCGGGACAATTATCCGACGGAACACGTGGGAATGACGGCGTTCTACCGCGAAATGGTCAAGAAGGGTAACACGAAGTACCTGACGATGAACGAGGCCATCCTGGACATCGATAAAGCGCCATACGGGTCATATAGAGCGGATCGTGCAGGCATCTATAAAGGCCGCGGAAGCCAGAATTATGATTCTTCCGACACGCTTTTCATCAAGTACCAGGGCGGTGTGATTTCAATCCTGCAGATCGACCAGGTCAAGAATCCGTTTGCCTGCGTCAATATCCAAGATCTCGGGCAAAACTATGATTTTCAGCTGGAACCCGTGACGTTCATGGGGACGCGCGCATACTATGTGATCCGTTTCAACCAGAAGAAGGACGTAGAGGAAATGCTGATGCGCGGGCGCGTTTTCATCGACAGTGAAACGCTGGCCATCGGACGCGTGGAGATGAAGATGAATGTGGAAGGACGGGAAGATGCCGCGCAGGCGTTCGTGCTGAAAAGGCCACAGGATACACGTTTCGAAGTGGAGAGCGCCGATTACGTGGTCAATTACAAATTGTCGGGAGACAAATGGTATTACGACTACGCACGCGTGGAAGTGAATTTCAAGACCCGAAAACGCCGGTCCTTGTTCAGCAACCATTACACGGTGATGTCGGAGATCGCCATCACGGATCATCGGCCGGAGCCTGCGAAGATCGAACAGGATGCACGCATCAAATTCCGCGACCAGATGACGGTGAAACTGTCGGCGTTCACGGACCCGAATTTCTGGGAGAATTACAACGTCATCGAACCCGATGCCGATATCGAGGCTATCATCAAGAAAATTGTCCGTCAATTGAAGAAGCATAACCTCGAATGATTTTCACACAATTTATATTATGTTAAATAATGTCATTCCCGGCTTGACCGGGAATCTCAATATATATGAATAATCCTGAAATCCCACTTGTCCCCCTTCCTGAGCGATTACGCCCCCGTACCCTCGAACAATACGTGGGTCAGGAACACCTGGTCGGCCCGGGTGCCGTTCTCCGGAAAATGATCGAGACCGGGAATGTATCGTCGTTTATTCTCTGGGGTCCTCCTGGTGTCGGCAAAACGACGCTGGCACGGATTATCGCCAACCAGTTGCAACGGGAATTCTTTACGCTCAGCGCTATCAGCTCGGGCGTCAAGGATGTGCGTGAAGTCATTGACAAGGCCAAGTCAGGACGGATGTTCGCCACTGCCGGTGCACCGATCCTTTTTATCGACGAGATCCATCGTTTCAACAAGGCCCAGCAGGATGCCCTCCTCGGTGCCGTCGAGAGCGGCCTTATCGTCCTGATCGGCGCGACGACCGAAAACCCGTCGTTCGAGGTGATCACTCCCCTGCTTTCCCGCTGCCAGGTATATGTACTTAAAAGCCTGGAAATCAAGGATTTAGAAACGCTGCTAAACCGAGCGCTTACCGAAGATATCTATTTGAAAGACAGGAAGATAGAGGTGGTTGAAAAAGAAGCGCTCTTCCGTTTCAGCGGCGGCGACGGACGCAAGCTGCTCAACATCATTGAGATCATCGTCCAGTCTTTCCCGGAAGATGCGACCATCCATATCGACAACCAGACCGTTACCGACCGGCTGCAGGAGAATGTCGCACTCTACGACAAGAACGGCGAACAGCACTACGATATCATTTCGGCCTTCATCAAGAGCATGCGTGGCAGCGATCCGAACGGCGCCATCTACTGGATGGCCCGGATGCTGGCCGGCGGCGAAGATCCCCTGTTCATCGCCCGCCGTATGCTGATCCTGGCCTCGGAAGACGTGGGCCTGGCCAATCCCAACGCGGCGTTGCTGGCTGAAGCCTGCTTCAATGCCGTGCATCAGGTCGGCATGCCGGAAGCCCGCATTATCCTGGCCGAAACCTGTATCTATCTGGCCACCTCGCCCAAGAGCAACGCATCCTATCTCGCTATTGATGAAGCACTTGCCATGGTCAATAACACCAATGACGCGCCGCCTGTCCCCCTGCATCTGCGCAATGCGCCTACCCAGTTGATGAAAGAACTGGGCTATCACAAGGATTACAAGTACGCGCACGATTATGACGGCAATTTCGTCGACCAGGAATTCCTGCCCGACGCACTCCGCGGCCATAAGTTCTACGATCCCGGCAACAATGCCCGAGAGGCTGAAATCCGCCGCCGCCTCCAGGCGCTCTGGAAGAAATACAATTATTAAAAAGAAAAGCCCGGAAACGATTGCTTCCGGGCTTTTTGTTACGGATCCGATCCGGCTTACAGCACGATGGAAATGCCAAGGTGCAGATAGCTCAGTGCGGAATAACCTGCCTCTGCAGTAAGAGCGAACGAAGGGCTCAGGAAGTAGGAAATACCTGCAAACTCATAGTAGCTGAGTCCGCCGTAGCCTGCTGCCCAGTGATAGAAGCCCAGACCTGCTTTTGCATGAACCTCGAAGGAAGGATTGATGAAGTAGTGATATGCTGCATAACCCGATACCTCGAAAGGCATATACAGGCCATCACCATGGCGGAGCTCCATGTCGAATGCGCCACCGGCGCCCAGCGTACCATAGTCACCACCGCCGAAATCCACGATGCCATATTCACCGGTCACGCCCACCGGGGGAACGCGCAGGCTGTAGAACGTATACGGCATGCCGACATATGCGGAAGCCATGATCTTGCCAGCGGAGAACGGATTGTCCTGTGCGGAGGCCTGGGGAGCGCAGAGCGTGAACGAAGCAACGACTACTGCGAGGAGGATGAATAATTTTTTCATAAGTAAATGATTTAAGGTTTTAAATAGTTTTCAAGTTTTCTGACGCCAAAAGTAAGAATATCTGCCGATATTAGCAAAAAAAAACGTTCAGGCACGCTGCTAGCGTCTCTTGTGGCGGCGTTTCTTGTTCTTGCGGCTGACGAGGATTGCGGCAATGATGGCAATGAAGGCGATCGCGATGATGACATAGGTCATGCTGCTGGCGTTATCTCCCTTGACGCGCGACCACATGGCCAGGAGCTTGTCGGTATCCTTGCCCCAGTCATGTTCCAGTGCGCAACGGTCGATGACGGATTTATCCGGATACAGGACCGGGTCGACACAGACTGCAGCAGCCTCCGGGCCGAAGAAATAGCTCAGGTCGATCGGTTCCAGTTCGTCGTCAATCTGCGATTCCAGCACCTCGAATGCACCGTTGGCCGAAACATATCCCGTCTCGTCCATGTTGCGGATGGCGATGTCGGGACGGCACATGAAATCGATGAAATAGGTAGCAGCCTTCGTGTTCTTCGCATATTTGGGAATCACCCAGCCGTCGAACCAGACGGTACTCCCCTCCTCCGGCACGATGTAGTCGAGCGAGACGCCGACTTCGGCCGCCTCGTCAATCGCCCAGACAGCGTCGCCGCTCCAGTTGAGCGATACCACGCCGCGGCCCTTCGTCATCTGGTCCTTTCCGAAATCGGCTTCCCAGCCCAGCACACCGTCCTTTACCTGCTTGAGATAGGCTTCAACAGCAGCGATGGATTCATCGGAAGAATCCTGCATCAGGTCCTGCAGCGTGACGGTCCCCTCCTGCAGTTCTTTCTGCTTCAGATAGATCAGCACGGGCCCGTACACGTCGCGCGGCGCATCCTTGATCAGGATCTGGCCGGCGAATTTCGGGTTGCGGATGATGTCCCAGGTCCCGGCTTCCTCTGCGGTCACCTTCTCCGTATTGTAGATGATGCCGGTCGTTCCCCACATATAGGCCACGGAGTAGTCATTCGCGTCAATCGACGGATTGATATCCCGGAAAACCTGCTGGATGTACGGAGACTTGTTCAGCGCGATATAGTTGATGGAATCGGGAATCGATGCGAAATCCAGCGGCAGCAGCAGCCCGGAATTGAGCATGCGCTCGATGATGTAGTCGGACGGGCACACAATATCATAATCCTCATGCCCCTTCTCGATCTTCGAGAGCATCGTCTCGTTCACGTCGAACGTCTGGTACACGACCGTAATGTCCTCACCTGTCTGGGCCTTGTACCAGGCCTCGAATTCGGGAAGAACGGTTTCATCGATGTAGTCGGACCAGTTGTAGACCTTCAGCACCTGGTCGCGGTTGGAACCGCACGACAGAAGGATGGCGGAAAGCGCCGCCAGGATCAGGAATTTCTTCATTTCTTGTTATTGAGAGCTTGTTGTTTGGATTGACGGATGTTGATGACCAGGAGCACCACCAGGATAATCAGGAAGATGATGCTCATCAGCGGCTTGAGCTCGGGCGTCAGGCCGCCTTTCCGGGCATCGGCATAAATATAGGTGGACAGCGTGTCCAGGCCGATGGTACCGCGCGTAAAGAACGTGACGGCGAAATCATCGAGACTCATCGTGAACGAGAGGATGAAGCCCGAAACCATGCCGGGGCGCAGCGCGGGTACGAGCACTTTCCGCAGGGCCTGGGCCGGCGTGGCGCCCAGGTCGAGGGCTGCCTCATAGATATTGGGGTTCAGCTGGCGGAGCTTCGGCATCACGTTGAGCACGACATACGGCGTACAGAAGGTGATGTGGGCCAGGATGACGGTCATGTAACCCTGGGAGATACCGAGGAACACGAACAGCAGGAACAGCGAGACACCCGTGATGATATCCGGGTTGATCATCGGGATGTTGTTCAGGAACGTCATCGTCTGCTTCTTCCGTCCGGCCAGGTGATGGATGCCGATGGCGGCGATCGTTCCGAGGATCGTAGCCACGATGGATGCCACCAGGGCGATGATCAGCGTATTCTTGACGGCCGCGAGCAGCCCGGAGGCGTTCTGCATGCTGCCGTTGAAGAGATTCTGGTAAAGCTGTGTCGAAAAACCGGTCCAGTTGCCGAGCGATTTCGCCTCGGTGAACGAGAAGATCACGATGAAGGCGATCGGCGCATACAGGATAAGCAGCACGAGCCAGAGATAAGCCTTGGCAAAAAACTTCTTCGCGTTCATCAGATGAGCCCTCCGCTGACTTCCTCCTGCTGGTCACCGCCCTGCAGGAGCGTGGTTAAGCCGATGATGATGAGCATGACGAGCGAAAGGGCTGCGCCATAGTTCCACATCGAGTTGTTGATGTTTTCCTGGATGATCGTACCGAAAAGCTTGATCTTGTTGTTGGTCAGGAATTCCGAAATGGCAAAGGTCGAGACCGTCGGCATGAAGACCATCATCACGCCGCTCCATACGCCGGGCATCGAGAGCGGAAGCGTCACCTTGCGGAACACCTGTCCCGGCGTCGCGCCCAGATCCTGTGCCGCCTCGGCGTACGACTTGTCCATCTTCTTGAGCTGGTTGTAGATGGGATAGATCATGAACGGCAGGTAATCGTAACACATACCGAAGAGCAGTGTCCCCTTCCCCAGCGGGATGCCTGCCATGTTGAAGAGTTCCGCCGTAGCCAGCGTACGCATCAGGGCGTTGATCCACATCGGAAGGATGAAGAGCACCACGGTGACGGCGCTCCGGTTGAGCTTGTTGTCAGCCAGGATGTACGCGGCCGGATAGCCGATCAGCACGCAGAGCAGCGTGTTCTCGATGGCTACCTCGAGGGAGAGGGCGAAGGTGCTCAGCGCATCCTTGTCCGTGAAGAACTTGGTAATGTTCCGCAGCGTGAAATGCCCTGCCCCGTCCTGCAGTGCGTACAGCACGATCAGCAGGAGCGGCAGTACCACGAAGAGCACCAGGAAGATGAAATAAGGCAATGCCCAGCTCGACCTTTTATTCATTTCCTGCAGCCGGTTTGGAGAGTTGTATGTCTTCCGGGAGGATCTTGATACCTACGAAGTCTCCCTTGTCCCAAATGTCATTGGTGTCGACCCACACGTGGTCGCCGCTTTCCGTCTTGACGGTCAAGTGGTAATGGTTGCCCATATAGAGGATGGACACGACGTTTCCGGTGGCGTCGGCCTCGTCTTCGTGGTCGAGCAGGTCCACCTTTTCAAAACGGATCGTCGCCACGACCTCGTCGCCTTCCGCAAAGCCGGTGGTGTCGCAGGCGAATTCCACGCCCATGAATTCCACCTTCCCCTCACCTTTCACCTTCGCGGCATAGGTATTGGCTTCGCGCTCCTTCTTCATCACCTGAATGTCGTCGGGATCGATATAGAGCATCACCTCGGTGCCGACCTCATACGGGTCATAGTCCTGGATCATCAGTTCATAACCCGTGTCGGTATCCACCCACATCTCATAGTGGACGCCCTTGAAAGTGCAGGAATTGACCTTTGCCTTGAACTGGCACTTGGCCGGATCGTTGGTGAAATAGATGTCTTCGGGACGTACGACCACATCGACCTTGACATCCTCGCCGAAACCCTCGTCCACGCAGTCGAACTCATGCTTGATGAAGGCCACGCGCCGGTCACGGAGCATACGGCCCTTCAAGATATTGCTTTCACCGATAAAGTCGGCGACAAAGCAGTTCACGGGTTCGTTGTAGATGTCGATCGGCGTGCCGATCTGCTGGATCTTGCCTTCATTCATCACCACAATGGTATCGGAGAGCGTCAGGGCCTCCTCCTGGTCGTGGGTCACATAGATGAAGGTGATGCCCAGTTTCTTGTGCATCTCCTTGAGCTCGATCTGCATGTCCTTGCGCATTTTCAGGTCGAGTGCGGCAAGCGGCTCGTCGAGCAGCAGGACGCGCGGCTGGTTGATCAGTGCGCGGGCAATGGCCACACGCTGCTGCTGGCCGCCGGAAAGCGACTCTACGTCGCGGTCCTCGTAGTCCGACATGCTCACGAGCTTGAGCACTCTCTTCACGCGTTTCTCGATCTCATCTTCCGGCACTTTCTGGAGCTTGAGGCCGAATGCCACGTTGTCATACACGTCCAGGTGCGGGAAGAGCGCATAGCGCTGGAACACGGTATTGAGCTTGCGCTGGTACGGCGGCACGTCGTTGATGACCTTGCCTTCCATGATGACGTTGCCCTCGTCGGGCTTGCCGAAGCCCGCGATCAGGCGCAGCGTCGTGGTCTTGCCACAACCCGAGGGGCCGAGGAAAGTTACGAATTCGCCCCGTTTGATGTAGAGGGAAATGTCATCCAGTACCTTCTTGTCGCCGAACGACTTGGAGATGTGGTCCAGGCGGATGATGATGTCTTTGTCTTCTGCCATGTCCTAGAAGATGTTCAGGTTCAGGGAATACGTCACGCCGAATGAAAGGCCCAGACAGGGGTCTGAGTATGTGCCCCGGTCATAGGAGAAGAGTCCGTGGACGCGCAGGTCCTTGTTTTCCTTCAGCGGATACCAGTATGCGCCGGCACCGGCGTAGAAACGGGAACCGGCGAACTCCAGCGCCTCGGAAAAGCCCGAATCAAAGCCCGTCTTCAGCAGCACGTCGAACTGCTCGCCGACGCCGATCGTCGACCTGAGGGAGATTCCCTTGTATTCTTTGGAGAGATAGCCGTCCAGGCCGAGCGTAAACATGTCGGAAAGCTCCGCATTCAGGCCCATCGCGCCGAGCCAGCCGATGCTGCACTGGGAGATGGATGCCATCATCCCTATTCCGCCGAAATCGTGCATGCCCGAGAGGGTGAACGCATAGTCATTGACAATCTTGCTGCTGAAAGGCTTGCCCATCAGCTGGTCGGTCGTGACGGACGCCGAGATCATCGTGTCTTCCTCTTCGCTCATCCAGCCGAAGCGCCCGCCCCACTGGTACACCTGGTAGTTGTTCCAGAAAGTGGAATTGATCTGCCAGTGAGACAGGTAATCGTATTCTTCGATCTCGTATGTGCCGATATGCAGGTAGTCTTTTCCCAGTGTCAGGAAAAAGCCGCCGAAATTCACCGTAACGTTCGCCCAGTCCACCCAGTTCAGCGCATCCGTACGCCAGGTGTTCTGATACAGGCTGCGCGTGTCGTCGAATGAGAATTCACTGAATGCCAGCCAGTGATTGCCGATGGAGAAGGAGAAGTGCTCGCCCAGGTTACCGTCGAAAAATGTGTAGAACGAAGTGGCGCCCAGGCTTGTGGACCACTCGTGTGATCCGGGGTAATAGAACGGTTCTACCTCCAGGCGGGGGGCAATAAGTAAAGTGCCTTCCGACTGGGGTTTATCATCATCTTGTGCGAGTGCTGCAGATGGAACCAGAAGGAAGGCCAGCATTACGAAAAACAATTTCACTCCGAGCGGGTCGAAGGTGATGGAATAGCCGTTGGAAAAGAGAAAATTTTTCATGGTCGTATAATTATCGCAAAGATAGAAAAATAAAGTAACTTTGTGTATCAATTTCAGTGCAATGTTCCAGAAAATCATCCGTGGCTGCGTCAAGCTTGTCCAGCGCTATCTTCCAGAGCCTTTCATTTTCGCTGTCATTCTGACGGTTATCGCTTTCCTGATCGCCATGCCGGTCTGCCGGCAAACCCCGCTTGAGGTGGTCGAACACTGGGGCGGAGGCGTGTGGTCGCTGCTGGCATTCGCCATGCAGATGGCCCTGGTGCTGGTCTGCGGTTCCACGCTGGCAGCGGCGCCCGTTGTAAAAAAAGGTATCAGCGCCCTGGCTTCCCTGCCCAAGACGCCGGGTGGCGCCATTGCACTGGTGACAGGCGTCTCGGCCGTGGCCTGCTGGCTCAACTGGGGATTCGGCCTGATCGTGGGCGCGGTCTTCGCCCGGGAAATCGCGCGCAAGCTCCGCGGAGTGGACTACCGCCTGCTCATCGCCTCGGCCTACAGCGGTTTCGTCGTATGGCACG
>LUZE01000056.1 GCA_001602845.1 Bacteroidales bacterium Bact_13 | reverse complement strand
TGGATACCGGTCAGGAATACTATTTCGGAATCGGAAGCACCGCATACGGCAATATGTATTCCGGCGCTTCGCCCGCCGCACTGGCCAACCCGACCATCCGCTGGGAGGAATCCGAGCAGATTGACGTCGGTTTCGACGCCCGCCTGTTCAATGACCGCCTGAGCTTTGGTTATGACTTCTACAACAAGCGCACGAACGGCATGCTCATGGACAAGCCGATTCCTTCCTATGTAGGACAGGGTGCGCCGATGTCCAACCTGGGTGACATGCGCAACTGGGGACATGAGTTTGAACTCGGCTGGCAGCAGCAGATCGGTGATTTCCACTACGCTATCAATGCCAATGCGTCCCTGCTTCGCAACCGGCTGATCAACCTCGGAAACGAGTCGGGTGAGGCTGTGTACCAGAGCAACGGCGCTTCGGGTATCGGTGATTATGTGAAGGGTTCCAACGGAATGGTCTGGCCGTATTTCTACGGTATGAAGACCGATGGTATCTTCCAGAACTGGGCAGAAGTCAATTCCTATAAGGATAAGGACGGCAACCTGATGCAGCCCAGCGCTCAGCCCGGCGACGTCCGCTTCGTGGATGTCAACGGAGACGGCTATGTGAACGATGACGACCGTACGATGATCGGCAAGGGTATGCCCGACTGGACTGCCGGCCTGACGCTTTCGGCAGACTGGAAAGGCTTCGACGCAACGCTGTTCTTCCAGGGCTCTTTCGGCAACGATATCTTCGACTACTGCATGCGTGGTGACATTCCTGCACAGAACCGCCCCGGCTGGGTGCTGGACCGCTGGATCGGTGAAGGAACATCCAACCGCATCCCGCGTATGACCAACGCAAACCCGAACCAGAACTGGCGTTCTTCCGACCTGTGGGTGAAGGATGGTTCCTTTGTCCGCCTGAAGACAGCCCAGCTTGGTTATACGCTTCCTGCCAAATTGTTGAAGACCATCTTCATCAAGAATTTCCGCGTCTACGTGGCTGGTGAGAACCTGCTTACCTTCACGAAGTACGAAGGCTTCGACCCGGAAATGGCATCTGACGGTTATACCACTATCGGCGTGGACCGCGGTATTTATCCGCAGGCGCGCACCATCACCCTTGGCGCTTCCATCACTTTCTAATGCTTAAATGAAATCGATTATGAAACTCAATAGATTTTTTGCAGTTATCGCGATTTCCTGCCTGGTGCTGACCAGCTGTGGCGAAGAATTCCTTACGGCTCATACGACCCATCAGGGTGCAGCCGGTGCTGAAGCTACCGAAAGTGCGATCCTGTCGTATCTGACGGCTACCTATCAGCCGCTGCTGATGGACTCTTACGCGAACTACAACTATAATCACATCCTGCTGCTCTCCGACCTTCGTTCCGACGACCTCTATAAAGGTGGCGGTGACGCCGGTGACCAGTCCTGGATGTACCATATGTCTCTTTTCCAGATCCCTGCATCGGAGAGCCCGACCGGTATCTGGAGCCTCTACTACACAGCTATCGCCCGTGCCAACAACACGCTGATGGCGATTGACAATGCTGTTGGATTCGACTCTGACGCAGCCAAGCGCAAACTTTCCGGCTATAAGGCAGAGGCGCTCTTCCTGCGTGCTTACTATCTGCACCACCTTTGGAAACTCTATGGCAACATCCCGTTCTTCACCGAGCCGCTGGAAGATCCTTTCATGGCCCGCCAGAAGAGCGCTGACGAGATCTATCAGGACATCATGACGGACATCGCTGCTGCCGAAGCTGCTGCATCTGCAGCCGGTGACGAGTTCCCGATGTACACCAATGGCTCGATGAAACAGGCGCGCGCCAACCTGGCCGCCCTCTACATGCTGAAGGCACGTGTGGTGATGTACCAGAACGACAAGTCGAAGTTCGGCGAGGTCGCTTCCGACATGGCGAAGATCATTTCCAGCGGCCGATACACCCTGATCGCTTTCGATGCCCTCTGGACCGGTTCCGATGAGAATGATTTCTCTCCGGAATCAATCTTCGAGAGCAACCAGATCTCTGACGGCAAGCGTGACTGGGGCAGCGCATGGACGGGCTGTGGCACGAACCTGCCTGCCTACATCTCCCCGAACGAACTCAGCGATCCCGTGTTCTGCGGTGGCTGGGGCTTCGGCCCGGTCCGCCAGGCAACCTGGGACATGTATGAAGAGGGTGACGTCCGCCGTGAGGGTTCCATCAACAAATTCGCTGATGGTACCTATGGTCCGCGTTTCCAGAATACCGGCCTTTTCCAGAAGAAATATGCCGCCCGTACTGCACTCCGCTCTCCAATCGGTACCGTGGACCTCAACTATCCGAACAACCTGATCCTGTTCCGTTACGCCGAGACGCTGCTCAATTATGCAGAACTCGTGGGCGTACAGGGTGCTGCTCCTGCCGGCGGAGTTTCCGCACAGGACTGCCTTGACCAGATTCGTTCCCGTGCCGGTCTGGGATCCATTCCCGTGACCTTCGACAACATCAAGTCCGAGCGCCGCAAGGAGTTCGTGGGCGAGGGCATGCGTTTCTGGGATCTCATCCGCTGGGGTGACGCCGCAACGGTGCTGACCGAGAGCGACAATGCATTCCAGAGTGTCCGCACGTTCAATCCCAATAAGGACAAGTATCTTCCGATTCCGCAGAGCGAAATGAGCCGTACCGCAGGTACAGGCGAGTTTGAGCTTAAACAGAACCCCGGATATTAATGGTCAAACCTGAAATGTCAATCAAGATGAAAAGCATATTCAAAGCCAGCCTGATCCTTGCTGTCATGGGCGCATTTCTGTTTTCCTGCGCTCCGTTGGACAAGGATGACTACAAGCTTGGCGATCCTGTAAACGAGAGCCTGCTTTCCTTTACTTCATCGCCCTCCGCTTCTTCTCCGAACATCATTGTTCTGAAGAACACTTCCTCGACGGCCGGTGTGGCCTTGTGGGATCTTGGGAACGGCTCCACCGCCAAGGGTGACGAAGTGACTGTTTCCTATCCCTTTAAGGGCGAATACACGATTGCCATGTCCCTCTATACGCCGGGCGGAAGCGCCACTATCTCGAAGGTGGTTTCCATCGCCAACGATGATTACGGCCTGCTCGACACCCCGGGCTTCAACGCCCTGACCGGTGGTGCAAATGCCACGGATGGCAAGACCTGGGTATTTGCTCGCTACACTTACGGCCATTTCGGCGTGGGCGACATCAACGCTGCTCCGGAAGTCAACGGTCCCGCATGGTGGCAGTGCGACCCCAAGGGCAAGGAAGGTTGCTCGCTCTATGATAATGAGTACACCTTCATCCAGAAGGGAACCAAACTCATCTGGAAGAACCAGGGTTACATCTATACCAATGAGAATGGCATGAACCACCTGGGCATGGGCGGTACGGCCAATCCGGCCGTGGGTGACTTCGACGTACCGTATACCCCGGCTGATAACCTGACCTTCTCGCTCGACGAAGATAATATGACGCTGACCCTGAGCGGTAACGCATTCTTCGGATTCTATACCGGCGACAGTGTTTATCGTATCATTCGCCTGACCGAGCACGAGATGTATGTCTGGTGCGGCAGTGCTGCTGAACCCGGCAATGCCTGGTATTTCATCCTCGTTCCGAAGGATGAGCTGAAGGAACCCGAACCGGAACCGGTGAACCCGCCGGATCCGAAACCCGATCCTGAAGAGGCTTGGTTCCGTCCGAACGCGGAGACCAACCTGCTCCGTTCCTCATTTGACTACGAGAGCTGGTTCAGTGGTGCAGACTGGGGCGGTGGCCTGGAACCGGGCATTTCCATCAAGAACAACATCACCATCACGGTGCCCGATGGTATCGGCGGCGGTGAGTGGATGGGCCAGTTCAAAATCCGCACCCATATTCCTGCTGCGGCACGCGAGCGCTTCGACTTCTGCTGCAACATCGCAGCGACAAATCCGGGTACCGCCACGGTCAAGATGACGGCAGCGGATGATCCGGCTGACGATGAGTTCTTCTATAATGGCAATGTCGCCGTCGAAGGATCGACCTTGTTTGAAGCGGCTGACCACATGCTCAACAAAGATACGGAGAGTATCCTGCTTGTCTTTGACTTCGGTCGTTTCCCTGCCGGAACGGTAATTACCCTGTCCGACCTCTGCCTCCAGAAGCACATTCCGCTGAGCGAGAAACCTGCAGTGGTGAATCTTTGGCCTGCTGCCAATGTGTTCACGACTCAGTGGTTCAGCGGCCCTGACTGGAGCGGCGGCCTGTCGGCCGAGGTGACGATGCTTGAAGGCAACGGTTTCGAACTGACCGTTCCCGAAGGTATCGGAGGATCGGAATGGATGGGCCAGTTCGCCCTCCATACTGACATCCTGCTCCAGGCATCGCACGAGTATGAATTCTCCTGCGTGATGACGGCAACGGCTGATTCGCAGTATACGATGAAACTGACAAATGACCCGGAAGACGACAGTAAAGTCAGTTTCTATGACAACGCGATGACGATGAAGAACGGTACCGTCAAGGTGCGGAAGGTGGGATTCAAACCGGAATCCCAGGATTCCGAGGCAACGATGCTGATCTTTGACTTCGGCCGTACGCCGGCCGGCACGAAGATTACGGTCACCGACATTGTGTTGCAGGAATATGTTTATTAACCGGATGCGCAGTATGCTGGCATTATTGTCCCTCGTCCTGCTGATTGCTTCGTGCAATACGCCGGTGACGCCGGATGAACCGACGCCGGAGGTCCCCACCATCAGCTTCGCCGCCAATGAGTTGGTGGCGGAGGCTGAGGGCGGGGAGGCCTCCGTCAAGGTGACGGCATCTGCGACCTGGTCTGTAGCTGTGGATGGCCAGGACTGGTTTGTCCTGGCCTCCCCGGCACAGATCTATCGGGGCGAAAGTATCTTGAAGATTTCGGCTGAACCCAACAATACGAAATCTGCAAGATCGGCTACGCTCCGCTTTTCCAGTGGTGACCAGACGGCCACGCTGAAAGTGACTCAGCCGTTCTTCGTCCCGTCCTTGTCTTTTTCACAAGGAGAAGTGACGGGTGAAGGAGTCGGGGGTGAGGTTACGGTGAAAACCGTTGCCAATACTACCTGGACACTGGAGGAGGAAGACATAGATTACTGGTTCTCCATCTCGCCCAAGACCATTGGCAGGGGTGAGAATGAATTGAAAGTAAAATTCAACCGGAGTTATGTCCCGGAGAAGCGTCGTGCGCAGGTCCGCTTCCGCAGCGGTGAGTCCGAAGTGACACTTTCGGTTGTCCAGAAAGAAGGGGAGTCCGTGCCCAGCGGAGCATATGTGCCGGATGGTTACAAGCTCGTATGGCAGGACGATTTCTCCGAATCGTCTGACAAGTTGGTTGATAAATGGCGCTTTGAAGATTGGGCGCCCGGTCGCGTGAATCACGAACTGCAGCGCTATGTGCCTGATGACCGGCGCACTTCCTATACGCAGGACGGTGCCCTTCACATTGTTGCACGTAAAGACGGTACACAGGTGATTTCCGCCCGGATGAACAGCAGGGAGTCCTGGCTGTATGGCTATTTCGAAGCGGCTATATGGCTGCCCAAAGGGAAAGGTACCTGGCCCGCTTTCTGGATGATGCCCAACGACCAGTCCAAGGGCTGGCCCGCATGTGGGGAGATTGATATCATGGAGGAGGTCGGCGTCGATGCGAACATCACCTCTTCTTCGATCCATTGCGAGGCATACAACCACGTGAAGAATACCCAGAAAACGGGTGCCCGGACTACGCCGGGCGCCGAGAATGAGTACCATGTCTACGCCTTGGAATGGACGGAAGACTATATCAAGACCTATGTGGACGGAGTCCTTTTGCTGGAGTTCCCCAACGACAGGTCCGGCCGGGAGAGCACCTGGCCCTTCAACAAGAAATTTTATCTCACCTTGAACCTGGCATGGGGAGGAGACTGGGGCGGTTATGCCGGCGTGGACGAGAGCGCGCTCCCATGTACGATGAAGGTGGATTATGTAAGAGTTTATAAAAAATAAAGAAATGAAATATACCCGAACCCTGATCCTCGCGGTCCTGATTCTGCTAGTAACCGCTTGCTCCGGACAGAAGTCCTCGACAGTGGGCTCAGATGCGGAGTTTGAAAAGCGCATTGAGAAACTGTTGTCGCGGATGACGCTTTCCGAAAAGATCGGACAGATGAACCAGGTATCGGCCGGCGGCGAGATTTCAAATTATGCCGAGGCCTTGCGAAACGGCCAGATCGGATCCATCCTGAACGAGGTGGATCCGGTGAAGATCAACGAATTCCAGAGAATCTGCGTGGAAGAGTCCCGTCTTGGCATTCCCCTTCTGGTGGGCCGTGATGTGATTCATGGATTCCATACCATCTTTCCGATTCCGTTGGGTCTGGCAGCGACTTTCGATCCTGCATTGGTGGAGGAGGGCGCACGCGTCGCCTCACTGGAGGCAACGGCGCAAGGTGTCCGCTGGACTTTTTCGCCGATGCTGGACATCGCCCGTGATCCGCGTTGGGGGCGGATTGCCGAGGGCAGCGGCGAAGACACGTATCTCGATGCCCGGATGGCGGAAGCCATGGTCCGGGGATATCAGGGAACCGTGCTGGATACGACTTCGATGGCTGCGTGCATCAAGCACTTTGTGGGTTACGGGGCGGCCGAGGGCGGCCGCGACTACAACAGTACGTTCCTGACGGAACGGCAACTGCGCAACGTTTATCTTCCGCCGTTCGAAGCGGCGGTGAAGGCCGGCGCGATGACGCTGATGACTTCGTTCAACGACAACGACGGTGTCCCTTCAACGGGAAATACATTTATTCTTAAGGATGTGCTTCGCGACGAATGGGCTTTTGACGGACTGGTCGTGACGGACTGGAATTCGATGGGCGAAATGATTGCACACGGTTTCGGCGTTGACCGCAAGGATGTGGCGTCCAAAGCCGTGAATGCAGGCGTGGATATGGATATGATGACGTTTGGGTTTATTTCCCATCTGGATGAACTGGTCGCAAGCGGTACTGTGAAGGAATCCGTCATAGACGAGGCTGTCCGCCATATCCTTCGCGTGAAATTCCTGCTCGGTTTGTTCGAGCATCCCTATGTCGATGTCGCACAAGGCCAGGCCGTGCAGTATGACCCGTCCCATCTGGAAGCGGCTCGCCGAACGGCCGAGGAGTCGGCCATCCTGCTGAAGAACGACGGTGTGCTGCCGCTCAAGGCTGACGGCCTCCGAACGATCCTGGTGACAGGACCGATGGCGGATGCACCGTACGACCAGCTGGGGACCTGGAGCTTTGACGGCGAGAAAACGCATACGGTAACGCCGCTCCAGGCATTGAAGGAGCGTTTCCCGGGTAAAGTCATCTATGTCCCTGGCCTTCGTTACAGCAGGGAGAACCGCGACCGTTTCGACGATGTCGTCGCTGCGGCTCGACGTGCTGACGTGGTGCTGGTATTTCTCGGGGAAGAAGCTATCCTTTCCGGCGAAGCACACTGCCTGGCGGACCTGAACCTGATCGGCTCACAGAGCGAGTTGCTGACCGCATTGAAAACTGCCGGTAAGCCCGTGGTGGCGACGGTGATGGCTGGCCGCCCGCTGACTATCGAGCGCGACCTTCCCAATTGCGGCGCCATGCTCTACGCCTTCCATCCCGGTACAATGGGCGGTCCTGCGCTGGCCAATATCCTCTTTGGTGATGTGAATCCTTCCGGAAAGGCGCCGGTCACGTTCCTTCGTACCGTGGGGCAGGCTCCGCTGTATTATGCCCATAACATGACAGGGCGGCCCTATAACGGGGAAACACTGCTTGCTGCGATTGAAACGGAAGCAGGGCAGACCTCCCTGGGCAATACAAGCTACTATTTGGATTACGGCGCATATCCGCTCTTTCCGTTCGGGTATGGCTTGAGTTATACGACATTCAGTTATTCTGACATTTCCCTAGGACGGACAGTCTACCGGCCGGATGATACCCTGGAAGTTTCCTTTACCCTGTCCAATACGGGGGACCGGGAAGGAACCGAAGTTGTCCAGGTATATGTCCGTGACCTTGTCGGGTCGATTACCCGTCCGGTGAAGGAACTGAAGGCCTTCGAGCGCGTCCGGCTTAATGCGGGCGAAAGCCGCAGCCTGACCGTCCGGATTCCGGTTTCCGACCTGGCTTTCTATGGATTGGATGGTGTCAAAAAGGTTGAACCTGGCGATTTCCAGCTTTGGGTCGCAGGTGACAGCGCTACGGGCGAACCCGTGTCTTTCAAAGTACAATAAAATAAACGGATGAGGCGTTTTTTTAGGTTATTTGTTTTTTTGTTGGGCGTGCTGCTGCTTTCGGTTTCTTGCATAGAGAAACCGAAAGCAGTGTTGCGCTCCGTAATGGTAGAACGCGACACCGTGACCGTTCCCGTACTCGGAACGGCTGTTTTTTATTTTACGGTGTATGAGCCTGACTACGCTTTTGATCTTGAGAAAGATGTTGTTCTCTATCTGGCCAAAGGCCAGTTCCTGGCTTCGCATGATTTCTGTTTAAGCCGTGTTGAGCGGGATACTGTACCAGGTCGATACCTGGCCGAGATCACCGATCTGGGACTTCACGACGATTACGATGAGGAAGTGTGTATCGGTGTCCGCCTGCCTGAAGGGGTGATGAAACTCTCTCCCTCGTTCCGTTGTGTCGGAGAATTCGGCGGCCCGCTGGGGCCTGTCCAGAAGACAGGCCTGCCTATCCTGTATCTGGATACGCAATATGGTGCGGCCATCCGTTCAAAAACCGATTATGTCACGGCAACGCTGACTTTGCCGGATGAAGGGGGTGAAACAATCTCTCTTTCATGCGGTGTGCGCGGCCGGGGCAATACCACTTGGGGCTGGCCGAAGAAGCCGTATCTGGTGAAGCTGGACAAGAAGGCTTCGCTGATGGGAATGCCCGCCCATAAGCGCTGGATCCTCCTGGCCAATTTCATGGACCGTACGATGATGCGCAATCTGGTAGCGATGAAAGTATCGTCGATGACCTCGCTGGCCTGGACTCCGAGATGCCGTACCGTGGAACTCGTGCTCAACGGAAAGCATCAGGGCAACTATCTGCTCATCGAGCAGGTACGTGTCGATAAAAATCGGGTGAACATCGGAGATGACGGATACCTGTTCGAGTCGGACTTCCACTATGACAATGAAGTCCAGTGGATGGATCCGCACGGAAAATGTGTCCAGTTCGGCAGCGGCATCCCGTTCGGTATCAAGAATCCTGACCCGGATGAAATTACATCGGAGCAGGTTCAAAAAGGAAAGGAGTTGATTAGCCGGACCGCCGGAGCTATCTACGGGGCCGATTTCGCTGATCCGGATATAGGGTATGCTGCGTATATTGACGTGGATTCCTTTGTTGATTACTGGATTGTGTTTGAAGTCATGGGAAACCATGAGTTGGGCAACCCTGGAAGCGTGTTCTACCATTGCAAGCCGGATGGCAAGTTGACTGCCGGTCCCTGCTGGGATTTCGACTGGGGTGTGCTGTCCTACAATACTTCTCCGCAGGCCCGGACGGGTCTTTTGAACCGGAATGCCTGCTGGTACGCCCGTCTCTTCGACGATCCGGCGTTCCGGTCAAAAGTGCGCACGCGTTTCCAGGAGATCCTGCCACAGTTGCAGACCATTCCCCAATATATCGACGAACTCGAAAAGCAACTGGATGCTTCTGCTACGCTGAACTTCAAATTGTGGAATCCGGCAGAAGATGCCTGGACGAACGGAGGGCATATCATCAACGGGGACGAGAACATGTCTTTTCACGATGCCGTTGCAAGGCTCCGGTCTATTTATGAAGAGCGGTTGACGGTCATTCAAAAGAACCTGTGATGCGATTCCTTTCCACATTTCTCCTGTTTTCTTTGATAGGGATTGCTGCTACGTGCAATCCACCTGTACCTTCTCCGTCCGAACCGGATGACAGTCAGGCGCATGTTTATACGACCAATACATCCGGTCTCCGTTTCCAGGAAAGCAGTGTGCCCTTGTCAGCTCCGGATAACGGCGATTTTCGGGTCACACTGACCGGAGAGACGTTTCAGACAGTGGAAGGGTTCGGGTTCGCCGTTACGCAGTCCAGTTGTTTCAATCTGCTCCGGATGCCGGAGGCAGACCGCAGAGAGTTCCTGACTGAGGTATTCAGCCGCGAGAAGGGACTGGGTTCTTCGCTGATCCGTGTCTGCATCGGGGGCTCCGATTTTTCCCTCGACGAGTTTACCTGGTGCGACAAACAAGGCCTCGATAATTTCGCTGCACATCCTTTGGATGTTCAATACTTGTTCCCCGTCCTCGATGAGATATTCGCCATCAATCCCGCAGTGAAGATCATCGCTTCTCCTTGGAGCTGTCCGCGCTGGATGAAGATGGATGATAACGGACGAACGCCGTTCGACAGCTGGACTTCCGGCCGGTTGAACCCTGTCTGCTATCAGGAATACGCAAACTATTTTGTGCTGTGGATCAGGGAAATGGAGAGGCGAGGGTATCCCATCTATGCCATAACGCTGCAGAACGAGCCGCTGAACCGCGGCAATTCCATGTCGCTTTACATGTCGTGGGAAGAGCAGCGTGACTTCCTGCGGGATGCCGTCGGACCCGCTTTCACAGCGGCCGGCCTGAAAACCAGGATCCTGCTCTTCGACCACAACTACAATTTCGACAACATCGCATCTCAGGTCGATTATCCGCTCCACATTTTCGAGGATGCGGCTGCCGCCCGTTATGCCGCCGGGTCGGCATGGCACAATTACGGCGGCAACGTCAGCACCCTGGACAAGGTCCACGCACAGTTTCCCGACAAGGAGATCTTCTTTACAGAAGCCTCCATCGGTACCTGGAACTATAGTTACGAAAAGTGTCTGATCGACGATTTCCGCGATATATTCCTGGGAACGCTGTCGCGTTGGGGAAAAGGCGTGACATATTGGAACCTGATGCTCGATGACAAGAAGGGCCCCAACCGCCCTGGAGGATGCAACACCTGCTACGGTGGTGTCAACATCTCGTCCTCTTCGTATTCGTACGGGTCGATCGACCGGACCTCTCAGTACTATCAGGTGGCCCACTGCTCCAAAGTACTGCAACCTGGTGCTGTCCGGCTGGGTACACAAGGATACACGAACCGTGGAATTACGTATCAATGGTACCGTAATCCCGACGGCTCCTATGCCGTGCTGTTGCTGAATGAAAATGCCGTGGAGGCAAAAATAGTCTTCTCGACGGACAAGCATTCGGTCACCTGCAAGGTTCCGCCGCGGGCTATCCAGTCGGTTCGCTGGATCGAATAAAACCTACTCCATACTCTCCAGTTCGACGCCGGGGAAGGAGGTCAGGCGGGAGATCAGTTCAAACGGTTTCTCCTTTTTGGGAACGCGGAGATTGATTTCTGCCTTGTACTTTCCATCATGCTTGGAGAAGGAAAGGTATTTCACGGGCTTGCCCAACTGCTGGATGGCTGATTCCAGAGCCTTTTCGTCTTCCGAGGTGAAGACGACCGTAATCTGGTGGTAGCCCAGCTTGAAATGGCAGGCATTCAGGATTTCCGTGCAGATGATGACCAGGACGGTGCAGATGGCAGCCATCAGCACCATGCCGCTGCCGGCTCCGAGGCCGATGGCGGCTGTCACCCAGAGGCCGGCTGCCGTAGTCAGGCCGGTGATCAGGTTGGTCTTGCTCTTGATGATGAGTCCGCCGCCGAGGAAACCGATGCCGGAGACCACTCCCGCCGCGACACGCGCCGCGTCGAATTTGGCGGTTTCATATTGGCCGATGTCTCCGAAGGCGTATTTCGAAATCATCATGAAAAGGCAGGCGCCCATTGCCACGAGCATATGGGTGCGTACGCCGGCACCCTTGCCCCGGAATTCGCGCTCGTAGCCGATGGCGGCGCCCATCGCTGCCGCCGCTACCAGGCGGATGACCAGCGGGATAATCTCTTGTTCGATCAGTGCATTCATTGTGTCTGGGGTATTATTTCAGTCGCAGGAAACTGTAGCCGAAACGTTTGCAGGCCGCTTTCTCCAGCTCTTCGCGGTCGTCGGGGTGGGCGATGGCGATCAGGGCTTTGGCCCGCTGCGCCAGGTTCTTGCCGCGGAGATAGGCGATGCCCCATTCCGTGGCTACGTACTGGGTCTGGAAACGGGTTGTCACTACGCCCGCGCCCGGCGTGAGCGTCGGGACGATCTTACCCTTGCCCTTGTTCGTGCGGGAAGGAAGCGCGATGAAGCACTTGCCGCCTTCCGACAGGGAGCAGCCGTACATGAAGTCGTGCTGGCCGCCCACGCCCGAGAAGATCATCTCGCCGATCGAATCGGCGCAGATCTGGCCGGTCAGGTCCACTTCGAGGGCGGAGTTGATGGCGCAGGCTTTCGGGTTCTGGGCAATCAGGAACGGGTTGTTGGTATAGGCCACGTCGTAGAATTCCATGGTCTTGTTGTGGTCGATGTATTCGTACATCTCCTTGGAACCCAGCGCGAGCGCAGCGATGCTGACACCCGGGTGCACCTTCTTCAGGGAGTTGTCGATGACGCCTTCCTTCATGAGGCGGATCACGCCGTCGGTCATGGCCTCGGTGTGCAGGCCCAGGTGCTTGTGATGCTTGATGCCGTTCAGGATGGCATTCGGGATGCCGCCGACGCCGATCTGGAGGCAGGCTCCGTCGGGAATCTCTGCCGCTACGTTGGCGCCGATGGCTTTCTCGATTTCCGTGGGCTCGCCGAACTGCATCGCGATGGGCGGCACATTGCACCGCACGGCCGCGGCAATCCTGGACTCATGGACCAGGCAGCCGCCGTAGAGGTAGGGAATGGCCTCGTTGACCTGTGCAATCACCACGCGGGCGGTCTCGACGGCGGCAACGGAGATATCGCAGCCGATGCCATAGCTGCAGAACCCGTTCTCATCGGGCAGGGAGCAGTTGATGAACGCTACGTCTATGGGCAGTTCTCCCTTGCGGAAGAGGGCCGGCACCTCGCTCAGGAAGCAGGGGGTCAGAGAACCGTAGCCCTCTGCCACGTGCTTGCGCTGGTCGGCGCACAGGAAGATGCTGTTGACCAGGAACGAATCCTTGTACTCCGGCTTGCAGAACGGGGCGGGGCCTTCCGTGATGTTGAAGCCCGATACGATCTGCACGTCGCGCAGTTCGTCCGCCCGGCGGGCGAGGGCTTCCTGCAGGAGCACGGGCACGGAGGTGCTGCCCTGGCAGCAGACAGTGTCGCCGCTGCGGACCAGTTTGACGGCTTCGTCGGCAGTTACGTATTTCATCTGCTACTTGTTTTGGGCCGATGCCAGGCCGGCGTTGAAGGCTTTGATATTGGCTTCCACGATCTCTTCTCCCTTGCGGCCGAAGATGCGGCGGATGCCTTCGCGGAGCTTTTCAGGATCGAGGATACCCAGGACGGCGGCCGTCGCACCCAGCAGCACCATGTTGGCACTGCGCGGCGAGCCGACTTCCTTGGCGATGGCGTCCACGTCGATGGCGATGACGCGCGGCAGCTTGTCGAGCTCTGCCATCACGTTTTCCATCTGCGGATAGTCGGGGATGTTGACGAAGGGGACGGTATTGGTGATGATCCAGCCCTGCGGTGCGAGGTACGGCACATAGCGGAGGGCTTCCATGGGCTCCAGCGAGACGATCAGGTCGGCCGCTCCGCGGGGGATGAGGTCGCTGTGGATCGGGTCGGACGAGAGGCGGAGGTTCGACTGGACGTCGCCGCCGCGCTGGCTCATGCCGTGGACTTCGGCTTGTTTCAGGTGCAGTCCCTGTTCCAGTGCGGCTGAACCGATGACCGTTGCGATGGAGAGGATGCCTTGTCCTCCCACGCCTGCGAGAATGATATCTTGTTTCATGGGGATTACTTTTTAGCGTGTCTTCTGGCGGTTTGGATGCATTCGCGGCGGCAGACGATCACGGAGACGCCGTGGTATTCGATTTCTTCCCGGATCACCTTTTCCATGTCCGGATAGTTCTTTGGCAGCGGGACGATGGTGCGGATGTGGGCGGGATCCACGCCGAGGCCGGCGCAGATGGCTTCGATGCGGCCCGTTCCGGCGGAATCCTGTCCGCCCGTCATCGCGGTGGTCAGGTTGTCGGAGATGCAGAGCACCACATCGGCCTTGCTGTTGACTGCATCGAGCAGACCGGTCATGCCGCTGTGGGTGAAGGTCGAGTCGCCGAGCACGCCGACAGCCGGCCATGTGCCGCTGTAGGCCGCGCCCTGCGCCATGGTGAACGAAGCACCCATTTCCACGCAGGTGTGGATGGCGTTGAAAGGAGCCATGTAACCCAGGGTATAGCAGCCGATGTCACTGAATACGCGGGCGGTGGGGTAGTCCTTCTTCAGCACGTTGTTGAGGGCGGTGTAGAAATCGCGGTGGCCGCAGCCCATACAGAGAGCCGGCGGACGCGGTGCGAGAACCTGGCTCGGTGCGTAGGTCGGCAGGGCGGGGAGGCCCAGGGCCTTGCGCACATCGTCGGGCGAGAGCTCGCCGTCACGCACGACCGTATTGTCGATACGGCCGACGATCTTCGTTTTGGCAGGGAAAACGCCGCGAAGCATCGTTTCCACGAGCGGCTGGCCTTCTTCAAGCACCAGGATGGTCGGAACCATATCGGCCAGCTTGAGCGCGAGCTTGCGCGGGAACGGATACTGCGATACTTTCAGCACAGGGTACGGGCAGCCGTCCGGATAGTTCTCCATCAGATAGTTGTAGGCGATACCGCAGGCTATGATGCCCATCGTGTGGTCGGGGCCGTCAACCAGCCGGTTGAACTTTGACGTGACGGCGTCTTCCTCGAACTTCGCGTAGTCCTTGATCAATTCGCGGTTGCGCACGCGCGCGTTGACCGGCAGGGTGACCCAGCGTTTCGGATGCGCGGGATAGTGGAGCTCGTTCTGCGGACGGATGTCTCCCGTCGGGGTGACGACGGCACGGGAGTGGGCCATGCGGGTGGTCAGGCGCATGATGATGGGGATGCCGTTCTCCTCGGAATAGTCGTAGGCGGCGCGCGTCATCTCATAGGCCTCCTGCTGGTTCGAGGGCTCGAAGACGGGCATCATGCCGAAAGTTCCCCAGAACCGGGAATCCTGCTCGTTCTGCGAACTGTGCATCGAAGGGTCGTCGCAGGCTGCCACGACCAGGCCGCCGTTCGCACCGGTCATGGCGGAGCCCATCAACGGGTCTGCGCAGACGTTCATGCCCACGTGCTTCATGCACACAAGGGCGCGCTTGCCGGCGTAGGACATGCCGAGGGCGCCTTCCATGGCGGTCTTCTCGTTGGCCGTCCACTGGTCGTGTACGTGGCGTTCCTTCGTGAGGGGATGCCCCTGGATGTACTCGGTAATTTCGGTGGAAGGAGTGCCCGGATAGGCATAGACGCCGCTCAGGCCTGCATGCAGCGCACCCAGCGCCACGGCCTCGTCTCCCAATAATAATTGTTTATCTGCCATAATGTGAAATAAAATCTGAAAAATCTGTTTTCGATTCTACAAAGTTAATAAATTTATGCAAATTTTTCCAACCTTTCGGGCGGCCGTTCCGTCTAATAGATGAAACCGCCCGGAAAAGCGGCGGAAAGTTGAACCTTTTAAATTGATACGATCATGAATTCCTGGGTTACAGTTGTCGTTCCTATCTTTGTCTGTGTAGTTCTTCCCGTGTTGATTGTCTGGCTGGCTCTTCGTGCAAGGCAGCATTCCATCGACAAGAAGGCGGAAATCATGCTCAAGGCCATTGAGTCCGGTGCTACCATCGACCCGAATCTGCTCAAACCCCAGACGGAACAGAAATCGCTCAAGGAGAAACTCCTGGGCCGCCTTACCGGCGCTTGCGTGACCAGCCTGCTGGGTGTCGCCTTTCTGGTCGGAGGCCTTGTCCTGGACTGGGATATGGCTTTCATGCCGATTGAGACCTCTCTTCTTGGCGGTATCCTCCTGGCCGTCGGCATCGCGCTCTTCGTGACCTACTTTGCGGGCAAGAACATGCTGGCCAAGGAGATCGAGGCGGAAGAAACAGCCCTGAATGAACCCCAACGGTAGTGTATGACGCAGGAGCGGTTCATCGACCTGGTGCGCGTGGAGCAGGAGCCTCTCAGACGGTTCCTGCTAGCGCTGTGCAATGGTAATGCCGCCCTGGCCGACGACATTGCCCAGGACGCGCTGGTCCGTGCCTACGTGGCCTCCGGCTCCTTCCTGGGCCTCTCCAAATTCAGCACCTGGCTCTTCCGCATCGCATACAACTGTTACATTGATAATTGCCGGAAAGCGCGCCTGGACGAGGCGCCCGTGGAGGCGGCGCTTGCCGTCCCGTCCGACGACAGCTCTGACGGATCCTTCCGCTATCAGCAGCTCTACCTGGCATTGGAAAAGCTGCCCGAAAAAGAGAAGGCATCCATCGCCCTTTTCTACTTTGAAGACCGGAGCATCAAGGAGATATCAACCATCCTGGGAATTCCCTCCGGCACCGTGAAATACCATCTCTCCATGGGACGGACCCACCTAAAACAGTACATTCAGTTATGAAAGAGATAGACGAATTCCTGCGTGAAAACAAGCCGGCCGTCCAGGACGATCCCACGTTCCTGATGGAGACCCGCCGGCGGATGAAAGAAGTGGACGGCATCAAGGCCGAGGTGGACCGTCAGCGCAGCCGTGGACGCGTGGCGCTGATCGTCACGCTGGTGGCCGGCCTGGCATTGGGTGTGCTGGTTACGGCGCTGGCCTTCCTGTATCCCGTGGACGCATCGTCTGTGGGTGAAGGTCTCTGGGAAGGGTTCCGCGCCTTCCTGGATACCTGGAAGCAATACCTGATCTATCCCGTCGCCGCCATCGCCGTGACCCTCAGCCTTGTGCTTACCCTCGGCGGCAAGAAGGCCGCGCAGCTATAGTTTCCGCGCCAGCTGGAAGCCGATGGCGCCGACGGCGAGGGCCATCGCAAAGACAATGACTTCCGTGACAATCATACCTGCATTCTTGGAAATGACGACCGCGCATCCATCCACCAGGAAATGAAGCAGGATGGCGGCGGGGAAGAGCCACATCCATTTTCCGCCTTTCCGCACGGCCGTCCATACGAGGATCGACAGGCCCAGTTGGAGGATGAGGGCGGAAATGCGCTCCCAGAAGCCCAGGAAAAAGCTGCCGGCAGTCGCCGTCTCCAATTGCTCAAACTGTGACTGTACCTGCTCCAGTGCATCGGCCGGAGCGGTGGCCAACAGCGTGTCGGACGCCCCCGTATTGATCATCACCGATAAGACGATATTGGAGATCATGGTCACTCCGAAGATCAGGATCATCTCCACGCCGCCGTGGCCGGCGCCGTAGGCTACGGCCGGCAACGCTTTAGCAGGCTCTTTCTTCAGGAGAAACTTCATGGCCAGGAAACGGCCGGTCTCTTCAAAGATGCCCGCGGCAAGCCCGCCGTAAAGGGCATAGTACCAGATGTTTCCCATGATAGTCTGGCCATGCGGCCCCTTCAGGACCAGCTGGTGAAGAATGGACTCCAGCACCAGGGCGAAGACAATGAATGTGACGGCACCAATGAGAATGGTCCTCAGGTGCGCATTATGCTTTTTTACCAGCCACCAGGCCAGTGCGACGGGCACGGCAAAGCCCAACAGGCCGCAAACCCCCATCGCGATAATCGAACTAACAGGTACCATGATCAACAAAGATAGTCATATTATCCCTATCTTTGCATATTATGAGAAACGCTTTTGGATATATATTGGGCTTCCTGTTGTTTGTGGTGGGAATTCCGGCACTCATGTGGTGGGTGTCCGGGACGCCTGCGTTGTGGCCGGTGCTGGTCGCACGGGGCATCATCGCCGCGTTGCTGATGATTGGCGGGCTGTCGCTTTCCGTCTGGACCATTGTTTACATGAAACAGCGGGGCAAGGGCAATCCAATGGATGCCTTCGGACACGAAGTGGCGCCCCGTACGCAGCATTTGATGACGGACGGCCCTTACCGCTTCAACCGCAACCCGATGCTCACGGGGACACTGACCTATCTGGCTGGTGTGGCCGTATGGCTGTGGCGCTGGCCGGCAGCTATTGTTTGGGTGGTTTTCCTGGCCATCATGCTGGTGCAGGTGCTCAGCGAAGAAAAGCGCCTCCGCCGGGATTTTGGCCAGGAGTATGCGGACTATTGCAAGCGCACACGGAGATTTTAAGATCATGAAGACTTTTCTGAAGATATTGACCCTGTTCATCGCCATCGGCGCTGTAGGCGGTGCCGTGATGATGTGGGTGGATCCTTCCGGCGTCAACTGGGGCGGAGAACCGATGCTGGACCTGCTTCGGGCGAAAATGCCCTGGCCGGACGTGTTTTTCAAGAATTTCATCCCATCGGGTTTTGCTCTGCTGGCCGTGAACGGCCTTCCCCAATTGGTAGCAACCCTAATGTTGTTCAAGAATCACCGCCTGGCATATCCGGTCGTCCTTTCCTGCGGCATCATCCTGATGCTCTGGATCGTGCTGGAATGGTGGGTCTGGGGATTCAATGCCCTAAGCAACATCTATTTTGTGCTGGGACTGGTTGAGGTGATCGCAGCGGTTATCGCCATGAAGTCATGTCCGAAACGTTAATCATCGGCGGCAGAACATGCCGGCTGTTCGTGTCGGAGGCCCCGGCGTACCTGCTGGTGCAGCCATCGGCGCGGCATGAAAACGTCATGCTGGAAGCAGAAGCGGAGCAGATCGCAACGCTTAGCCAGATACCGTTCCTGCTGGCGGCCATCGAGCTGGAAGACTGGATCATCGACCTGATGCCCTGGCCGGACGGGAATATTTCCCGTGATCCTGAGGCCGGCAAACACGGGCAGGATACCCTGCAATATGTCCTTCAGTCGCTTCTTCCCGAATTACAGCAGCGCTACGGAGAATTGCCCGTCATCCTGGGCGGCTATTCACTCGGCGGGCTTTTCGGTCTCTGGGCGTCCACCCAGACCGACCGTTTCAGGGCCATTGCCGCCGCATCTCCTTCCGTCTGGATCCATGGCTGGCTTCCATTTGCCCGGAAACATGTGCCAATGGCTGAGAATATTTATCTGAGCCTCGGCAAAATGGAAGAACATGTGAAAAATCAGGCCATTGCACGCGTAGGTGACAATCTTCGGACTTACCATGCCTTGCTGCAGGGACAGTTGGGACCAGAGCACACCACACTCGTCTGGGAAGAGGGAAATCACTTTACCGATAACGAAGGCCGCCTTGCCCGTGCTTTCGCCTGGTGCATGCGTAACTATCATGTCTGAGCACTGGGAAATATACGCCGACTGGAATCCGTGGCATGGTTGCACCAAGATCAGCCCCGGATGCAAGTTCTGTTATGTCTATCGGCAGGACGAAATGTACGGCAGCGAGGTCTCCAGTAGCGAATGCCGGAAGACGGGGGCTTTCTATCTGCCCATCAAGCGGAAGCGCGACAAGTCGTGGAAGATAGAAAGCGGCAAGGTTGTCTTCACCTGCTTTACCTCCGATTTCCTGCTCAAAGACGCAGACCCGTGGCGGGAGGAATGCTGGCTGATGATGAAGCGCCGCAGCGACCTTTGGTTCTACTTCTTCACCAAGCGCATCGACCGTTTTATGGAATGCGTGCCCGATGACTGGGGAGACGGCTACGACAATGTCATCGTGGGTTGTACCGTGGAGAATCAAGCGATGGCGGACTACCGCCTGCCCATTTTCCTGTCGCTTCCCATTAAGCATAAAAGCATCATTGCATCCCCGCTGATTACGCCGCTCGACATCACTCCCTATCTGAATGAGACGATTGAGGAGGTATCGGTAGGCGGCGAGTCGGGGGTGGATGCCAGGCCATGCGATTACGACTGGGTGCTGTCTCTCCGCGAGCAGTGTGTCGCACGCGGCATCCCTTTCCGCTTCCACCAGACCGGCGCCCGGTTCATTAAGGATGGCAAGGAGTACTATGTCCGCCGCTGCTACCAGCTCAGCCAGGCCCACAAGGCCAACATCGACTACATGATCGGCCGGTACCTCGTGCCTGAAACAGTGAGATACGAATGGAAAGAAAGCGATTACCATGAATAAAGTACGAATAACAGCCATCAGGAAAGCATCCTATCCTGATTTGATGGCGAAATATGAGAATCCTATCGAGCACACTTGCGATGTGCTGGAGGGACAGGAGTGGATTTCGGTCGACGGCCAATGTCCTGAAGGGATGTGCCCTTCAGCCTGGGGTTCCATGCGGGAATTCGTCGAGGCGCTGGCCCGTGGCGAGGGCAACTTCTTTGACGGATGGATGAAGAATCCGATGAGCGCCATGATCAGCTGCAACGACGGTTTCAGGCCGGTGAGTTTCTATCTGGAAGTGATTTAGGCAGTTTATTCTTGAGAATTATGGAAACAAGTCGCATTTTATTGCGCCCCTGGCGCGAAAGTGACACCACTTGGGCAATAGAACGCAAAGAGTCGGGCGAAGCTGTCGGCGCAATGGGCTATCTGCCTTGTGAGGGCAACAATCTCCCTTCCCGCGAGGGCGAACCGCTGGTGGGTTACTGGGTGGGAAAACCCTATTGGAACCAAGGCATTTGCACGGAGGCTTTGTTCCTACCGGAGAAATCTGCATAGATGAATCTCTGGCCGGTTCCGACCGTCCGATGAGGGTTCTGAGATTAGAAATTATACGATAATCAATATGGAAATGAAATTTTGCCAGAGCTGCGGAATGCCGCTCACCCCGGAAATTCTCGGCACGAATGCCGACGGCAGCAAAAACGAAGATTATTGCATGTACTGCTACAAGGACGGCAAGTTCCTGCAGGACTGCACAATGGATGAGATGATCGAACACTGCGCCCAGTTTGTGGACGAGGTCAACAAAGGCCTGCCTCAGCCCATCACGAAGGAGGAATATATCGGCCAGATGAAGATGTATTTCCCGCATTTGAAACGTTGGCGCAAAGAATTGACGATTACGGATGTGACGCCAAGGGCTTCAAGGGCATGATGCTGCGCGGCACGATGGAAGTGCTGACAGACGCCGCTTCGAAAGAGATGATCTGGCGCAAAGGCGACAATCAGTACTATCCCGGCGGCGTCACCGACCCCAATTACTGTGTCCTGAAATTCACCGCCACTGACGGCCGTTTCTACAGCGACTTCTATCCCCGCAGCTTTGTGATTGAGTAACCGTATCTTATAAATTTGTGACAATAAAACATTCGGACCCTGATGTGTTCTGGGCGACCGCTATGGCACACATCATTCGGCGCAGGGATAGCCTCCATCATTCTTCGTATCCTAACTGCCCCGGCAGGCGCAGTTTCTCCTTTGGCGGGAAAGTGGCATCGTAGGCCTCGAACGCTTCCGGATGCTTGTCCGCCACGAAATAGCCTTTGGGCGGGCAATAGGTGGCTTCGGTGATACCGTTGGCCTTGAGCCAGCCGGGGATGAGTTCCTGGGCCAGAAAGAACGGTACTTCCTCATCCGCAGGCATACCGTGATAATGGATATGTAGCTTGCTGGCCAGGCCGAAGCCGGCGTGTTTGTAAAAATCGATATTACCCTCCATACAGAGGAAGCTGACGCCCGTTTCACGTGCCTTGTCCAGTGCAAAATTCAGCAACTGCAGCCCGTAGCCTTTGCGCTTGTAGTCCGGATGGATGCTGATGGGGCCGAAGGTCCATGACGGGACAGCATGAGATGCCCGGTCGGAGCCGGGCATGACGCCACAGGGCATTTGTCGCATGACGTCACTCCCGGCTTGACCGGGAGTCTCAGGCAGTATCAGTTCAGCCCTGGAGAACATGACGTGGCCGATAAGGCGGCCATCTTCTTCCATCACGAAATCCAGCTCCGGGATGAAGTCGGGATTGCTGCGATATTGGTTCAGCACATAATGCTCCACGCAACCGGGACGATAGACGTTCCAGAATGCCTCTC
>LUZE01000055.1 GCA_001602845.1 Bacteroidales bacterium Bact_13 | reverse complement strand
TTCCTGCTCGACACGCCGGAATCGCTCGCGCAGCAGGTCGCGTTTGTGAAAGACATGAACCTGAACCTCATCCGCTTCGAGAACATCTGGGGCAAGGACGACACCATCTATGACCTGTGCGACCGCGAAGGCCTGCTGGCACTCGTGGGCTGGAGCTGCCAGTGGGAGTGGGAGGACTACTGCGGACTGCCCGAAGTCAAAGGCTACGGCTGCATCAACGGCAAGGAGGTGGAAGACCTCGCCGTGGCATACTTCCACGACCAGGTTGTCCGCCTGCACAACCATCCTTCCGTCATCGGCTGGATGACCGGCAGCGACCGTATTCCGAACCCGGATCTCGAGACGCGTTACATGGAAATCTACCATGCGGAAGATTATCGCCCGTACATCTGCTCGGCCAAGTGCTTGCAGAGCTCGATAACGGGCTGGTCCGGCACCAAGATGGAAGGCCCGTACGAATACGTGGCTCCGGACTACTGGTATTTCGACAAGAATGCCGGCGGCGCGTTCGGCTTCAATACCGAGACAGGCATCGGCGCCAACCTTCCGCAGCTCGAATCCCTGCGCAGGATGATCCCGGAAGCGTCGCTCTGGCCGCTGTCTGCGGACTGGGATTACCATTGCACGGCATCCTCTTCGGTGATGAACAACACGAAGGTGCTGTCGAATGCGATTGAAAAACTGTACGGCGCGCCGGCAGACCTCGAGGACTTCGTCCGCAAGGCTCACGCCGTCGACTACAACGGCACCCGTGCGATGTTCGAATCGTTCCGCGTGCGGATGCCGCTTTCCACGGGCATTGTCCAGTGGATGCTCAACTCCGCCTGGCCGTCGCTCTACTGGCAGCTGTACGACTGGTACGGCGTGCCGACCGCTGCTTACTACGGTGTGAAGAAGGCATGCGAACCGGAGCAGCTGATCTACAACTACGGCGACCGCAAGGTCTATGCAGTGAGCGAGAAGCCCGAAGGACGGGAGCTGGTCGCATGGGCAAGGCTCATTGATGATAAAGGAGGCCTTATCATGGAAACATCGCGTCCCGTGCAGCTGGACTACCGCTCGGTCGTTCCGGTCTTCGACCTGCGCCGGTTTGCAGTTATCCCGCGCTATGTGTTCCTGTTCCTGACGGAGAAGGACGGCACGCCTGTCGCTGACAACTTCTACGCCCTCGGTACCAAGGACAACGAATATGTCTTTGAAAAGACGACCTGGTATGACACGCCGATCAGCAGCTGGACGGACCTTCATTTCGTGTTCGCAAAGGCGTTCCCCGAAATCGAGGTGACCGTGGAGCCCGCGGAAGGCGGCTATTCCGTCAAGGTCAGGAATCCGCTCGATGGCGTCGTCGCCCAGGTCATCCTCAAGGCATACGACGCTGACGGCAACCTGGCCGTCCCCGTCTTCTGGAGCGACAACTTCTTTGCGCTGCAGCCGAACGAGACGAGGACCGTGTTCTGCAAGACCGATCTGAAAGATCTGGACATCTGCGTGAAAAACTGATAAACAATGAAAAAATTTATGATGTTTGAAAAAAAATACTACCTTTGCAGTCTCTAATCCGAAAGCCCGGATGGCGGAATCGGTAGACGCGCTAGTTTCAGGGACTAGTAAACGCAAGTTTGTGCAGGTTCGAGTCCTGTTCCGGGCACGAAAAAAACCAGCTGAAAGGCTGGTTTTTTTGTGCCCGAACGGGCACCTTTTCATCTGGGGGCACAGCCCCCAGACCCCTCGCGCATTCGCGCGTTACCAGCTTGACTTGTCCTGAAATAGGTTTACAGATTGAGTATGAACAATGTAAACTTTAT
>LUZE01000054.1 GCA_001602845.1 Bacteroidales bacterium Bact_13 | reverse complement strand
TCTTGCCGTGCTCGCCACGGTTGATGCCCACGTCGATGAGGATGGCGCCTGGCTTGACCATGTCACCCGTGATGATGTTGGGACGGCCGACGGCAGCAATAATGATGTCGGCCATCCGTGCGATTTCGCCGAGGTTGCGGGTGCGGGAGTGCGCGATGGTGACCGTTGCGTTCTCACCCAGCAGCAGTGTTGCCACCGGCTTACCCACGAGTTCCCCACGGCCGACCACCAGGGCATGCTTGCCTTCGATGGTCTCGCCTGTCGTCTTGATCAGGTGGATGCAGGCCCTCGGCGTACAGGGAGCGACATAGCCCTGCTTCATCGTGAAGCCCGACTTCATGCCGAAGAAACCGTCCACGTCCTTATCGGGCGCGACGGCCGCGATGACCGCGTCCTTGTCGATGTGTTTCGGCACGGGCAGTTGCACCAGGATGCCGTCGACTGTCGGGTCGGCGTTGAGTTTGGCGATCACATCCAGGAGTTCCTCCTGCGGCGTTTCCTCGGGCAGCCGGACGAGATTGGAGACCAGGCCGATCTTCTTCGCGGCCTTCTCCTTATTCTGGACATACACCTGGCTGGCCGGGTCCTTGCCCACGATGATCACCGTCAGGCCCGGACGGCGGCCGTACTTTTTCTCAAGTTCGTCGACTTCCTGCAGCATTTCTTCATAAAGCCCTGCTGCAATGGCTTTTCCATCAATGATTCTTCCCATGGCTTACGTTTATCTTTCAAACGCAGTTGCGGGTGGCATTTGTCGCGCGAGCATTTTTTCCGCGAGCGAGACAAATGCCAGAGCAACGAAGCGTCATTTAAAGTACATATTTAGCGATATCCTTACGATAGAACAAATTTTCACAGTTTATCAGCGACACGCCCGCATAGCAGCGCTTCGCGGCGGCAGCCATCATCGGAGCCTCCGCCACCACCATCAGCACACGGCCGCCAGCCGTCACCAGCCCCTCGTCCGTCCGCTTCGTACCCATGTGATAGATGCGCTCCGCAAACGCCGGCGCAACTTCGATGGGCGCGCCCTTCGCATAACTGCCCGGATAGCCCTTCGAAGCCATCACCACGCCCATCACCGACACATCCTTCCAGTCGAGGGCCGGAATCACGCCTCCTTCCGCAACCGCCTCAAACACAGCGTAAATATCACTCTCCAGGCGCGGCAGCACCACTTCCGTCTCAGGATCGCCGAAACGCGCGTTGAACTCGATGACCTTGACACCCGTAGGCGTCTTCATCAGGCCGCCGTAGAGCACGCCGCTGAGCGGCGTTCCGGCATCGGCCATCGCATTGGCGACGGGCTGCAGGATCTTCGTCACGGCAAAGTCATAATCGGCGTCGGAGATGAACGAGAGGCCGCTCCGGCCGGTCGCGAACGACTCGGTATAGGCGCCCATGCCGCCCGTGTTCGGACCTTCATCGCCATCGAATGCGCGTTTATGGTCTTGTGCGGCCACCATCGACCGGACTTGCCGTCCGCTGACGAAAGCCATGAGCGAAAACTCGGGGCCGGTGAGGAATTCCTCGATGACCACCTTTCCTTCGCCGTAACGGCCGTCGAGCAGCATGTCGCGTAGGGCCGCTTCGGCTTCTTCGGGCGTCGCCGCCACGACCACGCCCTTGCCGGCCGCCAGGCCGTCGTATTTGATGACCGTCGGGAACGCACCGGCTTTTACATAGGCCCAGGCTTCGTCATAGGCTGTAAAGGTACGGTAAGCCGCCGTCGGAACCCCAGCCCCGGCCATCAGCCTTTTAGCGAAGTCCTTGCTCGACTCGATGGCGGTCGCCGCCTTCGTATGGCCGAAGATATTGAGCCCCGCAGCACGGAACCGGTCGACAATCCCCGCTGCCAGCGCGGACTCCGGGCCGACGACCGTCAGGTCGATGGCATTCTCCTCGGCAAACGCCAGCAGGCCATCGATATCGGTATCCTTCAGCGGCACGCATTCCGCCTGCTCGCCGATGCCGGCATTCCCCGGCGCGCAATAGATTTTCCCGACCTGTGGCGAACGGCTCAATGCATCCACGATGGCATGCTCCCGGCCGCCACCGCCCACAACCAAAACTTTCTTTCCCATGATTTTATCCCTCCAGAATCTGCCCTGCGGCGTTCTTGGTATCCACTTTTTCGATGATGCGTTCCAGGATGCCGTTTTCGTCGAAGATAAAGGTCCGGCGGAGCGTTCCCATCGTCGTCTTACCATACATTTTCTTCTCGCCCCAGGCGCCGAAGTCCTGCAGCATCTGCAGCGACGTATCGGCCAGCAGCCGGAACGGCAGCTCAAATTTCGCCCGGAAACCCGTATGCGATTTCGCGCTGTCCTTGCTGACGCCGACCACGTTATAGCCGGCCGCTGTCAGTTCTGCGTAATTGTCGCGGAAACTGCACGCCTCGGCCGTACATCCGGACGTATTGTCCTTCGGGTAGAAATAGATGATGGTCTTACGACCCTTCCCGATGAAATCCTCCGACTTCACCGGCATTCCGTCCTGGTCCACGACCTCAAACGACGGCATTTTGTCTCCAATCTTGAGCATATCGTCAGTGTTTAAAGTGGCGGACGCCCGTGAAAAGCATCGTGAGACCGAGCTCGTCGGCCTTGGCGATGGATTCCTCGTCACGGATGCTGCCGCCAGGCTGCACAATGGCGGTAACGCCGTATTGGGCAGCCAGGGCGACGGTGTCGCCGAAGGGCAGGAACCCGTCGGAAGCCAACACCAGGCCCTTCGTAAAGCCGGCAGCCTGCGCCTCTTTCAAAGCGATTTCCGCCGAACCCACACGATTCATCTGGCCGGCACCCACACCCACCGTGTGCCCGTCCTTCACCACCGCAATCGCATTCGACTTCACATGCTTCACAATCCTCCAGCCGAAATCCAGGTCGCGCATCTGCGCCTCCGTCGGCTTGACCTTCGTCACGCACATCTCAGCGAAGAGCGGCTCAACCGAAACGTCCAGATGCTGCGCCAGCATCCCGCCATTCACACCCACATATTGCATCGGTACCTCCTTCTCCGGCTCCATCGAAACCTCCAGCACCCGCAGGTTCTTCTTCGACGACAGGATCTCCAGCGCCTCCGGCGTGAAGGACGGCGCGATGACGATCTCCAGGAAGATGGGCTTCATCCCCTTCGCCACCTCGGCCGTCAGCGTGCGGTTCACCGCCACGATGCCGCCATAAATGCTCACCTTGTCGGCCTCGTAGGCCGCCTGCCAGGCTTCCTCGATGGTCTCCCCCACTGCCGCGCCGCACGGATTCATGTGCTTCAACGCCACGCAGAACGGCTGGTCGGCGAAGTCGCGCACGATGTTCAGGGCCGCGTTGGCGTCTTGTATGTTGTTGTAGGACATCTCTTTGCCCTGGATCTGCCGGGCGAACGCCAGGGAGTACGGCTGCGGCTCCTTCGCCGCATAGAAACGCGCTTCCTGGTGCGGATTCTCGCCATACCGCAGCGGCTGCTTCAGGTCGTATTCGAGGAACAGTTTCTCCGGCAGGCCGGCCTGCGCACGCATATAGCGCGCGATCATCGTATCGTACTGGGCCGTATGCGTATAGGCCTTGGCGGAAAGCTCCAGCCGGGTCTCCGGCGTCGTGTTGCCGTTGCTGTTGATCTGGTCGATGATGCGCCCGTAGTCGCCCGGGTCGCAGACCACCGT